>CAMDCI010000097.1 GCA_945889715.1 Bifidobacterium breve | reverse complement strand
TCATCAAGTGATGCCATCAGGGCACGCGCTGGAGGCAAGAACAATCCGCTCGCGGCGCCAGAAATTAATCGCGCTAAAACGAAGATGATTAGTGATGATCCACCAGCAAAGAGTGCGTTGCCAACGACAGCAAGAGTTGTTCCAATAATTAATAAACGTTTGGCATGTCCGCGATCGGCATAAGGAGCAATCAGAATCTGCATCACGAAAGAAGCCATGAAGCCTGCTGCGGCAATGAACCCAAGGCCGCCATCAGAAAAATGGAATTCATCTTGCAAGTTGCCCATCAGAGCGAAGATGACACTTCCACCCGCTTCCATGGCAAAGACGGCACCAAGTAAGACACGTTCAGTTCGGCGAATGCTGGTCATAAAAAGGGTGTGCGTTGAAGAAGAAGTTATGCGTGATTTGACAACGATTGAATCACGGCATCACTCAGGCTAGGCCACGCAACAAGTGCTTCGGCTGACCATTCATCAAAGTTGCGATCTGTTAACGCAATCAATCCAACATCAATCGTTGGATCGATCCACATCATGGTTCCCGACCCACCAAAGTGACCAAATGTTTGCGGCGAATTCATTGAGCCCGTCCAATGCGGCTGTTTATGATCGCGAATTTCAATACCAAGTCCCCAGGGATTTGGTTTATACGAACCAAGTCCAGGAATGATGCCACCGAGTTCTGGGTATTGCACAGTGATTGCATCTTGTGCAGTGACAGCGGTGATCAATGCTGGCTTCATGAGTTCTTTCATGAACAATGTCATGTCGTTGATAGTGCTCAAGACGGCGTAGGCAGGTGATGCTTTCAGCGAGGTGTCGTTCATAGCAAGCGGTTCGAAGATTGCTTCGCGCATGTATTCGCTGAACATCATGCCAGTGCGCTCGGCAACATGTGTCGCGGCAATTTCAATTCCGGTATTCGAATAGATGCGCCGCTTGCCGACTCCCATGATTGGCGTAGTTGTATCAAACCCATAACCAGCAGCGTGAGCAAGACAATGACGAAGCGTTGATCCAGGGGGACCAACTGCGTCATCCAAAGAAACTGAACCTTCTTCGACAGCAATTAAACAAGTCCAACTGGTGATGACTTTTGATAATGATGCCAAGCGGAAGATCCGGTTGATCTCTCCGTGCGATGCCACAACCTCGCCCGAGCGAATAACAGCGCATGCGGCGTGTGGGACAGGCCACGAATCAATGGTGGACAGGAGCTGTGAGAGCGATGAATCAGGCAAAGCCGGCAGAGCGTATGAGTTCAGCCACGCCGAAAGCCAAGTCAAGGCTTTGGCGCGCATTCAAACGCGGGTCGCACACGGTTTGGTAACGCACATCAAGATCAGCATCAGTGAGATCGTCGGCGCCACCCAAGCATTCGGTGACATTGTCGCCAGTAAGTTCAACGTGAATGCCGCCTGGCCAGGTTCCTTCGGCACGGTGTGCGGCAACAAAGCCGGTGATCTCGCGGATGATCTCGTCGAAGTGACGGGTCTTGCGACCACCAACTGAAGTGAAGGTATTCGCGTGCATGGGGTCGCACGCCCAGACGACTGGGTGTCCGCTTTCGCGTACTGCACGAAGCAACGGGCGCAACGATTCTTCAACTTTGTCGGCACCCATGCGACTAATCAATGTGAGGCGCCCAGGAATCTGTGCTGGATTGAGTTTTTGACATAGATCGAGAATGAAATCAACTGTGGTTGATGGGCCGATCTTGCAACCAAGAGGGTTGCCAACACCGCGCAAGAATTCGATGTGCGCACCATCGAGTTGACGAGTGCGTTCGCCAATCCACAACATGTGAGCTGAGCAGTCGTACCAAGCGCCTGTCAACGAATCTTGGCGGGTGAGTGCTTCTTCGTAACCGAGCAGGAGTGCTTCGTGGCTTGTGTACACGTCGGCTTCGTGAAGCGCGGCGGTGTTCTCGGTGTCGACGCCACATGCATGCATGAATCGCAATGCACGTTCGATATCGGTCGCTACTTGTTCGTAGCGCTGACCTTCGGGGCTTGAGCCAACGAACTCTTGAGTCCAGGCGTGCACGCGGGACAAGTCGGCAAAGCCGCCCTTGACGAAGGCGCGCAACAAGTTCAGCGTTGCTGCTGACTGGTGGTATGCCTGCACGAGACGATCGGGGTCGGGGATACGTGCCTCGGCAGTTGGTGCAGGATCGTTGACAATGTGTCCGCGGAATGACGGGATCTCAAGGTCACCAATCTTTTCGGTGTCGGCACTGCGAGGCTTGGCGAATTGACCAGCGATACGACCGACTTTGATCGTGGGGACACCGAGGCTGTAGGTGAGCACGACAGCCATCTGCAAAATGACGCGCAACTTCTCGCGAATGTTGTTGGCCGAAAACTCATCGAAACTTTCGGCGCAATCGCCAGCCTGCAACAAGAACGCGTTACCCGCACATACCTGAGCAAGAGAATTTTGCAGGGCTCGGGCTTCGCCGGCAAACACCAACGGGGGATACGAGGCGATCTGCTTCAACGAGCGATCAACTGCGCTCTGGTCGGGCCATTTCGGCTGCTGTACAGCAGGGAATGACTGCCACGATGAAGGGGTCCAAGTATTGGCCATGAAAAAAGCCTAACGACCCGAGGGCCAAAGCCATCGGGTCGTTTTCACTGGGGTCGAGCCCCGCAGAACTATGGGCGTTTAAACGTCAGTAGGCGAAGATGTCTTCGGCTTCTTCTTTGAGGCCAGTCACTGCTCGTGACACCAAACGACGAGCGGCTTCGGCGGTCACGCCCAGCTTTTCGCCAACTTCACGGAAACTCTTGCGCTCACCATCAATGAGACCAAAGCGGGCTTCAACGGCGTAACGAGCACGAGCATCAAGGGTGTCGAGCAACTTGTTGAGTTGATCGGTTTCGCCCTGAGCGATGATGTGGTCTTCGGGGGTGGGGTCGCCATTGGCCATCAAGTCACCAAGAGTTGCGTCGCCGTCATCGCCAATGGTCTTGTCGAGCGAGACCGGGGTGGTGAGGCGGTGCAATTCGGCATTTGACAAGTCGAGGGTTTCGCCGTCGCCGCTGGCCTGACGCAACGCAGCACGCAGGCTTGCCGAACGATCACCGGGGATACGAATGAGGCTGGCCTTCTGGTCAAGGGCACGACCGATGGCCTGACGAATCCAGAACGTTGCGTACGTCGAGAACTTGAAGCCACGGCGCCAGTCGAACTTGTCAACGGCATGCTCGAGACCAAGGTTTCCTTCTTGAATGAGGTCAAGAAGATCCATGCCCTGGGGTAGTGGATAGCGACGAGCGATTGAAACAACCAAGCGCAGGTTGGCGCGAATGAAGCGATCTTTTGCTTTGGCTGCTTCGCGAATATCACGCTTGACGGCCACGGTCTTGTCGCCGGCAGCTGACTTCGATGCGGCCTCGCGACCCTTTTCAATGGCACGTGATAAAACGCGTTCATCTTCGGCGGTCAACAATGGAACCTTGCCGATGTCATTTAGATAAATACCGATGGAGTCGTTCATGCTCTTGTCTCAACTGTTCGTGGGGGCTAATTGTTTCAACGTGCTGTGTGCCGTCGGGCATGTCGATCGGTGACCTGATCGAGGGGCGCAACATAGACAGGGCTGAAACTGGCTGGGGGGTAATTACTAAAAATTGTTTCTGGGACCCGCCACCATTTGTTTCTCAATGATTTTGTTGGGAAACGAGGGGTGAATTGGGGGTAACGCTGGCAGGTATTTTTTATGTCATGGTCCCGAGAAGGGATCATTAGGTTATCAAATGTTGTGGTCTATGTCGTATTGGAATTACTTTGTTGGCCACTTCGTGACGCTTTTAACTTTCGGCAGGTATAAGCCACGACTAAAGGAAAACTTTCTGAATTGTCAAGAAACTGTCAAATTTGGCTGTGGGCTGGGGTTTCATATCAAGTAAACGATGCTTGAGCCCTGAGATGTGCGCTCGTAGGTGCGCCCGTAGACTGCCGAGGTGACCATTTCGCCCTCGGCTTCTATTGACCAGAACGCTCCTGGGCTCCGAATTGGCCTCTTCGGCGGAACCTTTGATCCGCCCCATGTTGGCCATTTGGTGACGGCAGTCAACGTGATGCACGCCCTCAAGCTTGATCAAGTCATTTTGATGGTGGCCAACGTGCCATGGCAAAAGGAAGGTTCGCGAGCGATTACTCCGGTACAGGACCGCTTCGCGATGGTTGAAGCGGCAGTTGCGGCGGTTCCGGGGCTCGTTGTAGGAGACACCGAAATTCACACGGGCGGGCCGAGTTATACCGTTGACACATTGCGTTCATTGCGTCTGCAAAATCCTGAATACGTCAATGCGACATTTTTTACAATCGTTGGCGATGATGCCGCTGCTGGTGTTCCGACTTGGGAACGTTTTCAAGAATTGACTGAACTGACGCGGTTGGTTGTTGTCGATCGTCCAGGTGCGCCGGTTGCGCTGTCGACCGACATTGATTGGATTCGTGTTGAGGTTCCTCGACTTGATGTGTCAAGCACCGACCTTCGATCGCGCTTTACTGACGGTCGCCCGCTTGACTATCTCATTACACAACCAGTTCTTGGAGTGATTCGCGAACGTTCGTTGTATTCGTTACCGATTGGAGCCCAAGCATGACCACGTTGAAACAGCGTCGTCGTCATCAGACCTGGGTTGCATTTGGTGCAGGCATGTTGGTGTTAACACTCTTGCCTGTTTCGGTGGTCGTTGCATGGCGCGCGATCCGTGACTCGAAGGCTGCACAAGAAGTTGTGGCGTTGCCGTCACGTGAATTGCCGACAACTCCCACTGCGATTTTGGCTGTCACCGATGAACAAAACTTCTTGACTTCATTGAGCATTGTTGCGCTGACGCCTGAAGGCGCAGGCGGAACGGTCATGATTATGCCTGTTGGATTAATGCTGCCTGGTCAGCCGGCCGGTGAACCAAAGCGTTTGGCCGATGTGTACGGATCTGATGGAGTTGACGCCCTGAAAGCCGCTGTTGAAAGCGTGACAAATAGTCAGATCGATTTGATAGCGGTGAATGGTGTTGACGCAACCGCTGAACTGATCGCTCGCGCTGGTACCACAACGCCGACCTATGCCGCCGATGTCACCGATACTGAAACCGATGCAACGCGAATTGTTGCTGTTGCAGGGGCGAATGAATTTACGCCTATCCAAGCAGCGCAAGTGTTGGCCTCGCGCGACGTGGCGCAAATTGAATCGGCACGCTTGCCAAATGTGAAAGCGACTTGGGACGCGATCGTTGCTTCAATTGGGGCCGGAGTTATTGGCGCTGTACCAGCCGCAGTTATTCCAGATGTCGGCGCACAAACGCCGACAGATCTGCCGACTTTTATGTCGGCGCTTTTTTCGGGGCCAATGAAAGTTTGGCAATTTGGATTCGAGCGACTCATTGATGCCGAGCAAAATCCACAAGACATTGATGTATACGGTTTTAACGCTGGTGAACTTGTCATGGTGATGGCCAGCGTCGCCCCAAGTGCGATGGTGGCGGTCTTCCCAACGCTCAGTGTGCAAATCGACAGTCCGTTCGGCGATATTGCGGTGACACAGGATGCAACGTTCCGCATGTTGTACATGGGAACAAATGTGATTCTCGTGCGTCAGGTCACTTCAACCCCGCCACCAGTTACCGTGATCAAGTACTCCGATGAAATGGATCGGGCAATGGCCGAACCACTGACAACTATGTTCGGTGAAATTGTTTTTGAAAAAGCAACAGAACGTGTTGAAGGAATTGATATCCAAATGATTCTTGGTGATTCTTTCGTCAACTTCTTAGCGACCGGAGCAAAGCCGGATCCAAATGTCAATCCGGAAGATTTAGCTGCTGATGCAGCCGATGCTCCAACAACAGAAACGACCCCGTAATGGCCGATGAATCAAAGTCCAAAGATGCGAACAGTGAACCGTTGGCTAAACCCGATACTCTCGAACTGGCATTTGTTGCCGCTCGTGCCGCCGATGACAAGCAAGCAACCAACACGATTGTGTTGGCAGTCGGCAATGTGCTGACAATCACTGAATTGTTTGTCGTGACCGGTGCGTCAAACCCGCGTTTGGTGCGTGCTGTCGCTGGTGAAATAGAAGATCGTATTCGAGAAGTGTGTGGACGGTCGCCTGGCCGAACCGAAGGTCACCGCGAGCAGTCATGGGTCTTGCTCGACTACGGCGACGTGATCGTGCACGTGTTCTTAGATGAAACCCGTGAGTTCTACGAGATCGAGCGCTTGTACAAAGACGTGCCACGCATCGACTGGCGGGCATAGTTCAAAGGCGGTAATCGGGAAGTAGCCGTGGGGAAGTATCAGCGTGAGGTTTTGGCAGGGTGCTACCGGTTGGTATCGTGCCAATGTCCCTCATGGGGCTGTAGCTCAGTTGGCAGAGCGCTTGCATGGCATGCAAGAGGTCAGGGGTTCAATTCCCCTCAGCTCCACGTACAAAGTCCCAGGTCACAAGCCTGGGACTTTTTGTTTGGCAATGCAATTTTCTAGATGACCGAGTTGGCTTGGATTGCGGCAGATAATGACAGTGAGTTGGCCCGTGTAATCAAAGAGATTCGCTCTGAACTGAGAAAACCACTTCCCGCAGTTCCGAGACGAACATTAGACAAACCCAGAATTCCGGCAGTTGAACGGATGTATTGGACTTTTGCGAGCGGGAGTATGTCTTTTGATTGATTGATGATTCCGTGAACATGAATTAAACGTTGGTTTGTCACGATGAATTTGTTTTGTTGCCGCCAGATCTCCCAAAGCCCGAGAGTGATGACATATAGAAACCATGTCCAAAGTGGTGAATGCTTCACCTCAACAAGCACGCTTTCGCCAATATTCAAGTCAATTTTCTGAGCCATGTTTCTCCAATCACAGGTTGACAGAGCGAACCCTACAATCGACGAGGACACAGGTTTTCCGTCTTATATTCTTTGCGCACACTGAAAGCGAAAATAAAGGTTGAGTCGAGATTCGGTTCATCGTCATCAAGCGCATGATTTTCGGCAGATTCGGTCTACGGTGGAGACATGTCCAACCCTCGGCCAACGTTTTTTGGGCTACAAGACAAGGCTCGACGTAAATCGATCTGGCTTTTAGGCGCCTCGTTCCTCCTGCTCTGGTTCGCCGCCAATGTTGTCGCATTCATCGGGTACATCGGCAATACCAATTGCACCTACGACTCATATGGGTACGAAACCTGCGATTCATCGTTCATCATGAACTTCCAGTTGTTGGCGATCACGGCGGTCATTGTCGTTGTTTACTT
>CAMDCI010000096.1 GCA_945889715.1 Bifidobacterium breve | reverse complement strand
AGGCTCGTCGGAGTCTGTGTGTCTGGTATTCGCATTGATGGTGAACGTCGCGATGATCGTTTGCAATTTGACGAAGGCTTTCATGGACCGGTGGGCTTTGACCCCAGTCGGGGTGAAGAGTTTGCCCGCTGGAGCAAAAACCGGGGAGCCCTGCGCATTAGCGAGACACGAACTGATGAATCTGTTCAACAAGTGGTGTCATTTCGGTTGTCGGCAGAAACCGAGCGCACCGTCACCCTGCGGTCAGATATTGATGAAGTGACCGTGACTGTTGGTGGTGGCTACGCCGACAAGAAGCCGATATTCACGTGGGTTGATGTGCGCGTCGGTAGCGATGTGTTTGACGTGATCAACAATGTCGGTTCGAATTTATATGAGCGTGGCTTCGGTGGTGATCGCGGATTTCTTGAACGTGATGGTGGACAGTTTGAACAAGCAGTTGAAGTTTTCGCTTGGTGTGGCGGTGCGGTGTTGTTGAAGAAGGCGTACCTCGATGCAGTTGGCGTTTTCGACGAGCGTTTGTTCTTGTATTACGAAGACACCGATTTGTCGTGGCGTGGTCGTCTGCAGGGTTGGCGCTATCTCTATGCTCCTGGCTCCTTAGTGCGTCACCGCCATGCACAATCATCGGGGGTCGGCAGCGACACGTTCCGGTTTTATACCGAACGAAATCGTTTGTTGGTTTTGGTAAAGAATGCTCCGATGTGGTTGGCGGTCCGTTCAGGACTAGGTGAAGTGCGCCGAACCGTCATCATTAACGTGCGCCATTTGATTTTACGTCCGTTGACATTGCGGATGCCCTCGCGGCCCGAGGCTGCAATGCGACGACGAGTCTTGAAGTCATACATTTCGTTGGTACCTGCGATGCTGCGTGATCGATGGTTGATGGACCGTCGTTGTACACGCGAATCACTTATGAAGTGGGAAGTGTCAAAGTGACTCGTCCCAAAGTTGCGATTTACAACTTGTACTGGGCTACCTACGGTGGCGGCGAGCAAGTCAGTGGAGCGATCGCCGAAACATTGTCGAAGTATTGCGATGTCACGTTGCTCGGACCCGAAGAACCAAATATTGAAGCCACTCGCGCACGGCTTGGCGTTGACCTCGGCGGATGTGCGTGGCAAAAAGTATGTGATGATCTTGAGGCCAGCGTTGCGAGCGCCGATTTTGATGTATTCATTAACGGCACCTATCGCAGTCATACTGTGAATCAGGCCCCGCTTGGTTTGTACTACGTGCATTTTCCAGAACCACCGACAACATCACGTCGCAAAGCGGTTGACGCAGTGGCGCGAACTGGTTTAGGTGCAATGAAGTTGGCGCCGCGAGTTCCTGAACGTCTCGAAGGTGTGCGGCGTGGATTACAACGCCGGGTGATTGACCAATCATGGGCCAAGTCGTACACCAAGTTTTTGTCTAACTCGCAGTACACCGCGGGCTGGGTCAAGAAATTGTGGGATGCCGACAGCGAGATCGTGTATCCGCCCGTGCGCACCACGGTGAAGCCTGGCAAGAAGGTTGAACTGATCACATCAATCGGTCGATTCTTTGACCCGTCACTTGGCCATTCAAAAAAACAGCATGAATTACTTGAAGCATTCACACGCATGTTTTCGTCGCGTGAAGGAATTGGTTCATGGAAACTCGCATTTGTTGGCGGCGCCGATGCCGCGAGTCGCGACTACGCATTGGCGATACGACGTGGTGCGATCGGACTGCCGGTTGCCGTGCACTTGAATGCACCTCGCGAGATCGTCGAGACGACTCTGGCGACCGCAAGCATTTACTGGCATGGTGGCGGATTTGGTGAAGATGCCGAACTGCATCCCGAGCGGTTTGAACATTTTGGTATCGCCGTCGTTGAGGCAATGGCAGCAGGGGCTGTGCCAGTGGTATTTGCTGCAGCAGGACCAGCCGAAATCGTGAGGCACGCCGTCGATGGTTTCCATTGGAAGACACTCGATGAATTGCAGGCGTATACGCGAGTGCTGATGAATGATGAAGCTCTGCGACTCAAGATGTCGGCATCAGCTCAAGAACGCGCTGCCGAATTCGGGGTTGATGTTTTCGCCCAGCGAATCAGTTCGTTGATCTGATTTTCAGATCAGGACACGTATCCCAACACATCAATCAGTACATCGCTGCTCGTGGTCCCGTTGACGCCCGCATCGTTGTAGACCTGCAGTGTGCCACCGATGCCCAGTTTCACAATGGCCATGTTGGGCACGATTGATCCGCCAGCAAAATTGACGTTTGAAGAATTAGGCATCGGTAGTCCAGTTGGCCACACCGCTAACCAACCCCAGGCCGACGCATTGACCGACGTGAGATTGAGATACACCGCGGTGGCATTGCTCGGTACTCCGAATGCACCTGCAACCTGAACTGTGCGCGTCTGCCCAGGGTTCATGCGCGCCTTGGTCGTGCCAATTCCGTTGCGTGTGTCAAAGATTCGTGTGGGGTTGACGGTGGTTGTTTTACCGTCTCCGCTAGTGGTGGGCTTGTAGTAGCCAAACACGTCGACGATGAGATGAGTTGCGGCTTCGGCAACGAACAAACGAACTTTGCCGTTGCTGCCCACCTTCACGACAACCAAGTTAGATCGATCGTTGCCCGCGAGCACATTGAGATTTGAAGCATTGGGTCGAGTGGAGTTGTCGGGATATGCCGACACCCAACCAGTTCCAGTTGGCGAAACGGCGGTGATATTGAGAACGACTGAATCAGCGTTACTCGGGATGCCGGCAATGCCAGCAACAGTGAAGGTGCGACTATCAAGTGGAGCAAACTTTCCACCGCTCACTGCTGATGATTCACCGAAACCATTGCGCGTGTCGAGTAACCGTTGGGGCTCGACCCCGTAGAAGGCGCTGCCGCGAGACGTTGATGTCAGTGCGCTTGAATCAAACCATCCGGCAACATCGGCCACCATGTGGGTTGGATAATTGAAGTTGTACAAGCGAATCTTTCCACCAGCGCCAACGCGAGCGAGGACAAGATTGGGCACAGTCTCTCCGACCTTGGTATTTAGATTTGATGCGCTTGGCCACTCGCCGTATGTGAATTGGTCGTTGAAGACATCACCAACTCCGGCAGGCCGAGGACCAACTGTGATGAAGCCATCAGTAGGTGGTGTGATCGCGGTGACATTGAGTAATACGGCACTGACTCCGCTTGTGGGAATTCCGCCAACACCAGTGACCTGAAGGTCATGATTGGCGGCGTCATCGGCACGAAATTGAGGATTGGTTGACGCTTGGCTTCCGTCGCCGTACCTAATCGGTCCATTGGTGATGCCAGTTCCGTTGCGCGTATCAAGAATGCGGGTTGGGTTGAGTGAGTGAAACCCACCAGTTGCCGTTGCCGAACTTCCTTGATCGAAAGTACAAATCGGAATTCCGAAACACACCGCATCTAAATCGATCGTTGGAATATTGGTTGGTGAAATATCAACGATGCCGTGCAGATGACGGCCAGTGAGCATGTCGCGAATGTAAATCACGTAGTGGCCGGCGTAGGCAATGCCACCCGTCCAAGCATTCCCCTTGTTCTTTGTTGAAGCGAACGCACCAATAGATACACCGCGGCTATTCGTGGGCGGATGATCACATGTTTGGTGCCAACCACAATCAATTTGAAAGATGTCAACTTCAACGCGATCGTCGGGCACCGCGTCGTGCGCCAAGATGTTGCCCTGTAAACGAAACGCACCGTTGACTCCGAGCTGGGGTAAATCAATCTGGCCGACGTTCAGCCAATCTGATCCCATCGTTGAATCAACTTGAATTTGCACGCCACCAAAGTTGCCCTGCCATGGATCGTAGGTCTGCCAATAGCACGGATCGTTTTCGTTGACACCGGAGCAGTTGGTCGGAGGATGAGGGTAAATCTCGAGTCGCATGACAGAGGGAGATCCGCTCACGGTGATGCCATTTGATTGCGTCGTGCGCCATCCGAATGTGGGTGATCCGGGAGTGCGGTCGTAATTCCAGAGTCGTCCATCGGCGCTCCAGCGAGCCATGGTTTCGTAATCGCCTCCACCGGCGCCGTTATAAATCGCATCAACACCGATACTTCCGATAGTCCCGCTGGTGTTGAGTGTGAAATTGATCGTTGTGTTAGTCGCGGCAACTGCTGGTTGATGGAATGCCAGGAAACTCGAAATCAGCACACTGAGCACGAGAACTAAACGAGTTTTCATCACGGTCACATCATCGGCACGAACGGCAGGGCACTGAGGTTTGTTCTGTTAAGGAGTCATCAAGAAGAATCGCCATTACTGATTTTTCGGCAAGTGTTTTACTCAATGCTGGTACACAAGGTAAGTGATCCGACTTTGACACAGCTTTTTTCTGTGATGTTCACGCTCACGCTCACGTCCATGACATAGACAGATAGTTCTGACTGTCCGATTGGGTCATCGAAATACGCTTCGTTGTTTTCAAGACACTTTTCTTGTGAGGGTCGAGCGGCGTAATTAGCGTCTACGGGGACATTGGCGATGGAGGAGGCGATGATGACATCTCGAAATGCCTCGATTGCGGCACCATCGGTGAGACAAACCATTGGAGGCACAAGATGAACGCTTTCGTATCTTGCAATAGATGCGACTAATTCATTCATGGGAGTGATTCGATTGGACGAATCGTCGATGACTAATTGATTTGGCCAACCGAGAAGTGAACGCGTATCTATAAGTTGAACAAGAACACTCAAGGCAAGAAATATGGGAACCAATTTTCCTCGGTGGCGATCTATAGCAACGAGAGCCAGTAGCAAAATGCAGTAGGAAATAATCCACATAAATCGACCGTTGGCTCTAAATGAATCAGTGAAGACGGAGACCAGTTGACTTCCGAAGAAATACAAGCCGACGAAACTAGTGACCAGGAGATATACATTGCGGAAAATCAATGAAGCAATTGCGGTCACAAAAAGTGACCAATAAATGACTTTGACTGAAGAAAGATCAACGGTGGGGCCGCTCCAAATTGAAATATTCGTCGTAATGGCGATCGCAGCGACAAGAGCAATGCCGATGAATAGAGTTCGAAACTTCATGACGCTTACTAGGTGTTGACGACGAACCTGTGTCAGTCCAAAGATCAAAACTAGAACGGCGCCAAATCCAAGGTAGGCGTATCCCTCCCAACTTGTAAGTTTCGCCGTAACACTTTGATTTGACCAGATATCGGATTTAAGTGGGGTGACTGGTGCGAGAATCGTCGAGTTATAGATTGAGCCCGATGAATTTCGGACAGTGTTTCTGCCGAAGTAATCGGACTGCCAAGAAATAAAAGTCATGAGTACCACGAATAGTGCGAGTGGCTGAATGAGTTCTCTGAACTTGCCGTGTTCGGTCAGGAGATTTTGCAAAGTTGCTGGTGCGACAATTAGCGCGGTCATTGCACCGAGATATGGGTGAATGAGAAATGAACAAACGACTAAGAGAACTGACTGAAAGTAGATTCGCCGCGGATTGTCTTCAAACTGCAAACGACCGGCTAGTGCGAGTGCGAGCAATATGACGAAGTGTGCAGCCAAAGCTGGGTGCATCACTCTGAAGAGCATGAAGGGGGTGAGGCTTGATAAGGCCGAACCGAAAATGAGAGTGGTGCGGCGTTGGGCGCCCCAAGAACGGAGGGCGTACACCATCGACACGGGTTGCATGACATAAATGAACAGGATCCAAAGCCCCCACCATTTTTCTGCGGAGATTCCGAGAAAGAAAACAAGTTTGACCAAGATTGCGAGTAGGGCATTGCTGTCGGTGAGTGTGATACCAACACCGTTGAGACCTATTGAATTGGTGACCAATAGGGGCCAAGACCAGTTTTCGTTGATGAAATACCGGAATGCCGCAAGGCCACCGCCCTGGTCGTACCCGACGGCGCGCCAAATAGCAGAATCACCTAAAAGTATTCGGTGATCGATCGTAAGAAAAGCAACCGCAAAACCGATTGAAGAAGCCAAAAGGTATTCAATCTTGATGTTCCTACCTGCAAGAAAATTCTTCATTCAGGTTTACTCGCGATGACCATCATTTGGCCCGCTAATGGTCGCCACGGGAGACGTAAATACAACGGAACCAACTTGTGTCCGGCGCTGAGTCGGCTCTTCAAGGTCATCGGCAAGAATCGAGCTTCGGTACGAACGTGTACGAAACCATTTTTTACAACGCATTCGGCAAGTGACTTGTCATCGAAAATCGTGACATGGGTTGGGTCATCAAAGTATGTCTTGGCCGACAGGCGATAGTTGGGTTGAATCAGAATCAACAGTCCGCCTGGTTGCAGAACGCGCATCACTTCGGCCAAACAACGGGTGATTGATTCGTCGTCTAGGTGCTCAAGGAAGTTGCTTGCAGTCACCGTGGCAAATTCGTTATCGGCGAAGCGCGACAGATCAGTGGCATCGCCCACATGTGCCTCAACATTGCTTGGCACAAGTGTTGCCAAGTCGGGATGGATATCGATAGCCACTCGACGAGATGCATTCACGGCACCAGTGAGGTCGCCGTAGCCAGCAGCGAGATCGAGAAGCGCACCTTGTGGATTAATCCACTTTGATAAGTACTTGGCGACATGACGCCAGACTTCGGCGCGTGCAGCGTTGGGCGCCATGCGCGTTGCGAAATATTCGTGACTATCGGGCTGATTGTCTGGTGCATTCATGTGGTCACACGATGTACGGGTCGATGCGGGCGGGATCAATTCCGTAATGAGCAATCGCACCTTCAACGACGTCGGCGCCAATTGATCCGGTTTGAGCCAAGCCCGCCAACACCGCAATGACGATATTGGGCATGTCGACTTCAAAGTGAGCGCGTAGAGCTTCACGAGTATCGCTACGACCCATGCCATCAGTTCCCAGTGCAGTGAACAAGCGACCCGGAACAAAACGAGCGATCTGTTCGGGAACGATCTTCATGAAATCGGTAACTGCCACAATCGGATCGGTTGATCCACCGAGCAACGACGTCACGCGTGCAACTTTGTCGGGATGGCTGGGGTGCAAGCGATTGTCGCGCTCGATGGCCAACGCATCTTCGCGCAGTGCTTTATACGACGTGGCCGACCACAATTCGACGCCGACATTAAAACGGGTCTTGAGTTCTTCGACTGCAGCAATTGCTGCACCTTGTGCCGAGCCACTGAAGAGAACCGTTGCGGTGTGTTTGATGGTGCTATCGGTTGGTGCTGCCTGCCATTTGTATAAGCCCGACACGATGTGCGCGTCAGTCACGCCAGCGGGACGAGCTGGCATGACGTAGTTCTCGTTGTACAACGTGAGGTAATAGAAGATGTCTGGATCAACTTCGCCGTTTGGTCCTTTGGCATCGCCGTACATGCGATTGAGGCCGTGCTTGACAATCGCGGCAACTTCGTA
>CAMDCI010000095.1 GCA_945889715.1 Bifidobacterium breve | reverse complement strand
CGATATCGGTTGCTTGACCCGAGCCTGTTGCCAGGGGCCGAATGCTTGAAGGATGTCGTGGAGCGAGTGTTGCCCTATTGGAACGAGTCGATTGTCCCCCAGTTGCGCGATAACCAAACGGTGTTGGTGACTGCTCACGGCAACTCGTTGCGGGCTTTGGTGATGCACTTAGAGGGAATCTCACAGGCCGATATCGCCGAATTGAATATTCCGACGGGGGCACCGAAGCGATACACGTTCAACGACGACATGTCGGTGGCGAGTGCTCAGTATTTAGGCGATGTGGCGGCTATCGAAGCTGCAGCCGCCGCCGTCGCCAACCAAGCCACCGCCTAAATCACCCACTTTGGAATATCGCTGCCGCCTAGCGGCAGCGATATTCCAAAGTGGGTGAAAATGGTCAGGTGTGGCGGGGGGCTCAGGGTGGTGACGACTGGGACATCACCAATAGTTCGCACATGTTCACGAGCGTCATATAGTAAGACCCATGGCCTCCAAAAAGTCTTACCTCGAAAGCCTCCGCAAAGTCTCGCTCTTCTCGTCGTGCTCTAACAAGGACCTCGAAAAGATCGCCAAAGCAGGAGATGAGGTGAGTTTCGCCCCCGATTCATTGGTCATTGATCAAGGACAGACCGGACGTGAAGCTTTCGTCATCATCAGCGGAACCGCCACCGTCAAGCGCAACGGCAAGAAGGTTGCGACCCTCGGAGCCGGCGCAGTTGTCGGCGAACTCTCGCTTCTCGATCACGGTCCCCGCACCGCATCGGTCATCACCGAAACCGAGTGCGTCATGCTGGTGATCAGCCAACGTCAATTCCTCGGAGTCATCGACGCCATCCCGGCGCTCTCGCACAAACTCCTCGGAACCTTGGCTGGTCGCATCCGCGAACTCGACCGCCAATACTTCGGCTGATTTTCGTTTCCGATTTCGGTCAGAGACCGAAATAACACCTGCGTAAGGTTCTCCTTTTTGCCCCCAGGCAACTAGCGTTCTCTCTACATGAGTACGCACGATGACACTTCAGCCACGCCTTCTGGCCCGCGGCGTTTAAAGCCCTACCAACTCTCAATTGCCATCGGAACATTCATGGCAATCTTCACTTTGATGTCAGGCGTCCTTCCGCTCATCACCAAGTGGAAAAGCGACTCCCCGATTCATCGTCAAGTATTCGAAGGAATCCCTGGGCCAATCCAGTTGGCGTTCTACACAGTTATCCCCGTCATGTTGTTATGGGGTTCGTTCCGTTTCGCTGATCGCATGCGCAACTGGGAGCGTGGCAAGTCAGATCGTCGTCGCACCACGGCAAAGAATGCCAAGCGTCGTCTCGCTGACTTCCGTGCAGGTGTGTACATGCGCACACTGTTGCGCGACTCGGCAGCCGGTCTCATGCACTCGATGATGTATTTCGGCTTCTTGGTGTTGCTCGGTGTCACAACTGCACTCGAACTTGATCACCAGTTGCCTGAAAGCCTGAAGTTTCTTCACGGCGATGTGTACCGCGGTTACGTTCTCATCGGCGATCTCGCCGGATTGGTATTCACAGCTGGTGTCGTCTGGGCCATCGTGCGTCGTTACGTGCAACGCCCCTATCGCATTCGCATCAAGAGCAAGCCCGAACACGCCATCATCCTCGGCGTGATGTTGCTCATTGGTGTTTCTGGTTTTGGTGCAGAAATGTTCCGTATTGCCGACAGCACTGCAAACGGCGTGAATATGGATCACGAAAAGTGGTCATTCATTGGTTATCCGCTAGCAAGCCTCGTTGACGGTTGGGCACCACGTTCGCTCGAACTTTGGCATCAGGGTTGGTGGATCGCTCACGTTGTTGGATTTATTGCATTCCTTGCCATCTTGCCGATCACGATGCTGCGCCACATCTTTACGTCGCCGCTCAACATGTACCTAAAAGATCGTGATCGTCCCAAGGGTGCAATGAAGGCCATGCCAAATCTCACCGAGACATCGCTCGAATCATTTGGCGCCTCAGTTGTTGAAGACTTCACGTGGAAGCAGTTGCTCGATACCGATTCGTGCACCATGTGTGGTCGCTGCACAAGCGTGTGCCCAGCACATGCAACTGGCAAGCCACTCGACCCCCGTGAAATTGTTTTGAAGACCGGCGAAGTGATGGCTGCAACTGCATCGCACGCACCTGGTGGTCGCGTGACTCCCCCGATCGGAACCGACAGCGAAATCACCATTAGTTCGAATTCATTGTTTGAACGCATTACCTCTGAAGAAGTTTGGGCATGCACCTCATGCAAGGCTTGCGATGAGATTTGCCCAGTCAACATTGAAATTCTCGACAAGATTCTCGACATGCGTCGTTACCTCACGTTGATGGAAAGTAACTTCCCACCCGAACTCGGTAACGCATTCCGCGCCATGGAAAACCAGGGCAACCCATGGGGAATGAATCAAGGCGAGCGCGGCGATTGGGCCGATGGCCTCGATGTCGACATCGTTGATCCAGGCGAAGCTCTTTCGCACGAATACCTCTACTGGGTTGGTTGCGCTGGTTCATTCGATGACAAGAACAAGAAGGTCACGCAATCAATGGCCAAGTTGCTCAAGCGTGCCGGCATCGACGTCGCCATTCTTGGACCAAGCGAAATGTGCACCGGTGACTCGGCACGTCGTTCGGGTAACGAATACTTGTTCCAGATGTTGGCCATGCCCAACGTCGACATGCTCAACGGCATGGGTGTCAAGAAGATCATCACGCAGTGTCCGCACTGCTTCAACACGCTCGCCAACGAGTACCCACAACTTGGCGGAAAGTACGAAGTTATTCACCACACGCAACTTCTTGAGCAGCTCATTGACAGCGGAAAGCTCGATGTCAGCAACGCAACTCTTGAAGAGCGCATCACGTATCACGACTCGTGCTACCTCGGCCGTCACAACGACGTCTACTTGGCTCCTCGCAAAGTCGTTGCCTCAATCAAGGGCATCGAAGTTGTTGAAATGCAGCGCAACGGAACCCAGGGCATGTGCTGTGGTGCCGGTGGTGCTCGTATGTGGATGGAAGAGACGATTGGTACCAAGGTCAATGACGAACGTGCCCGTGAAGCAATCAGCACTGGCGCGAGCCGTGTCGCAACGGCATGTCCGTTCTGTTACATCATGCTCGATGATGGTGTGAAAGCTGCTGGCGTTGAAGAAGACCAGATGAAGGTTGCCGACATCTCGATTCACTTGCTTGAAGCCATTGAAAATGGCGAGCGGCTATTGGCTCATCCGGCCACACCGCTCAAGGCCTGATTACGCCTTGAGGTGACTATTCACGAGTGAGCGAAGGTGCTCGATACCGACACCTTTGCTTGCACTCACCCACACAATGTCGCCTTGATCGAGCATGCATCCGGCAGCAAGATCTTTTTTGCGCGTCGCCCGCTTTGATGACTTCACTTTGTCGTGCTTGGTTGCAACAACCGTGTGCGGCACACCATTGGCACGCAACCACGTCAGCATCTGCACATCAAGTTTGGTCGGACCGATTTCGCCGTCAACTAAAACGTAAACGTTGACGAGTTCTTCGCGATCAAGCAAGTAGCCCTCAATCATCTTTTGCCAGCCCTGCTTAATGCGGCCAGGCACTGCGGCGTATCCGTAGCCAGGAAGGTCGACGAGTGTGCTGCCATTGGGCAAAGTAAACAAGTTGATCAGCTGCGTTCGACCAGGAGTATTTGAAACTCGAGCCAGTTGTTTGTGATTCGCCAGGGCATTAATCAACGATGACTTGCCGACATTTGATCGACCGACAACGGCAACCTCTGCTGGTGAGCCCGGCAGGGTGCTGATATCAACTGCCGACGTCACGAAAGTCAGTTGTAATGGCCCAGTCATGACCTGCAGTGTACGGACTTACTGAGTCAAAGGTTTGTTAGTTGAGTCCGAGTGCAGCTAGTTCGGCACCAATTGTGGTGCTATCGCCGTGACCGGTATGAACAATTGTCTCAATAGGCAAACCAAACAACTTGCGCCGAATGGATGCAACGATCGTGTCGTAATCACTAAAGCTTCGACCGGTTGCACCAGGCCCTCCGCAAAAGAGTGTGTCGCCACTAAAGATCGCATCGCCACCGTCACCGGTTGCTCCGACAACGTGAAAACAACAACCGCCTGGCGAGTGACCAGGTGTGTGAATGACGCCAATGTCGGCTGTAGCAACTTTCAAGACACCACCATGCGTGAGTGATCCATCGGGTTGCGTCTCTGGATAAACAACTTGCCACAACATGAGGTCGTCTGGGTGCAACAAGATCGGAGCATCAACGACATCTTGCAAAGCCATCGCAGCATTGATGTGGTCGTTGTGACCATGCGTCAAGGCAATCGCCTTCACTCGCCGGCCATTGATTGCTTCAACGATTGGTAAAGCATCGTGTGCCGCATCAATCACAATCACTTCGCGATCATTACCAACCAACCAAATGTTGTTCGTCACTTCCCATTCGCCGCCATCAAGCGCGAAAATGCCAGTGGTAGTAACTAACTCAATCAAAGCAAGACCACACTTCGCAAAACTTCGCCACGCTCCATGCGATGGAACGCCTGCTCAATTTCGGAAAGACCAATTGTCTCGGACACAAAATCTTCAAGCGGCAAACGACCTTGCAGGTGCAGGTCAACTAATAGCGGAAAGTCGCGACTTGGCAAACAATCGCCATACCAACTTGGCTTTAATGCTCCACCACGACCAAAGAAATCAATCATCGGGATATTGGGCATCACCATGTCGGGAGTTGGTACACCAACTTGCACAACAGTTCCAGCGAGATCGCGGGCGTAAAAAGCTTGGCGCAAAACTTCTGGATGACCAACCGCTTCAATACACACATCGGCACCTAGACCATTTGTTGCAGCTTGTACCGCAGCAATTGGGTCAGTTTTGCTGGCATTGACAGTGTGCGTTGCACCAAACTGGCGGGCCCATTCGAGTTTGCGATCATCAAGATCGACAGCGACAATCGTCGTTGCACCAGCAAGACGTGCGCCAGCAATGGCCGCATTACCAACTCCGCCACAACCAAAGACTGCCACGCTGCTGCCGCGCTGAACTTCGCCAGTCAACATTGAGGCACCGATACCGGCCATAACTCCACAGCCCAACAATCCTGCAACTGCTGGAGAAGCCAAAGGATTCACCAATGTGCACTGGCCCGCAGCAACCAGGGTCATCTCGGCGAAAGCTCCGATGCCTAGTGCAGGAGCAAGTGGAGTTCCGTCAGTCAATGTCATCTTTTGCGTCGCATTAAAAGTGCTGAAACATAATTGCGGCTTGCCACGAAGACATGACCGACAGTTTCCACACACCGCACGCCAGTTCAAGACAACAAAGTCACCGGGCTTCACATTGGTGACGTTGTCACCGATCGACTCAACGACGCCAGCGGCTTCGTGTCCTAATAAGAACGGAAAATCGTCATTGATTCCGCCTTCGCGATAGTGAAGGTCGGTGTGGCACACACCGCAGGCCTGAACTCGTACTCGTGCTTCACCGGGCCCTGGCTTGGGAACATTGATATCAACGAGTTCAACGGGCAAACCCTTGCCACGGGCAATAACGCCCTTCACTGTTTGAGACATGTTTTTCCTTAGTGTCGGTATTGATCAGTCGGTGCGAAAGTTTTCGAAGTAACGGCTCGGCGTTGGACCACGCTGACCGTGATACTTCGAACCACGTGCACCAGACCCATACGGCTGATCGGCAGGAGTTGTCATTTGCATGAAACTCACTTGACCAATTTTCATACCTGGATACAACGTGATAGGCAAACTTGCGACGTTCGCTAGTTCGAGCGTGACGTGACCATCGAAACCTGCGTCGATGAAACCTGCAGTTGAGTGGATCAACAGTCCGAGTCGACCAAGTGAGCTCTTGCCTTCAATGCGTGCGACCAAATCGTTGGGCACGGCAATACGTTCAAGGGTTGATCCCAAAACGAATTCGCCAGGGTGAAGAATGAACACACCATCTTCAGGGATGTCCACTAGTTCGGTCAGTGAAGTCATGTCTTTCTTGACATCAATGATGCCGGCGGTGTGATTACGAAAGACCCGAAACAAGTGATGGAGACGGACGTCAATTGATGACGGCTGGATGAGAGCCTCATCGAGAGGATCAATGATGATACGGCCCGCATTTAGGGCCTCACGGAGCGAACGGTCAGACAAGATCACGCCTCCTACCGTAGTGGGTCGGGCCCTATCGGGCAGAATGAAAGGGTGACTTCACGAGCCGAGGCTGAACTTTTAGATCAGCAAGACCCACTCGCCCATTTCCGCCATGAATTTCTGATTCCTGACGACTCGGTTGTATACCTTGACGGCAACTCACTTGGCCGGACTCCACTGGCAACAGTGACCCGCATGAAGCAGGTCATCGAAACTGAATGGGCCGCCGATCTCATTAGTAGTTGGGAACATTGGCTTGATATGCCTCGCAAGGTTGGCGATCGCATGGGTCTTATCATTGGGTCGCGACCTGGCGAAGTCGCGGTGCACGACAACACCACGCTCAATATCTTCCAAGGCGTCCATATGGCCCTCGGTCTGCGCCCCGACCGCAAGGTTGTTGTCGTCGCTGCTGACGAGTTTCCCACCGACCGTTATGTTGTTGAAGGAATCGCTCACGACCTTGGGCTGAGTGTTCGTGCATTAACGCCCGACACCGACCTGTCCGATGTTGCAGTCGTCGTACGAAGTGTCATTGATTATCGAACCGCCGAAGTATACGACGTTGCGGAATTCACGGCCCATGCACGCGAGCAGGGTGCGTTAGTTCTTTGGGATCTGTCGCACACCGCTGGTGCGATTGAATTTGATGTTCACGCGCTTGGAGTTGAACTTGCGGTTGGCTGCACGTACAAGTTCCTCAATGGCGGGCCCGGCGCACCTGCATGGGCATTCGTTGCCGAACATTTGCAGTCACAAATTCAGCAACCCATCAAAGGATGGTTTGCACAAAAAGATCAATTCGCAATGGAAAGGCCATTCGCTCCTCACGACGACATTCGGCGCGTTTTACTTGGTACACCAAACATGTTGAGCTTGGTCGCCGCCGAAGAAGGTATTGCGCTGTCGGGTCGCGCTGGTATGCCCGCAATTGCCAAGAAAGGTCAGGCCCTCACGAAATTTGGAATCGATGTCATTGATCATTTTGGATTGACAACATCAACACCTCGTGATGCAACAAAGCGCGGTTGTCATTTGGCAGTGCATCATCCCAATGCACCACAACTTGTTAAAGACTTGGCGGCACAGTTCAAGGTCATCGCCGACGTTCGTCCACCCGATATTGTGCGACTCGGTTTAAGCCCACTCACGACGCGATTCACCGATATTTGGGATGGTCTTGAAAAACTCAATCGACTGATCAATCAATGATTGATTACAACAACGAACTCCGCGATCGCATCACCAATAACTTGTCGG
>CAMDCI010000094.1 GCA_945889715.1 Bifidobacterium breve | reverse complement strand
TTTCAAGTTCTCCATCGGCAACACGGTCAACAAGCAAACCAATGCGATACGCCTCAGCAGAGTCAATCACCCGTCCAGTCAACATCATCTCTTGAGCACGCGCGACACCGACGATGCGCGGCAATAGCCACGATGTCCCGATGTCGCATGCCGAGAAGCCCACGCGAATAAATGCAACGTTGAACTTCGACGATTCAGATCCGATTCGGATGTCACTACCCAGCACTAATGCCAAGCCTCCGCCAGCTGCCGCACCATTGACTGCTGCGATAATCGGCTGCGGAATCGAACGCATATGCGACATCAACCCCGCAATGTGTTTTTGCACGGCGAAGGACCGTTGCACTGCCCCGAAATCTTCGGTGTTCGGGGCATCTCCGTAACCCGTGAGATCAAGGCCCGCGCAAAAACCCCGACCTGCGCCCGTCAAAATGACAACTCGACAATCGGCGTCTATCGCGATGCGATCAAGCACCTGATGCAAGCCCTCAACGAGTTCGGTCGTCATGGCATTGAGTCGCTCCGGGCGATTTAAGCGAATCACTGTCACTCCAGGGATTGGCCGCTCGAGGACGATGACTGGTGTTGGTGACTGGGCAGGGCTCATGTAGCCATTCTGCCGAATCGCGTGATGCCACTACTAGTCCTGAGAGCCTCAGCGCCCCGTGTTAGCGTTGTGATGTGCGCTTTTTTGCGCATCCCTATGCCTGACACTGCGAGCAACCCCATACTCCCGATCGCCGACCAAGACAGTTCCAGTCTGTGGAGATCGGCCCTCAAACATGCCGGATTGGCGTACCTTTTTTCACGCTTAGCGATCATGGTTGGCGCGGCCATTGTTGCAGCCGAACTTCGAGCCGACGAAAACAAAATCAAAGAGCACCTTGTCTGGGGCTTCTTAGGCAAAGTGGATCCGCACGCTCGTTCTGGATCGCTTCCCAAATCAGCTGGGTCAATGATCGTCGATGTACTGACGTCGTGGGATGGCATTTGGTATCTGCGCATTGTTCGCTACGGCTATCCAACTTTTGTTCCGCAACACATTACGTACGACGACACCCAAGCGCGGCTGGCATTCTTCCCCACCTACCCGCACCTTGTTCGAATCGTCGACGCAGTTCTTCCAGGTGGTGACACTCTTGCCGCACTCTTCTTGAACCTCTCATTAGGCGCAGGCTTTATTGTTCTGGTTGGCTTACTGGCCAGGTCATGGTTCGGAGTCTCTGTCGCCAAGCGGGCAATGATTTTGTGCGCTCTATTCCCCGGAAGTTTCGTTTTGTCATTCGCATACAGTGAGGCACTACTGATTTTTCTGGCAGCCGCATGTTTACTCTTGCTCCAGAAAGAAAAATGGCTATTGGCAGGAGTTGTTGCACTGCTTGCAACGGCCACTCGACCAAATGGAATTGCGGTCGTTGCGGCTTGCGCTGTGGCGGCTTATTTAGCGTGGCGTCAAACGAAGTCACTGAAACCATTTATTGCACCGCTGTTATCGCCCATCGGTTTCATTGGATATCAATTATGGATCAACAATCATGCTGACGAATCAGGGGTGTGGTTCAGAGTCCAAGGCGAAGCCTGGAAAGAAGGCGCGAGTTTCGGACTCACCGCAATCCGAAGAACTCTTGAAGCTTTCACGCAACCGCTCACTTCTCCCACCGACCTGATTACTGCCGCCTCATTTGTGTTGACACTCTTTTTGTTGTGGTTGGTCTGGAAGAGACATCGCATTCCACTACCAGCTCTCGCTTACAGCGTCGTCGTTATTGCTTTGATGTTGTTGCCCGCCACTGTGACAGCGCGTCCACGCTTTCTTTTCACTGCTTTCCCTCTTTTCATTGCCGCGGCAGTGTGGCTTGACCATCCCAAGCGCAAGGAATGGTGGCCGTACCTTGTTGGATTCTTCATGTGCGGCCTCACTGCCCTGACGGCTCTCTACGGTGCCTACGGAGCGATTCCGTGATCAATTGGCTACGTCGTCGCTACGACGTTTGCATTATCGCCCTCATTGCATACATCCCGCTGCTTCTTTCGGCCCCCGGCAAACTTCCTGCCGATACCAAGTTGTATTTGTACCTCAATCCTGGCCGACTGCTGAGCGACGCTGCCTGGACATGGGACACCCGCCAATTAGGCGGGTGGGTGCCTCACCAAAATGTGGGGTACTTGTGGCCGACTGGTCCATGGTTCGCCTTTTTTGAGTGGCTCAACGTCCCCGACTGGATCGCTCATCGATTGTGGCTAGGTTCACTGCTTGTCATCGCCGGTCTTGGCGCGCGTTGGCTCGCGAAGTTGCTTGAACTTCCCGCAAAGTCATACTTCATCGCTGGAGTCGCCTATCAACTCTCGCCATACGTGCTGCCTTATATTTCGCGCACGTCAGCTTTGCTCTTGCCATGGGCACTTCTTCCGTGGATCGTTGGCCTGACTGTCAAAATCATTCACGAACCAAAGTTGAAGCACTTTGCCATTTTCGGATTAATCATCATGTCGTCGGGAGGATTGAACGCCACCGCACTTCTCATGATTGCCCCAGCACCAGTCATCTGGCTGATTGACGCGTGGAGTACTCGCAAAATTTCGTGGAAACGAGCATTGTCGCTGACGGGTCTACTTGGTCTCATTTCAGTGGTCATGAGCGCCTGGTGGGCAGCCGGATTATCGGTTCAAGGAAAATACGGCGCTTCTGTTCTTTCGTATAGCGAAGCCCTTCAATCAACCTCAGCCACATCAACTGCAACCGAAGCACTCCGCGGTCTTGGTTACTGGCTGTTTTACGATCGCAACGAAATCACTGCACTGACATCTGCATCAACTCCGTACCAAAATAATCTTCTGATCATCAGCGTCGGCGTTGCATTGGTCATAGCCGGATTGATCGGTTTACTCAGCAATCAGAAACTCAAACGGCCACTCAGTTTGATGCTAGGGATCGGCGTTGTTTTATCAGTCGGTGCATATCCATCAGATACTCCATCACCAATTTGGTCATACTTTGCCGATCATCCCAAGAGCGCCATCAGTTTGGCTTTGCGCTCGTCGTCACGAGCCGTTCCTCTGATTGCACTAGCGCTCGCTATCGGAATTGCACTAACTGTTGAGCGTTCAAAGAAGTATCTGTCGCTTCGCTCACCTCGTTTGTCATTACTCGCGATGCCCGTTGCTGTTCTTCTCATATGCCTCAACGTTCCTGCACTCTTTGGTGGACGTTATATCGACCCCGCCATCTCACGACCAGAGAATTTGCCAACTGCATGGACGCAAACCGCCGCACTCCTTGACGCACGATTCGATGAGGGACACACTGGGTCGGTATTGATACTTCCTGGCATCGAATCGGCGGCCTATCGCTGGGGTTACCCCGTCGACCCAATTCTTCCTGGAATCACCAAGAAACCATTGATTACTCGCGATTGGCTGCCGTTAGGAAGCGCTCCTTTCATGGACTTGCTGTACGCACTTGATGATTCGTTTCAAAATGGAACAGCCGACCCCAAGAGCATTGCTCCTATCGCACGACTACTCGGCGCTGACACGGTCATGGTCGTGAATTCGTATCAGTACGAGCGATTCGGCGTCAACCGACCCGAACGTGCCGCATCGCTGATTGATACTGCTCCTGGTCTCGAAGCAATCGCCACATTCGGCGAGCCATCAATCAATCTCGCTGAAGAATATGAAACCAATGATCTGTCGGATTTTCCACCGACGGCTTTACCCGAAATCTCCTTATACGAAGTCAGTGACGCAACTCCTGGCGCACGCATCACCCAAAACCCCGTTGTCGTTTCTGCTGATGGCACGGGCCTCGTCGATCTTGCGACAGCAGGTCTGATCGATGGGCAGAGCACCCTTCTTACTTCCGGTGCGCTGAGCCATTCAGCGTTGAGCGATGCACTAGCCAACACTCCCGAACTCATCGTGACTGACAGCAATCGCAAACGCGCTCACCAATGGCGCGGATCGCAAGAAGTGTGGGGAGCGACCGAAGGAGTCGGTCCCATCGTGGATTCATTTGATGCCTTCGATAATCGCTTGCCCGTCTTTTCCCCCGCAGTCGATCGCTTGGAGACGTACTCCATCGCCGAAAACTATTCGGGGTCCGTCATGTCAGCCACCGCATACGGCGCCTTGTTGTCCTACTTGCCCGAGTACCGACCAAGCAATGCCAACGACGGGGACACCAATACTTCATGGTTGATTGGTTGGGGCGTTGATCCAATTGGCCAAATATTGACGTACACCAGCAACATTAGTCAACCTAAGGTTCAGTACCTCGAACTCGTCCCGGCACAATTTTCTTTTGAAAAAAGACAGGTCAATGCAATCTCGGTCAGCGTTGAAGGTTCACCATGGACTAGTCATGCGATTGACCCAAGCGCTTCAATGACTCGTATTGAACTTGATCAACCCGCACAGTCGGTCCGCATCAGAATTGACGGAGTGACCGAAGGAGACAATCAACTCCCCGTCGGATGGGCCGAGGTTTTGCCACCCGCCTTCCAACGCTCCGAAGAGATCACCGTTCCAAGCGATGCAACGATGATGGTCAAACCGACCACACCTGTTTCATTTGTCTTTTCTCGATTGCGCGCCGACCCATACGATCCACGACGACAAGACCCAGAGCTCTCAATCAATAGAAATTTCTTCGTCACCCACCGCAGCAGTTTCACAATCAGTGCTCAAGCCACTACTACTGATAATGCCGAAGTCAGCTCGACGTGCCGAGATGACCTACTCACTATCGACTACCTAAAGGTATTGACAAAAATAACGCAAGTTCAAGGCTCTACTGTCACCATTGAATCTTGTGAAGAATTCACCTCTGGACGCGGTCTACGTAATATTCAGACTCCAGCAGATTCGCCAATTGTCATGAACCAGTTGGTCCTGCGCTCAACACGCGCCAAAGATTCTTCGCTTTCAATCACCAGTCCAACTATTGACACCCGCGATCAACGCACAACCTCGACGGCTTCATGCACTTCTGGCTGTTGGCTTGAATTGGCCGATGGCTGGAATGTCGGCTGGAAAGCATCTTTGTCGGGTACAACGCTCGCCGACCCCGTTGCTAGTGCGGGTGGACGCTTGCTCTGGAATCTCCCCGCGACCCCAGACAACACCAAGTTTGAAACAACCTGGGCACCGCAAAAGCGCATGTGGATCGGTATCAGCGTCACATTGTTCGGTTTATTCTTTGGCCTAGTAGTTCTTGCCTTCCCTCGATTGCGAAGACGTTCCTTACGCCCCAGCACAGAAGCAGTCACTCAATCGACTTCCATTCATTCGGCTATCACGGTCATAACGAGCGCCGCCATTGTCGGCGCACTAGTGATTTCGCCGTCGTACGGACTCTTGGCAGGGCTCATCACCGCCGCAACCGTACGTTCGCGTTTGATACACAAGGCCGGACTAGCGCTCATCACCCTCGGCATGCTGTTCCTCATCGCCCAGCAAATTCGCACCGGAGCCGACCCCAGTTTTGGCTGGCCATCGATCTTCCGGCGTTCTCACCAGCCCGTTTTACTTGGGGTCGTGCTGATAGCCATCGACCCTTGGTGTGCGCCATCTCGCAATTCTGACAAACCTGTCGTCTCAACCGCTAGCGTTCCTGAATTGTGAGTACCAAAGTTCGTCCATGCCTCAGCGTGATTATCCCTTGCTACAACGAAGAAGCGACAATTCAACCACTCATTAACTTGGTCCTGAACTCAAAATGGGTTGCCGAGATCATTGTCGTTGATGATGGATCCAAAGATCGATCCCGGGAGATTTTGGCGAGCATTGACAATGCGAAGGTGCGCGTTGTTCTTCATGACGTCAATCAAGGCAAGGGTGCAGCCTTACGCACGGGCTTTCAACATGCCACATCCGAATTTGTCATTGTGCAAGATGCCGACCTTGAATACGATCCATCGGAGTACCCACTTGTTCTTGAGCCATTGCTTGATGATCGAGCCGACGTTGTATTTGGTTCACGCTTTTTGAGTGGACGCCCACACCGCGTTCTCTATTTTTGGCACAGCCTGGGCAATAAATTCCTGACGCTGATGTCAAACATGTTTACTGACCTCAACCTCACTGACATGGAAACCTGTTACAAGTGTTTTCGACGTGAAGTTATTCAATCAATTGATATTGAAGAAGATCGCTTCGGATTTGAGCCCGAGATTACAGCCAAGCTCTCCAAAATGCGTCTGCGGATTTACGAAGTCGGAATTTCGTATTCCGGTCGCACCTACGATGAAGGCAAGAAAATTGGCTGGCGCGACGGCGTCCGAGCCGTTTACTGCATTGTTCGCTACTCAAAAGTTGGCGACAAACTCGGTCCGCTCCTGAAGCGTTAACTCTTTCGTTCGCGAATTTTTACCTGCACAAAGCTTTTTGCCTGATTCCAACGATGTGCAACACCCCACCGGGTGACCAGCAACATTGATTCAGCAATGATTCGTCCAGACATTTTTGAGGTTCCGTTTTCCCGATCAACGAAAAGAATGGGAACCTCACTGATCTTCAGGCCACGCCGTGAGAGACGAACAACGAGTTCTGAAAGAAACGCATAGCCCTCAGCCTTCGTTGTCTCTGGTGCTATTGAAGCCAAGGCTGTTGCTCGGTAAGCACGAAATCCTGACGTGCAATCACGAACTTTCACACCGAGCACTGCAGCGGTGTACAAATTACCCCAACGTGACAGCAGTCGGCGATATATCGGCCAATTCTTAGTTCCGCCACCACTCACATAACGCGATCCAATGACTGCATCTGAACCAGATTCAATTGCGGCAAGCATTGCCGGAATCGATAAAGGGTCGTGCGAGAAATCAACGTCCATTGAGACAACGACATCAACACCCTGTGAAATCACGTAGGCGAACCCATGCCGATAGGCACTGCCGAGACCTTGTTTGCCGGGTCGGTGCAAAACTTCAATTCCGCCTAGTTCTGTGGCACATCGCTCAGCGATGTCGCCAGTTCCGTCGGGACTGTTGTCATCCACCACATATAAACGACTGTCCGGGAGAACTTGGCGAAGTTGCGTCAGCAACCGTGCGATATTTTCGCTTTCGTTATATGTGGGCAGAACAACAGCAACAAGCACGAATAACTACTTTAGTGAGTCAACCGGCACGCCAGGTGCCACTGAGAACATTGCCACGGGTTGACCCAATGAAATCAATTGCCGAACCACGGTTGCAATATTGTCCGGCAGAGGCGGTTCGGCAAAGATCAACGAGGCTCCTGGTGTTTCTAAGGTAGAGACCAATTCACCGCGGCCAGCATCTGTCAGCAGCTTCGCAATATCTGTCAGCAGCTTTTGCGCCAACAATTCTTCAGAAGCCGATCGCGGGTTTGCCTCTCCAAGTTTTGTTAATGCTGGATCAGAATCAGCGCTCTTGATCGCTGGACCAACGACAACCCAAAGTATTTGGTCGACTTGATCCTCAAACCGCACACGATGTGGGAGAC
>CAMDCI010000093.1 GCA_945889715.1 Bifidobacterium breve | reverse complement strand
GATCAAACGGCGTGTACTCCGCCAAACCCTTATCAGCCAACGTCCGCGAAATAGCCGCAGTCAACGTCGTCTTACCATGGTCAATATGACCCATCGTCCCAATATTCACATGAGGCTTCGTACGCTCAAACTTCGCCTTAGACATGATTGTCACTTTCCTTTACTTGTTGGTTGGTTTGGATACCGCACTGTGTGATTGGTACGTGGTGTCAAGGATCTATGCATGTGAGACCTACAAGGACACACACTCAAGGTGGTGACGATATCAGCGAAGGAAGCATTGTCGCTACCCCCAATGAAATGACCTCACCTAAATTTTGAAATTCGTATCACTCGCCACGTGTGCGCTTGATGATTTCCGAAGAAATGGCTTCGGGAACCTGCTGATACGAGTTGAACTGCATGGTGTATGTAGCCCGGCCCTGGGTACGTGAACGCAGGTCAGTGGAGTAACCGAACATTTCCGACAATGGAATCTGAGCACGTACGACCTGAGTATTACCTCGGGCCTCCATGCCTTCGATTCGTCCACGACGGCTGGACAAGTCACCCATAACGTCACCCATGTATTCCTCAGGTGTCACGACCTCAACACCCATGATCGGCTCCATGATGACCGGGCGAGCCATTTCGGCAGCCTTGCGGAAGGCAGCCTGTCCAGCGATCTTGAAAGCCATTTCGCTGGAGTCAACATCATGGTATGCGCCATCAACCAAAGTCACCTTGACGTCCACGGTTGGGTAACCAGCCAAGACGCCATTATCCAAGGCGCTTTGCAGACCCTGGTTGGTGGGGTTGATGTATTCACGAGGAATCTTGCCGCCACTGATCTTGTCAACAAACTCGTAACCCTTACCTGGGTTCGGTTCCATATTGATCTTGACAACAGCGAACTGCCCAGAACCACCGGACTGCTTGATGTGTCGGTATTCAACTTGTTCGACCAACTTGGTGACGGTCTCGCGATATGCCACCTGTGGCTTACCGACGGTGGCATCAACATTAAATTCACGCTGCATACGGTCAACAAGAATTTCCAAGTGGAGTTCACCCATTCCGGAGATCACGGTCTGGCCGGTCTCTTCGTCGGTACGAACACGGAAAGTTGGATCCTCGTCGGACAACGACTTCAAGGCCTTACCCAACTTGTCTTGATCATCTTTTGTCTTCGGCTCAATGGCCACGTGAATCACTGGCTCAGGGAAGATCATGCGCTCAAGAATGATCGGAGTCTGACGATCGCACAAAGTGTCACCCGTCGTCGTTTCTTTGAAACCAAGGCCCGCCACAATGTCACCAGCGAAAGCGGTGTCAAGATCTTCACGCTGGTTAGCGTGCATCAACAAAATACGACCGAGGCGCTCACGGCGTTCCTTGGTTGAGTTGTAGACCTCATCACCTTTATTGATCTGGCCGGAATACACCCGGAAATAAGTGAGTTTACCGAAGGGGTCAGCAACAATCTTAAACGCAAGAGCCGCAAACGGTCCGTTCTCATCAGCCTTACGCTCTGCTGGCTCTTCAGCTTCACCTGGGAGCACACCTTGCGCTGGGCGAATATCCAATGGGCTTGGGAGGTAATCCACAACGGCATCAAGCATCGGCTGCACGCCCTTGTTCTTGAATGCTGAACCACAAAGAATCGGTACGAAGTCGAAGGCCAAAGTTCCTTTACGAATCGCAACCTTAATTTCGTCGATCGAAAGATCTTCACCAGCAAGATACTTTTCCATCAACGCATCATCTGATGTGGCAATGGTTTCAAGAAGTTCTTCGCGGTACTGATTGGCCTCGTCGACCATGTCGGCGGGAATGTCTAGTTCGTCCCACTTGGCACCGAGTTCTTCGTCGTGCCAAATCAAAGCCTTCATCTTCACTAGGTCAATCAGACCAGCGAACGGCTTTGCGCTCTCGGGGCCACCCGAACCAATCGGAAGGTGAATCACTGCGCAGGTCGCCTCAAGACGATCTTTGACCATCGCCACTGTGCGATAGAAGTCAGCACCAATGCGGTCCATTTTGTTTACGAAGCACATACGTGGAACGTTGTATTTGTTGGCCTGTCGCCACACAGTTTCGGTTTGTGGTTCAACACCTGCGACCGAGTCGAATACGGTGACAGCTCCGTCGAGAACGCGCAATGAGCGCTCTACTTCAATGGTGAAGTCAACGTGGCCAGGGGTGTCGATGATGTTGATGCGGTGGTCGTTCCAGATACATGTCGTTGCAGCAGATGTGATCGTGATGCCACGCTCTTGCTCTTGGGCCATGTGGTCCATGGTTGCTGCGCCGTCGTGAACTTCACCGATCTTGTAACTCTTGCCCGTGTAAAACAAAATGCGTTCCGTGGTCGTCGTTTTACCAGCATCAATGTGGGCCATAATGCCGATATTGCGAGTGCGCTCTAGTGGATACTCACGCTTAGCCATCTTCGTTCACTTTCGTTTCTTTGACGTTCTTGTTAGGGGGCTTATATAGTCGCACCCCGGTGTTGAGACCGGGGTGCTGAGGTAGTCATATCAGCGCTGAGAATTACCAGCGGTAGTGGGCGTAGGCCTTGTTTGAATCTGCCATCTTTTGCATATCATCGCGCTTCTTCACAGCAGCACCGAGACCGTTAGCAGCATCAAGCAACTCGTTGGCAAGGCACTGTGACATTGTCTTTTCGCGGCGGGCACGTGAATAATCAACAACCCAACGAATAGCCAAAGTATTTGCACGGCGAGGCTTCACTTCAACTGGAACCTGATACGTCGCTCCACCAACACGGCGACTCCGTACTTCAAGTGGAGGACGAGTGTTATCAATGGCGCGCTTCAAAGTGGCGATTGGTTCAGCACCAGTCTTTTCTTCAACCATCTTGAGTGCGTCGTAGACGATCTTTTCAGCGGTGCTCTTTTTACCGCTCAACATAACCTTGTTCATGAGTTGCGTGACGAGCAAGGATCGGTAAACCGGATCTGGTTGCGTTTCACGACGTGGGGCTGGACCCTTACGGGGCATATCAATTCACCTGTTCCTTTTGTTTTCGAATGCGATCACTTGACGCGCTTTGCGCCATAGCTACTACGGGACTGCTTACGGTTTTTCACTCCGGCTGCGTCAAGCGCGCCACGAATGATCTTGTAACGAACACCTGGAAGGTCACGAACACGACCACCACGCACGAGAACAATGGAGTGCTCCTGCAGGGTGTGTCCTTCACCAGGAATGTAGGCGGTGATTTCAACACCACTTGACAGACGCACACGAGCAACCTTGCGCAATGCAGAGTTCGGCTTCTTCGGCGTGTTGGTATACACACGTGTGCATACACCGCGACGTTGCGGCGAACCCTTCAAGGCCGGTGTCTTCGATTTTGTGAACTTGGTGCTTCGTCCTTGGCGGACCAGCTGTTGAATTGTGGGCACTCTTTGACCTCTTTGCTTGTCCGTAACACCGTGTTACGGAATATCTTGACGACTCTCGCCCTCGTGCCAAACGCGCACACGGGAACTTGTGATGTTACGAGCGCCCTGTGGACAACGGCAACCCGTTGCCCCAGGGCATCTCAATATCAGGCTAATTATTTCTTTTTTGACCTATTCAGACTCGGCAATCAGCCGGGAACTGAGTCGGAACCTCGTGACTGACCATCCCAAGCCGCGCTCAGAACGTCAGATGTATCTTCGTCGTCACTGTGCCAGGTCGCCATTGGCACATAATCGGGGGCATCGATGCCGAAGTCCCGATAACGCATCATGCCCGTACCAGCTGGGATGAGTTTTCCGATGATGATGTTCTCCTTGAGGCCATTCAGCGAGTCACCTCGACCGTCAATGGCGGCCTCGGTGAGAACACGAGTGGTCTCCTGGAATGAAGCAGCCGACAACCAAGATTCAGTTGCCAACGAAGCCTTGGTAATACCCATCAGTTCGGTACGACCTTCAGCGGGACGCTTCCCATCTTCAACCATGGCACGGTTTGTGTCACGGAATGTCTTGTTGTCGGTGCGCTCACCTGGCAAGAAATCGGTGTCACCAGTCTCCTGAACACTGACGCGACGAGTCATCTGACGAACAATGAGTTCAATGTGCTTGTCGTGAATCGATACACCTTGATCGCGGTACACCTTTTGTACTTCTTCAACGATGTACGTCTGAGTTTCGCGGATGCCCTTGATCTCCATAATTTCTTTCGGATCAAAAGGACCATCGGTGATTGCCTGACCGGCCACGACCTCATCTCCGTCGCGAACAATCGGGCGGCTGCCAGTTGGCAACAACACCAAGTGCTCTTCACCTGCATCATCAACAACATTGACCGGGATGCCCTTGCCTTCGTCCTCGCCGATACGTACGACTCCAGTGGCACGAGCCAAACGAGCCGAACCCTTAGGCGTACGAGCTTCGAACAATTCAACGACGCGTGGCAAACCACCAGCGATGTCCTTACCAGCAACACCACCAGTGTGGAAGGTACGCATTGTTAACTGCGTACCAGGCTCACCAATAGATTGCGCAGCAATAACACCAACTGCTTCACCAAGTTCAATGGCTTTACCACTGGCCAACGAACGGCCGTAGCACAATGCACATACACCGAGTTCAGCATCACAAGTCAATACCGACCGAACGCGAACACGAGTAAACGAAGCGTCATCGCGCAAGGTCTCCATCAATTCGTCGCCGACAATGGTATTGCGAGCAACAACCGTGCCGTCACCAAGAGTGGTGTCAACTGCCAGCGCACGACCGTACAACTTGGTCTCGATATATGAACGACGGTTCGGCGTGTCGGCCTGAACATTGTCAATCCACACACCAAGGGTTGTTCCGCAGTCATCCTCACGAACGATGAGTTCTTGGGCCACGTCAACGAGTCGACGTGTCAAGTAACCCGAGTCCGCGGTACGAAGAGCGGTGTCAACAAGTCCCTTACGGGCACCAGGAGTAGCAATGAAGTACTCCAAAGTTTCAAGACCCTCACGGAAGTTGCGCTTGATCGGACGAGGAATCATGTCACCACGAGGGTTGGCCACGAGACCACGCATACCGGCAATCTGGCGCATCTGAGTCATGTTTCCACGAGCACCAGAGTCGATCATCATGTAGACGGGGTTTGTGAGTTCAGCCTTAAAAGCCTTCTCCATCTCGTCTTTGACCTTGTCAGTTGCTTCGGACCAGATACTCACTTCTTGCTGACGACGCTCGCCATCGGTGATAATGCCGCGCTTGAACTGATTCTCGACGTTCTCCGCTTGCTTTTCGTACCCTTCAAGCATTTCCTTCTTTGAAGCAGGTGTCTTGACGTCATCAATGGAAACTGTCAATCCAGATTGCGAGGCATAGCGATAGCAAATGGACTTGATGGCATCAAGTGAATCGGCAACTTCGGCATTGATGAAGTTGTCAGACAAGACTTCAACGATCTCGCCCATTTCCTTCTTCTTGATCGGCTTATCAATATGACCAAAGCGCGCTGTGTAGCCCTCGGGCAAAGCCTCTTCAAAAAGAAGTCGACCAGGCGTTGTTTCAAACAACTCACCGTCAGCCTTGCGCATCTTGATCTTGGCGTGGATGCCAATAGCACCCTCATCCATTGCTCGTAGGACTTCCCAGTTATGGCGGAAAGTCCGACCTTCACCAAATGTCCGAGGACCATCGTTGGTTAAGTAGTAACCACCAATGATGAGGTCCTGGCTCGGGGTCACAATTGGACGACCAGAAGCCGGTGACAAAATGTTGTTCGCGCTGAGCATCAGCACGCGAGCTTCAGCCTGAGCTTCTGCTGACAACGGCACGTGCACGGCCATCTGGTCACCGTCGAAGTCAGCGTTGAATGCTGTACACACGAGTGGGTGAATCTGAATGGCTTTGCCTTCAACGAGTACCGGCTCGAATGCCTGAATACCCAATCGGTGAAGCGTGGGTGCACGGTTCAACAACACTGGGTGTTCGCGAATGACTTCTTCGAGGACGTCCCACACGCGTGGATGACGACGTTCGACCATGCGCTTGGCGCTCTTAATGTTTTGTGCGTACTCAATGTCGACAAGACGCTTCATGACGAATGGCTTGAAGAGTTCGAGAGCCATCAACTTCGGCAGACCACACTGATGCAAACGCAACGTCGGTCCGGCCACGATGACTGAACGGCCAGAATAGTCAACGCGCTTACCGAGAAGGTTCTGACGGAACCGACCTTGCTTACCCTTCAACATGTCTGACAATGACTTCAATGGACGGTTACCAGGACCAGTCACTGGGCGACCACGACGACCATTGTCAAACAATGCGTCCACTGCTTCTTGCAGCATGCGCTTTTCGTTGTTGACGATAATTTCAGGAGCACCAAGACCCAACAAACGCTCAAGGCGGTTATTGCGGTTGATCACGCGACGGTACAAGTCGTTGAGGTCAGAGGTTGCGAAACGTCCACCCTCAAGTTGAACCATCGGACGAAGTTCAGGCGGGATCACCGGAACAACATCAAGAATCATGGCCTTTGGATCGTTGAGACGATAGCCAGTATCAGGATCGCGCTGATTAAACGACGTCACGATCTTCAGTCGCTTGATGGCTTTCTGCTTACGTTGCGCACTCAGTGGCTTCTTGCCATCTTTGGCGTCAATGGCAGTACGCAGTTTGATTTCTTCTTCTTCAAAATCAATGCGATCAATCAGTGACTTGATGGCGTCAGCGCCTGTCCCGCCCTCAAAGTAGTCTTCGAAGCGATCACGAAGTTCGCGCCACAGCACTTCATCTTCAATGATTTGACGTGGGTGCAAGCTCTTGAACAAGTCCCATGTGCGCTTCAGAACATCGAGTTCGTTTGCATAACGCTCGCGAACACCAGCAAGATCCTTGTCGGCCACTTTTTGCATGGCCTTGACTTCAGCATCTTTAGCGCCTTCTTTTTCAAGACGCTCGGCAACTTTTTCAAGGTCTTTGAAATGGCGCTCGACTTCGAGTTCTTCTTCTTTCTTGATCGCATCGACCTCACCGAGGTATTCAGCTTCAAGACTCGCCAAATCGTCGTGACGCTTGTCAGCATCGACCCAAGTCACCAAATGGGCAGCAAAGTAAATAACTTTCTCCAGTTGCTTGGCCTTCAGTTCTTCCTTGGGCTCTAGACCAGCCAGCAAATATGCCAACCATGACCGAGTTCCGCGCAAGTACCAGATGTGCACAACGGGGGCCGCCAACTCAATGTGGCCCATGCGCTCACGACGCACTTTTGAGCGCGTGACTTCAACGCCACACTTCTCGCAGATGATTCCCTTGAAGCGCACCCGCTTGTACTTGCCGCAGTAGCACTCCCAGTCGCGAGTCGGTCCAAAGATCTTTTCGCAGAACAGACCGTCCCTTTCAGGACGCAGTGTGCGGTAGTTGATGGTCTCGGGCTTTTTTACTTCACCACTTGACCAGTTACGAATGTGATCGGCGGTTGCCAATCCAATTCGCAGTTGATCGAACATATTCACATCGAGCATTTCTTC
>CAMDCI010000092.1 GCA_945889715.1 Bifidobacterium breve | reverse complement strand
TTGACGTAATAGATCGGCGTCGTGGCATAAAAGCCGTGTGACGAATTTTCAGAGGGTGTGACCACGACCTTGAGGCTACGACCTCACTAGCGTGACTTTCATGTCAATTGAGGATCTAGGGAATGTTGTTGGGGACGCGGACATGGCCGACCCTCGTTTCGAGTTTGATCGCGCTACCCAAATTTTTCGAGAGCAATCACTCGATAGTTCAGTGGCGTATTCAGCCAAAGTGCATCCCGGCTGGGACATCATGGGCAACGCCAACGGGGGATATTTGTTGGCGTTGGTTGGACATGCCCTGTCGGACGCGACTGGACGACCCGATTGCATCACCGTCACCGCGCATTACCTTGCTCCGTGTCCGGCTGGCGACGCACGTATCGTCGTGACACCAGTGCGATCTGGTCGACGGTTTGCGACGGCTACGGCATCATTGTTTTTGTTGACAGATACTGGCGAGAAAGAAATCATTCGGGTGCTGGCCACACTGGGCGATCTCGCCAACGACCCGGGTGGGCCGTCGCATATGGATGAGCATCCAACATTTCCACCGCGGGGATTGTTGCCATTTTCGCAATGCGTCGGCATGAACGAATCGGCATCATCCAATTTTGCTTACATCCATGGTCGGCTCGGAACTCGAGCAAATCCTGGCGATATTCATTTCCGTGATGGCGCGAAATCTGGGCAGGCATTGATTCGTGGATGGTTTGCGTTTAACGATCAACGTCCAATTGATACACGAGCGTTGTTGTTGGCAAGCGATGCATTTCCACCATCAGTTTTCAATCTTGATTTACCCACTGCATGGGTGCCAACTATTGAAATGACCGTGCATACGCGAGCTATTCCAGCGCCTGGACCGGTGTCGTGTATTTTTTCAACCCGGTTTGTACAAAATGGATTACTTGAAGAAGACGGCGAGATGTGGGATTCAAAGGGCGTCTTGGTGGCGCAAAGTCGCCAGCTTGCATTAGCTCCGCGACAATAAAAGTTGAGCAGCCTTGCGGTTGTCCTTGCGGCCAAGGGCAAGAATGCTGAAACAGAGTCCAAGCGCTAGACATATTTTCTTGGGCGAATAACGAAAGCGTGACTGCGAACGAATCCGCATGCCCGAAAATCGCACAATGGGGTACGAACGCTCAAGGGCAATCTGTTCAAGTTCGGCATCTGGGTTAATAGCGACTGAGTATTTGGTTGATTCAAGCATCGGCAGGTCACTTGCTGCGTCGCTATATGAATAACTTTGCGACAAGTCATAGCCGAGGTCGCGAGCGAGTTCCATGATCGCCACAACCTTGCCACTTCCGTAGCAAAATGGGCCGATGATCTCGCCGGTGTAACGCCCGTTGACAATTTCACTTTTGGTTCCGATACCGCCGGTCATTCCGAGTGCCGCAGCAAGTGGTTCAACGATCTCTGCAGGAGATGCAGAAACGATGTACGTGGGACGGCCAGCGCAGTGGTGTGACCGGATGATCTCGAGAGTTTCGGGCCGAACTTTGGACACGATTTTTGGGATGACGTCAGCAGCAAGACTTTGAAGCGTCTGGGCATCTTGACCTTTGATTGCTCCCAAAATTCGTTGGCGCACCTTCAACGTTTTCCCATCAGTTGCTCCAGATGTTCGAAACGTCAATGCCTCCCAGGCGTCATGGAGTAACTGGTTCGTGCTGACATGTCCTGACTTCCAGGCAACTCCAGCGAGAGTAAAAACCGATGAACCCGGGATCATCGTGCGGTCAAGATCGAAAAACGCCGCACCTTGAATTGACGGGCCTTGATTCAGGTCGGGATCTGCCGGAATCTGATTGGTGACTCGTTGAGTGTCCACGCTTTGATTTAGCCACAAGCTGAAGGACTTCAGTGGGAGGAAATCCAAATTGTCACTTGCGCTTAATCTGCAATTTTGCGGCTGTTAGTGATTTCGACAGCCCGGTTGTAGGCCGACTTTTTTGGTACACCCAAAATGTGAGCGACTGCGGTCGCAGCATCTTTTGACGAGGCTCCACCTGCAAGTTCGGCAATTAATAAGCGGTCAATGTCATCAGCAGTTGGCGGGGGAGAATCGGGGGCGCCTTGTACAACCAGGACGAATTCGCCCTGTGGTTCGTTGGTGCCGTAATGGTCGACGGCTTCACCCAAAGTTCCGCGCCACACTTCTTCATGAATCTTGGTGAGTTCTCGACACAAAGCAACTTGGCGTTCTGGGCCACACGCAACCGAAAGATCGACGAGGGTGCGATGTAGACGATGTGGGGCTTCGTACAAAATGACCGTGCGCCGTTGAAGTGCAAGTTCATTGATGTGCATCGCTCGCTCTTGACCGCTACGGGCAATAAAGCCGTCAAAGATAAAACGGTCGGTCGGTAAGCCGCTGATAATCAACGCCATGATGAGAGCGGCCGGACCTGGGATGGCGCTCACGTTGTGGGAAGCATCAATGGCGGCGCGTACTAAACGCGAACCAGGATCACTGATCCCGGGTGTACCGGCATCAGTGACCATGCAAACATCGCGACCTTCGTTCAGTGCATCAAGAACTCGCGGAATCGATGCATGTTCGGTGTGGTCGTCGACGCGCATCAGGGTGGCTGCAATGCCAAGATTGTGCAGAAGCAAACCAGTGCGCCGGGTATCTTCGCAACACACCAAGCCGGCATTGGTGAGTGCTTCAATGGCGCGAGGCGAAATATCACCCATATTTCCAAGTGGAGTGGCCACCAAAATGAGGTTGCTCATCGTGACGTCGGTTCGTTGTCGTCGTTGATGTTGTCGCGGTTACTATCGCGCACTTCAATTTTGTTGCCGACGTTGATACCCCATCGTGCGAAGGCTCCTTTTTCGGCTTCGATCACTGTCCGTGCATGCCACACCGGCACACCAAGTCGCATCTTGTGCATGTGCACAGTTTTGATGACATTGCCATCGGCATCGAGATATGCGACATCAATTGGAACGCGCATACCAAACGTATGCACCCAACGACAGTTGGGTATCACGAAGGCACCTTCGATTTGAGTTTGTCCGCACAATCCTTTGCGACGAGTCGCACGATCGTTCGCAATGTTGGCGCTTGCTAACACGCGTCCATCAGTGACGAGCCAAGCTAAATGTGCTGTCATGACTCGCCTCCTTGATTGTGCAGTAATCGGCTCGTGAAAGTTGAAACTGAGACAAATTTAGACGTTGAAGCGGAACTCCATCACGTCACCGTCTTCTGGGTGATATTCCTTGCCTTCAATGCGAATCTTGCCCACGTCTTTGGCTTTGTTCCAGGCACCAATCTCGAGCAGTTCATCCCAGTGGATGACTTCTGCCTTAATGAAGCCGCGCTGGAAGTCGGTGTGAATTCGGCCGGCACATTCGGGGGCGCTTGAACCAGCGTAAAAAGTCCAGGCACGAGTTTCTTTTTCGCCTGTTGTGAAATAAGTACGTAGTCCAAGCAAGTGGTAGGCGCTGCGCACCATACGGAACAATGCGCCCTCGCCAAGTCCGAAACCTTCAAGCATTTCGGCGCGCTCGACCGGATCAACAATTGTCGCTGCTTCGGCTTCAAGTTGCACACACATACCGATGACTTCAACGTTGGCGCCAGCAGTTGAAAATTCATCGCGCACGATTTTTTCAACATCCGGAATTTTGTCGAGTTCGTTTTCGCCGACATTGACAACGGCGAGTACAGAACGGTTGGTCAATAGGAAATACGGCTTGAGCGTTTCGCGCCATTCTTCCTTGAGTCCAGCGCGATACAGAGGGAGTCCTTGGCTGAGCGCGTCGTAAGCGGCTTGCAGTGCCTCGAGTTCGGCTGCGGCAGATTTATCGAGCTTGGCTTGGCGGGTCGCTTGGTTGAGTCGCTTCTCAACAGTTTCAAGGTCGGCCAATGCAAGTTCAATTTCAACAACGCGTAAGTGCTCGAGCGGATCGGATGGACCAGGCACATCAACATCTTCAAAAGCGCGCAAGACAAGAACAATTGCATCGACTTCACGAATGTTGGCCAAAAACTTGTTGCCGAGGCCTTCGCCTTTGCTAGCGCCCTCAACGAGTCCCCCAATGTCAACAACTTGAACCGAAGCATGGATCAGCGATTTTGTTTTAGACATGACAGCGATTCGGTCAAGTCGATCGTCGGGGACCTTGGCGACTCCGATATTGGGATCTTTGGTCGCAAAGGCGTACGGGGCAGCAAGTGCGCCTCCGCCAGTGAGAGCGTTGTACAGCGAACTTTTGCCCGCGTTGGGGAGACCGACTAATCCGAAGCGTTCCATGACGCTAGGCAGGCTACCGACCACCGCACTCGGTCAAGGCATTCACACAGTTGAACATGAAACTCAACTCTTTAGTCATGACGACAATCGCCTCAATCTTTGGACTGCTGACTGTTGCACAGATCAGTGCTGAGCGGCCGGTGCTTGCTGAACCTCAGCCGTGTGTGACGTATAAGATTGAAGGCACGATTGCTGCCCCTGAGACCTTGTCCCTTGACCAAAAGCGTGTGGCCGAGGTGTATGTGCATTTTGGCGACAAGCCTTTAGTGCGTCACCAAGTTTTCGCGAGTTTTACGGGAGCGTTGGGTGAGATTTTGGGCGAACCACTCTTGCTCGTGACTGATGAACTTGGTCGAGCAACCGTTGAGGTGCTTCAAGGTGCAGTCAGCGTGGCGTTTATGACCGAAAGCCCGGATGCGACCAACTGCTCGGAATCGGCTGTCGGGTCAGAAGAACCAGTTGTTGTCACCGCCGACGTTGTTGTGTCGCCAACGATCGATGGGCCCGTTGGGCAAAACAATTCGGTGACGTACGACGAGATTTCGGGGCCAGTTGTCGAGCCCAAGATTTCCGAACTGTCGTTCGAAGTTTCCGAACTTGCCCACACCGGACCGATTTCACGAGGGGTTTTGGCAGTATCGGTGGTTGTCGCTGGAGCAGGAATTGGGTTAGGACTGGGTCGGGGACGACGGTTTTTACGGGGGTGAAAGTAAAAGTTTTGGTTTCATGTCCGCTCGAGTTCGTTCTGGCGACTCGGGCTGTAGGCTCTCATACCTATGTCAAAGAAGACCAAGAAGCGTAAGGCCAGGCTCCGCCGCTCAAAGGCGAACCACGGCAAGCGCCCCAACATGGGTCGCGGCTGAGGCCACTCTTTCTCGTTTCACCTGATCGTCCGGTTTCCCGGTACCAAGGTACGGGGTAGATGTCTCACCGAGTCTCGTTTGGACTCAACAAATTATTCACCTGTTCAAGGGATGGCATCGCCATGACAACAATCGCTGATGTGTGGTTGTCATCGTCAATTGACCCTTGGCGGCGCTTAGGTTTTTCTGATTATCCAGTTGCTCAGCCAGATGGCTCGGTTGTTCCGTGTATCCCGGTTGCCGGTTTGGGTTTTCGATTTTTGCCGCACATTGTCGGACCCTCGCCAAGTGGTAGTTGCGCCACCGGCTGGACCGTGAGGTCTGATGACGCAACCACCAATTCAGTCGATGGTGTCGCAACCCGGGTGATTGCCGAACTTCAACCCGTGCCCGAGCTGACCCATCAATTAGCGGTCAGTGCGATTGATCACATTGTCATCACGACCGGAGCACTTGATCGAACCTGCGGCGCGATCACCGAACAGCTTGGGCTACCACTCAAACGTATTCGTGATGCGGGGCATGGGGTGCGTCAAGGTTTTCACCGAGCGGGTTCGCTGATTCTTGAAATTGTTGAACGTCCCGACTTGGATCCCGAGACACCCGCAGAAGTTTGGGGAGTTGTTTTTGTGGTTGACGATCTTGATGCCGCAGTTGCTTGGCTTGGTCCTGATGCAGTCGGTGCGACACGTGATGCTGTGCAAAATGGTCGACGCATTGCCTCAATCAAAAAAGAAGTGGGATTGGGTTTGCCGGTGGCGTTGATGTCACCACATGTGCGCTGACATTTTACCAGCCGTCTTCTTCATGCTTTTTTGCAAGGTACTCAATGCCAGCGGAACAATCATTGCTCTTTGCACACCAATTGCAATGTGCTGCAGGACGTAAAACCGGTTCTGCTTTTCCGAGTTTGAGTTCGATGGCGCGCACGAGTCCGTCTTGTAGGCGGCGCGCCGTTGAGCGAAGTACTGCTTCAGATATATCTTCTTGATGAACTTCGGCAGTGTCGAGGTAATAGCTGGCAACTTTTCTGGGGGCATTTCCAATTGCCAAAAAATCAATGAGTGCGTACAAACGCAAATCGTCATAGTGCGCAGGAGACCAACGGCCAGTTTTGAGATCGATAATGACTTTGTCGGGCGGTTTGCCAAGTGCAAGATCGACTTTGCCGCCAATACGAATGCGATTGTTCGAAAGATTGAGGGCAAGAGAACTTTCGACTTGCGGAATCCATGAACTTTTGATGGCCGGAAAACATTCGGTGAAGCGTGTGAAGAGGGCGCTGCATTCGCCCACCAATTCGGCACGAGCAAATTCGTCAAGCGTGATCAAGAATTCGCTAATAGATTTTCCGGCGTCGTTACTGAGCCGTGAAATTGATTCTTCAACGAGATCAGTTGGCGGCATGGGGTGACGTAAATTGATCGAAACCTCGATGGCCTTGTGAACGATGGTGCCTTTGCAATTGGCGTTGGTCCACTCGAATGGTCCTTGGCCGTCGAGAAAAAAGCCTTCGCACGAAAGAGCATTCGTGAGGCTTTGTTTGCTGAGATAAAAGCGATTCTCGTAGGTAGCAATGTCGGGCAGTAAATGGGCGACGGGTACAAGGGCTTGTTCGAGGTCGGCCCGAATTTCGTCGGCGAGTGACGGAGGAATATCGGGGCGAGCCTCGGCCTTGCCGAGCATGTCGATGACCTTTTGTTGGGCGGGGTTATAGGTCTCAGACATGGTGGTTCCTCACGGCGAAACCTTAGGTCGGGGGTGAGGTAAGAACGGTTGATCGACCTGTGTGGTGGTCTGAATGTTCTGTGCCATACCCCTTTGACAGAGTGATCTTTCCCATGGAAGCCACGACTGTTCACTTCGCCACCGCCGCCCGCACATTGGGCCGAGAGGCTCGTAGTCGGGGTTTAGTCGTGCCTGGGTTTCGTTGTCCGCCACGTATCGTCGGGGCCGATCGCTCAATTCGCCGATTCGAAAGCGGTGTCACGGTGGCGGTTCGGGTGAAAGGTCGACCGTGGGTTGCGGTGTTGGCCGACCTGATTGAAGGTCTGGTCGTGGCCAACCAGCTCACGCCGCCATTGGCCGATCGCTTGCGAGGCGAAATGTGGTTGGCCCTCGGATTTACTTGTGACGCGTTGCCAACCGACCGACCGTCTCAGGTTGCGTAACCCTGCAACTTGAGCCAGTCGGCCGACCAGATGCGTACCTAGCTGGGGTACCAGCCGTTGACGTCGGCGAGGAGGTGGGCTTTGCCGTACACGTAGAAGCACACTTTGCCGGTGGCACTCACGGGGGCGATGACGGCGTTGGGGATGATTTGGTTGCTGGTGAAGTTGAGGTTGCTGGCGTTTGGTCGGGTGCCGCA
>CAMDCI010000091.1 GCA_945889715.1 Bifidobacterium breve | reverse complement strand
GTAAAGCAGCCGCCGTTGTTACACAAGTACAAAGCACCGTCGGGACCAATTGCAGCACCGTTGGGTCCACCCTTAATTTCGGCGATCGTTTCTTTTGATCCGTCGGGACGCACGCGCGTTATTCGTGGGCCAAACATTTCAACCAAAATCACGCTGCCGTCGCGCATTGCGATAGGGCCTTCTGGAAACTTCAAACCAGATGCGACTTCAATGAGTTCCATGACATTCTCCCGTTCATGCCCAACTTGGGCCTACTAGAGATCATGCTAATCATCCGACCTGACAGCAAATTGGCTCGGAAGTTACAACATGCTGAACTTACAGGGCCTCAAACTCTTCAACGGTCATCAGCACTTCACGAGCTTTACTGCCGATACTTGGCCCAACGATGCCATTTTGTTCGAGCAAGTCCATCAATCGACCCGCCCGAGCAAAACCCACGCCGAGCTTGCGCTGCAACATTGACGTTGAGCCCATCTGGCTGCGAACTACGAGTTCCATCGCCCGCTTCAACAAAGCCTCATCGCTGGCATCATCGCCGACACCATCGGTAATTGAATGCCCACCCGCGTTGCTTGAAGATGACTCTTCTCCCTCAACACCACTGACGTACTGAACAGTCGGGGCTTGATCGCGCCAGAAGGCGACGACTTTGCGCACTTCTTCTTCGTCGACCCAGCAACCCTGAATTCGTTGAGCTACCGATGAGTTTCCTGGCAACAACAACATGTCGCCCTTACCGACCAACTTCTCGGCGCCGATCTGATCGAGGATGACTCGACTATCCATCTGTGATGACACGGCGAAAGCAGCACGAGCCGGAACGTTGGCTTTAATGACACCCGTGATCACGTTGACTGACGGACGCTGAGTTGCAACGATGAGGTGAATACCAACTGCACGAGCTTTCTGGGCGATACGCGTAATGCTTTCTTCAACATCGCGGGCCGCCACCATCATGAGGTCGTTTAATTCGTCGACCACAACCACGATGTAGTGCATGCGCTCAAACTCACGCTCAGAACCAACTCCGGCTTTAATCTCGCCTCGATCAAAAGCAGCATTGAAACCAGTGATGTCGCGATAGCCCATTTCGAAAAGCAAGTCGTAACGCTTTTCCATTTCTTTCACGGCCCACGCCAAAGCATTTGCTGCCTTCTTGGGGTTCGTCACTGGCTGGGTGAGCAAATGTGGCAAACGCGCGTACTGACCCATTTCAACTTGTTTGGGGTCGATCAAAATCAGTTTCACCTGATCGGGAGTTGCCCGCATCAAGATTGAGGTGATGATGCAGTTGATACCACTTGATTTACCAGCACCTGTTGCTCCAGCGATCAGCAAGTGAGGCGTCGTTGCCAGGTTCAAGAAAACCGAACGACCGGCAATGTCTTTGCCCATTGCCACATCAAGTGGATGATTGGCAACCTTCGATTCGTTTGATGCCATGAGGTCACCCAGCGAAACCAATTGACGCGTTTTATTCGGAACCTCAATACCAATTGCTGACTTGCCAGGAATCGGCGCCAGAATTCGCACGTCGGTCGCCGCCATCGCGTAGGCAATGTCTTTTTGCAGACTGGTCACACGCGCAACTTTGACACCTGATCCGAGTTCAAGTTCAAATCGGGTCACGGTTGGGCCAACCGTCTTGTCGACCAACCGAACGTCAACGCCATGTGCTCGTAGCGCTTCTTCTAAATCTCTCCCGCGCTGATCAACTTCGGCCTGGTCAATGGCTTGCTTACTACTACGAACAAGAAATGATGCCGGTGGCAATTTCCATGAACCCTTTTTCGGTGATGGACCCGTATCTAGTTGTCCCTGAGTGTGTGGTTCATCGGTGACAACTTCTGCAGTCGGCTTTTTGCGTTCAGGCTTAACCGGTTCTGGTTCGTCAACTTCTACTTCTACTTCTGGGACGCGACGATCCTCGGGCTCAACAACGAACATGGGTGGCGTCGGATCAGACTCGTCGTCATCGACCTCGTCAACATTTTGCTGTTCTTGTTTATCGGTCGACAAGGTGCTGAGATTCTGCGCAGCTGATCGCATTCGCGACGATGCACCGCCGAACACCTTCCCTGAAATCTCGCTGATTTTGATTGCGGTGTCTTTCAGGCTCAATGACGTAATCAACAAACTGCAACCGAGGCAAATTGCCGTCAAGATGAGTACTGCTGCAATCGCACCGACAGCCGAACCAAGAATCTGACCAAGCAATGCACCGAGCCAGCCACCTGCTCCACCAAGTGCCGCGACTCCAGTGAAGGCATCTGGGCCCTTCACCACATGCAAGATTCCCAAACTGGCAAGGACGACTCCGCCCCAACCCAGGGCAAGCTTCATGCGATTGGGAGATTCGTCACCGCGAAGGTGAGAAACGCCGATAGCGATAAAAATTGGCGGCAAGGCATAGCGACCAAGTCCTAATAGGCAACCAAGTGCAGTATCGGCACCGCGACCTACCGGACCCGCAAGACGCAGATACACCGCAAGACCGACGATGATTCCGAGCAAGATAAAAGCGATCGCTGAAAACTCACTTTGACGACCATCGATCGCCTGACGCACTTCACTCGGGCGCGCTTCACGCTTGGTTGGCTTGCTGACTTCAGATTCTGAAGCAGATTTTGTACGTGATGCAGGCTTTTTAGCTGCGGGTCTCTTAGCGGCCATCACCCCGAACGCTAGCAATGAGGCGCGCATGCGTTCGGGCATACCCCTGAATTACTCACACCGAATTTGAACCAAAACGAACCAAAACGACTATTCGGCGTCAGTTCCGATGATTTCTCCGCTGTTCGTCAAAACGACCGACATCTGACCGCCTTGGGACGACTGCATGATCAATCGATACTGCACAGTTCCTGTCGACTCCGCCGCGGTGCCCGCTGCGGTTAACACAAACATTTGCGGGGTCGAATCAGGAAGTTCTGACAAAACTTTGCGCAAGATGGTTGATGGCTCGTAATCAAGTGCAGTTCGAGCAAAGGTCGGGCCGTTGGCTCCCACTGGATCGGGTGCTGTTTCAAGGCCATCTTTTTCTGTGAAGACATAATGCACGACCGCGTCGGGCAAACCATCGGCGTTGGGAATTCCATCAAGATCAGTTGCGACGAAAACATTGACCAATTCAGTCGTGGCATTGATTTCAAAAAACTCTAAGCCGGCACCGGCTTTTTGTTCAAGAGCATTGAGCGCAGTTTCAATTTGGTCAATGCGCAATCCGGCGGTATCAGGTGCCGCTGAATTCTTTCCACAAGACGAAACGACAACCAACACACTTGATAGCGCAACAACCATTCCTAGCCGACGCAACAATTACGCCTCCATGACGACTGGCACGATCATCGGTCGACGCTTCGTACGTTCGTTAACAAAACGACCAGCAGCACGTCGTACATCTTTTTCGAGAGCCTCGGGACTGCGCACACCTTCAGCAAGTGCCTTTTCAACTGCCGCCGCAACGACATCGCAGGCTTCATCGAGCAGATCTTCGGCTTCGGGGGCATACACCCATCCACGAGTAATGATCTCGGGGCCGGTGAGCACTTTGCCCGAACCAATATCGACTGTCACGACGACGACAACGACGCCTTCTTCGGCGAGTACTTTGCGATCGCGTAAAACTCCTTGACCAACGTCGCCAACGATGCCATCGACGTATAGATAGCCAGCCGGAATTCGACCGGAATGATCAAGCCCTTCGTCAGAAAGTTCAATGACATCGCCGTCTTCACACAGCAAGACATTTTCTTTGGCGACACCCATCAAAATACCCAACTTCGCATGGGCAACGAGGTGTCGGTACTCGCCGTGTACCGGAACAAAGAACTCTGGCTTCACAATTGACAAGTATGTTTTCAATTCATCGGCCTGAGCATGCCCAGTCGCATGAACATCGGCGATTCCCGAATGGATGACCTCGGCTCCGAGACGCAACAAGCCATCAATCACGCGAGTGACGTTGGTTTCATTTCCTGGAATGGCATGACTCGACAAAATCACCGCGTCATGTTCTCCGACCTTGAGCCACTTACTGTCGCCGCGCGCCATCAACGACAGCGCCGACATTGGTTCGCCTTGGCTTCCCGTCGAAATAATGCACACCTTGCTCGGTGGATAGTCGTCGGCTTGCTCGATATCAATCAATGTGTCGTCTGGGACTCGCAGCACTCCAAGATCTCGGGCCATGCGCACATTCTTTTGCATTGAGCGACCCATCGTCGCCACTTTGCGACCAGTGTCGACCGCCGCATCAATGATTTGTTGAATGCGATGGATATGACTGGCGAAACTTGCCGTGATGATACGCCGATCGCGATGTTCGTGAAATAGCGACCACAACACGCCACTAATTGAAGTTTCACTTGGCGCATAACCATGTTCTTCAGCGTTCGTTGAGTCGCATAACAGCAAACGAATTCCTTCGCTTGAAGCGATTGCACCGATTCGCGCCAAATCGGTGCGACGACCATCAACGGGTGTGAGGTCTAACTTGAAATCGCCCGAGTGAAGAATGACTCCTTGCGGCGTGTGCACCGCGATGGCAAATGCATGTGGCACCGAGTGTGTCACCGGAATGAATTCAACATCAAACGGGCCGATCATTCGCCGTTCACCGTCGCCCACAACAACGAGCTCGGTTTTACCGAGAAGTCCTGCCTCTTCAATGCGATTCTTAGCAAGGCCAAGTGTTACGTCCGAGCCGTACACCGGGAAACTGAGATCGCGAAGCAAATACTGCAATCCCCCAACATGATCTTCGTGCCCGTGTGTCGCCACGCAGGCAACAACGCGGTCAGCATTTTCACGCAGCCACGTAAAGTCGGGAAGAACTAAATCGATGCCGTGCATGTCGGCATCAGGAAACATTAAACCGCAGTCGATCAATAACAACTTGTCATCTTGTTCGATGACCATACAGTTGCGACCGATCTCACCAAGGCCTCCGAGAAAGGCCACGCGGACCGAAGCGGCCATCAGGAAACTCTCTGACGAGACGCTTGCAAGTTAGCCAAAACAGTTTTGGCCTTTTCGGCGACGAAATCTGCTGGCGGACCCATCGGCAAACGACATTGACCCACATTGAGCCCGAGCAGATTCATCATGACCTTGCTCGGAATCGGGTTCGGTGACTCATCGCCAGTTTCATACGAGAAACTTTCAAGCAATGTTTGGTTAATCGCGATTGCGCCCGCGGTGTCTCCGGCTTCCCAGCAATCAAACATGCGTTGATGATCGGCGGCAGCCCAGTGTGTGGCTACACCGATAACGCCCACCGCACCAACAGCCATCAACGGCAAAGTCAATCCGTCGTCTCCGCTATACACCTCAAAACCAGCCGGCGCTTGAGCAATGACATTTGCGGTTTCGGCCGGGTTGCCCGCGGCATCTTTCAAGGCCACCACATTCTTCACTTCGCGAGCCAACTTCAACAGTGTTGAGGTATTGATCTTGCGACCTGTACGCGCGGGGATGTCGTAGACAACGACTGGCAAATGTGAAGATTCAGCAACGGCACGCACATGGGCTTCGATGCCCGATTGCGGCGGACGGTTGTAATAAGGCGCAACGACCAACAATCCAGCGACACCCAGTTTGGTTGCTTCTTTGGTCATATGGATCGAATGCAACGTGTCGTTGGTTCCAGTTCCGGCAATGACCGGAATTGTTACTGCTTCTGCGACGGCGGCGAACAAACTCAAACGTTCGTTGTCGGTGAGCACCGGGGCCTCACCCGTAGTGCCAGCAATAACCAGTGCATCGTTGCCGTTGTCTTGCAACCAGCGCGCCAAGCGACGCGCACCATCAAGATCAAGAGCACCACTTGCGTCAAACGGTGTCACCATTGCCGTGATGACACGTCCGAAGCGGGCCATCAGAATGAACCCTCGGCAGCGCGGTCAATACCTTGCGACAAAATGAGATCTTCGTGGAGTTCCATCCAGACATCGTGGAATGAACCACACATCACACCGGTAAACATATTGTTTGCGCCACCTACGACCAACTTGCATGTTGATTCAAGTCGCGGCACATACGGTGACAAGCGGGGAACAATTGTGGCCATCGACGAGACCACCGGTTCGGCCCCAGCATGAAGGGTCACTAACCGCGCAATGATTTCGTGGTCGTACTTGTCATCAGAGTGATCATTCGGAGCGCCATCACGCAACTGCCAATCACCACACAAGTGCTTGAACGTGTCATTAATTTCTAAGAACGAGTGGTAATGCGGCTTCAACGCATCAAGATTGAATCCAGCAACATCTTTGGCTAAGGCTTCGGGGTGGGCCGCACGACCAGCGGGAGTGAGTTGCCACAGCGAACGAGCTTCGCGGAACATCGCCATTTCTTCGGCTCGCAACTCTTGTAGATGCTGATCGACGACTGCCACATCAAGCGCCACGATCTCGGCCAAGGTCTCGCTCTTGGAAAAGCCCTTAATTCGTAGAGCGTGATGGGTGAGAAACTTGGGATCTGAACTATTTGACTGTGACCGTGTCATACGCCGTCAAATCTAGTGCGTCAGGTTCGGTGGCGACTTACCTATTGCCTGCCTTTCCTGTTACCTGCCGGTACGGAGCGTTATGGCGCACTATCGTCTAACCGTGGGCCACATTGAGAGCAGCGGGACCGACCGCATCAATCTCGTCATCATCTTCGGAGGCCAGTCGGCTGAACACGATGTGAGTTGTTCGACCGCCGCCCACGTGATGAAAGCGGTCAATCCCGATCGGTACACCGTGACTGCCCTTGGCATTGATCGATCTGGCCAATGGCACCTAGCCGAATCGGCAATGGCGGCACTTGACCAAGGCCCCGAGGCAATTCCGGCTCGACTTGAAGCAACTGGTCGAGCAGTGTCATCAGCACTTGCCCTCAGTGCTGCGTCAGCCAGTGGATCAACCGTGGTGATGCCGCTATTGCACGGACCTTTGGGTGAAGACGGCACAGTGCAAGGACTTCTTGAACTACTTGATGTCCCGTATGTCGGAGCAGGAGTCTTGGCTTCAGCCGTCGGCATGGATAAAGCGATGTCTAAAGATGTGCTTGCCCGTCACGGAATCGCCCAACCTCGTTATGTCGCTCTACGCGACAGTGATGTGTCTGCATCACGACTTCAACAAATTGCTGCTGAACTCAAATATCCCATCTTTGTGAAACCAGCCAATATGGGATCGTCGGTTGGCGTGAGCAAGGCCCACGATTTTGACGAACTCGTTTCGGCAACCGATATTGCGATGACGTATGACGAGTGGATTGTTTGTGAAGAAGCAATTGTCGGACGAGAAATTGAAGTTGCAGTTCTCGGCAGTCATCAGCCGCAAGCAAGTGTCGCCGGCGAAATTGTGCCAGGACATGAGTTCTACGACTACGACGACAAGTACCTCAGCGACGGTGCACAACTCATGATCCCGGCACCGCTCACCCAAACGCAAAGCGACACAGTCCGCCAACTAGCCGTTGAGGTTTTTCAAGCTCTTCGCGGTGAAGGCTTGGCTCGAGTTGACTTCTTTTTCGAAGAAAACGGTCGTGGCTTCTTGTGCAATGAAGTCAATACCATGCCCGGGTTTACGCCGATCTCGATGTACCCGAAATTATGGATGGCATCAGGCGTGAGTTATTCAGACCTCATTGATCGCCT
>CAMDCI010000090.1 GCA_945889715.1 Bifidobacterium breve | reverse complement strand
ATGCGCAAGCGCAATGTGATTAAGCCGGGTGCTGTTTGGGGACCTGGTCAGATCATGGATGATGGATGTCTTGGCGCCGAACGCTGCCTCGATGAAATCAAACCTTTCTATGATGCTGCGATCGCGTCAGGTCAAGCTGTGGGGCTTGGTTTAGGTCTGAAGAACTCTGGCCTCGGAAACGGTTTCAAAGAAATCAGTGGAGCAGTCATTCATTTCCGTGAAGACGGAATCGTTGAGGTTCGACATGGTTGGACTGAAATGGGTCAGGGCATCCACACTGTTGCCTTACAAGTAGCGGTGCATGAACTCGGAATTGATCCTGACAGCATTCGAGTGATCGTCGATACAACTCGTGAACTCGGATTTGGGCAAACCACTGGATCACGTGGCACTTTGATGGGCGCCGGAGCTGTGAAGGCCGCGTGTGAGGCCGCCCGCGCCGCAAATTGTGCGGTGGGCGTCGATCACTACGGCGAGTACCGAGTTGACTGGACGCAGAAGTTGGGTGAAGTTGAAAACCCGACAATTCACTCAACGTTTGGTTATGCCGCCCAACTTGTCACTGTCGATCGCGATACCGGAAAAGTCACCGAAGTGGTGGCAGCCCATGACGTAGGTATGGCCGTCAACCCAACTTTGTGTGAGGGACAAATTGAAGGTTCGGTACACATGGGCCTTGGTTACGCTCTCTCCGAAAACTTCCCGTCCGATCCCGAAACTGGTTTTCCCACCAATAAGACCTTGCGTTCACTCGGAATCATTCGCGCCAAGGACATGCCGCCGGTCAAAGTCATTCTCGTTGAGTCTCCTGAACCGAATGCTCCCTACGGAATTAAGGGGGTCGGTGAAATTGGTTTAGTGCCAACAGCTGGCGCAGTCGCAACTGCTCTTTTCGACTACGACGGTCAGTGGCGAAACGTGTTGCCGATGCGCCCGACAAACGAAGACAACGACTGACATGACAAGCACCACCTCTGGTCTTGTGTGTGGTCACCATCATTTGTATTCATCGTTGGCGCGTGGAATGCCGGCCCCGCCGAAACAGCCAACAAATTTTTTAGAAATACTACAGCAGGTGTGGTGGCGCTTGGATACTGCGCTTGACCTCGACATGATTTATTGGTCGGCGAAATTGGGAGCCGTCGACGCATTGATGAGTGGGACGACAGGAATCATTGATCACCATGAGAGCCCCAATGCGATTGAGGGAAGCCTTGATGTCATTGCTCAGGCGTGTCAAGAAGTTGGCGTACGGGTGGTGTGTTCGTACGGTGTCACTGATCGCCATGGAGCAGAGGCTGGTCAACGGGGTCTCGAAGAAAATCGACGCTTCATTTCATCGGGTGGTCGCGGGATGGTTGGGGTCCACGCGGCGTTCACCTGTTCGGAAGAGTTACTAGAAAGCGCCTCTGGTCTTGCGAAGGATCTAGGTGTCGGAGTGCACATACATGTGGCCGAAGGAATTGATGACATCGCTGCAGGATCACGTCTTGAAAAACTTGCTCAAGATGATTGGCTTCTCATTCACTGCGTGCATCTCGACCGAAATCTACGAGGAACGATTGCTCATAACCCCCGTAGCAATATGAATAATGGTGTCGGCTACGCCCGACCAGCATTGCGTTCGAACAAGATAATTCTTGGAACCGATGGAATCGGTGCTGACATGCTCGAAGAAATGCGTCTTGCCTATGTGGCTTACCGAGCAGATGATGTCACACTCTCCCCTGATCTCGCTTGGAGTTGGTTAGAAAATAGTTACGTTTTCATTCCCGAGTGTCGAGATGATCAGGTGACTTGGAGCTACGACCACAGCGACAGTCCATGGCACGTGGCGTTCACTCCCGGGATTCGTGCGCTCAGCGTGCGTTCATCTGAAGGCGAAAGTTTGCTTCACGATGGTTTGCCGACACGAGTTGACCTCAATGAAGTTCGACATAAGGCCTCTGAAGCCGCTGCACGACTTTTTGCAAAGATGTAAACAACCTCACAATCACAAAGGCACTACTTATTATGAGCCAAACCAACAACATTCAACCCGTCGCGATCTATCTACAAGACGCTCATACCATTCGTGAGGGAATGCAATTCGCGCAATACGCCGAGAGCAAAGGTTTCGATGCTGTCTGGCAGGCCGAAAGTCGACTTGTGCGTGAAGCAACTGTTCCTATGGCTGCTTTCGCGAGTGTGACTGAACGCATCAAGGTTGGTAGTGGCGTCGTCGATTGCTGGAGCCGCAATCCTGCTCGTCTAGCTGCAACATTTTCAACACTTGACGACTTGGCGCCAGGTCGGGTCATTCTGGGTATTGGTGCGTGGTGGGATCCGCTCGCACAAAAAGTTGGGATTGATCGATCAAAGCCGTTACGGGTCATGCGTGAAATTGTCACAACGGTTCGTGCATTGCTGAACAACGAAACAGTGACATTCAATGGCGAGTACGTCCACCTTGATGGAGTTGAACTTGATTATGTGTATCAAGATCGTCGTCCAAAGGATGTTCCGATCTATATCGGTGCCACCGGAATGCAAATGATGGAACTTACTGGTGAAATTGCTGACGGAGTCGTTCTTAACTACTTAGTGTCTCCCGATTACAACGATCAGGCTCTGGAGGCCCTTGAAAAAGGAGCGACTAAGGCTGGTCGTTCGTTGAACGATATTGACCGACCGCAACTAGTCGTATGCAGCGTTCACGAAGATCGTCAAACTGCTCTTGATATGGCCCGACTGATGGTGACTCAATATCTTGGACAACAACCGCACATCATGAAGGCTTCTGGAGTCCCGCAGTCGTTGCTCGACAAAGTAGGCGAAGTCCTCACGTGGCCCGCCAGCCACGAACAAGTTGAGGCCGCGAGCAAACTTGTGCCCGATGAGATTGTCGAGATGTTGACTGCTAGTGGCACTCCAGCCGAAGCACGTGCCAAGGTGAAGCACTACATCGATCACGGTTGCACGTGCCCGATTTTGTACCCCCTCGGCGATGTCAAAGCAACGATCGACGCCTTTGCTGGCTGGGATGACTCAGCGAAATAACTGTTCGCTGTTATCGCTGGCGGAATAACTGAATGTTGCGCGTGACTTCAATGTGTCGAGCCACAGTTGATGCAGCGACCATTGAGGGTCCAACAAAGATCAAGGCGATGAGCGAGACCGGAATATTCGGTGACCAAATAGTTCCGAGGAGCACACCAGCAACCCAAATGGAGATAGCTGCCATATTCCATACTCGCCATTGAACGACGCGCACAGGATGGGCGAATTGCACGTTAGTCATCGTCAAAATTGACAGAATTGCAACAACTACCAGGGTCACAGAATGTGAACTGTCTAAGAGCCATAAGGTTGGTACGACCATGTTCCATGATGCCGGAAAACCGTGGAACCAACTTTCGGAGTCTTGTTGATCGGTACGACTGAACCACAAGCACGAAAACATTAAAAGGGCCGCCACCGCGATCATTCCTGATCGATCGTGATTGACCATATTAAATTCCCAAAGGAAAGCCGCAGGAACGAGCACGCAGGTGACGAAATCGATCACGAGGTCGAGTACGTAACCGTCAAACTTCGTGGTGGCTTCCTCGGGTAAGAGACGTCGAGCCAAAGGTCCGTCGATACCGTCAATCAACTGCGCGACGAGAAGCCAAATGATGGCCAAACGTGCCGAGCCATCGAGTACCGCAACAAGAGCAGCCATCCCGACGAGAACTCCTGTGGCCGTGAAGGCGTGAAGTGCGAGCGACATGTCACGTGTGGCATGTTTGGGACGGTCAGGAAGAACAGGAGTTTTATTAAACACAGCGATAAAACCCTACGCCCCTTTAACCTGTAGCCCGTGGCAACGAGGCAAAATTCACTTGAGCGAGTCTGGTTTATAGTTGTCGTGGCGTGGAGCATCCTTCGAGTCATCTTTGCTGACGTCTTTTTTGCCAAATTTGGCATCAATATTTGGATTTTCGCGGGTGTTGAGGTCATTTCCTCACCAATTTTCGCCTTTGCGACCGCGAAAATGGTCGTAGCCCTGTCGAAGCATCACATTCGCAATTCGATTCTTTGGGGATTGGTTACCCTGACGAGCTTTGGTGCTCCAGACATCTACCTTCTGACTACGGGCAAAAACCTCCCCTGGTTGGCGTATCTCGTGGTGATTGGCATCATGGCGATCGCTGGCAGCATGTCGTTCGTCAAGATGCGCAGGAAAGCCCGGGAATTGGAGCTCACGCTGGGTTGAGAACTCACTCCAGTCGTTTACAAAATGTAAACTAATGACGTGCCAGTCCTGATTCCCCGAAGCGTTGATGAACTCGTAGAAGTTTTTCAAGAACACCCCGCAGCAAAGTTGCTCGCTGGGGGCACCGACTACATGGTTGAAGTGAACCTTCACGGACGCAAGCCCGACATCATGATCAGCCTGCGCCAAGTCAAAGAGCTCACCGAGTGGTCAACGCGAGCAAGCCAATCTAGGATCACCATCGGTGCAGGGGTCCCCTATGCCGACATGGAATATGGCGAAATCGCTCGGCTCGTGCCTGCTCTCGCTCAGGCGGCCAGAACGGTTGGCTCACCGCAGATTCGCGCTGCGGGAACACTTGGCGGGAACCTAGGCACCTGTTCGCCGGCTGGAGATTCACTACCGGTACTCGCTGCATTTGATGCCACCATCCACGTGATTGGTCCAGAAGGCACTCGTGATATTGAATTTGCTGATTTCATGGTGGGCGTTAAAAGAAATTCGCTGCAGCCATCTGAATTTGTACACTCGGTTTCGTTGCCCATCATCGCTGGATGGCAAGGGTACGCCAAAGTTGGAACCCGCAACGCAATGGTCATTTCGACCGCATCAGCTTGTCTCGTACGCGACAGCGATGAAGGCATCGTGACCATTGCTTTGGGTTCGGTCGGCCCAACAATTATTCGTGCGTATAGCGCCGAAGCATGGCTCATGAAATCAGTATCACTTCGAGCTGGTGCCACATTAGATCCGTCAGTTGCTGAAGAATTTGGTCGACGAGTGGCGTTGGAGTCGCGCCCAATCGACGATCATCGTTCAACCGCCGAATACCGACGCCATGCTGTAGGTGTCTTAGCTCAACGTTTATTGACGAGGTCTTTTTCATGAGTATCAACATCCCCGTTTCTGGTCAGTCGAATGAGATTTACTCGTTACGCGTCAACGGTCAAGAACGTCAAGTCAGGGATGCATGGATTGGCGAGAGCCTTCTCTACGTGTTGCGAGAGCGCCTTGGACTTCCGGGCGCAAAAGGAGCCTGCGAACAAGGTGAATGTGGCAGTTGCACAGTCATACTCGACGGCAAAGCTGTTTGCTCGTGTTTGGTGATGGCCGCTGATGCAGTGGAAACGGAAATTCTCACCGTTGAGGGTCTTGGACCTGATGGTGCGCTCACCGATGTCCAATCAGCATTTTTGTCTGAGGGCGGAGTGCAATGCGGTTTTTGTACCCCTGGATTTATCGTCGCAGTTCACCATCTTCTCGAAAACAATCCTCAGCCCACTGATGACGAGATTCGCGAAGCACTTTCGGGCAATATTTGTCGCTGCACCGGTTACGGCCGAATTTTGGAAGCAGTTCGCACAGTCGCTGATCAACGGAGAACCAACTCGTGACTACAACTGCTGCATCTACGTCGTTGCGACACGGCACGCTCGGAACGAGTGCAAGTCGTCCCGACGGTGTCGCCAAAGTACAAGGCGGCTTTGCGTTTTCGAGTGACATGTGGGCCGACAACATGCTGTGGGGCGCCACCTTACGCAGTCCTCATCCTTACGCTCGCATCATTTCGATCGACGTATCAGGCGCCTATGCAATTGACGGTGTGAGCACAGTCATCACGGCCGCCGATGTACCAGGAAAGTTGACTTACGGGTTGATCATGCAAGATCAACCCGTATTCGCTGCCATTGGTGACACTGTGCGCTATAGCGGAGAACCTATTGCTGCGGTTGCTGCTGATCATCCCGAGACCTGCCAACGAGCGTTGGCGGCGATCAAGGTCACATATGAAGTTCTCACTCCTGTCACCGATCCAGAGGATTGCATTTCAGGTATCGCCGAACAAATTCATCCCGACGGAAACATATTTCGCCATCAACGAATCATCAGTGGCGATACATCGGTTGTCGGTGCTATTCAGGTCGAAGGTACGTACGAAATCGGAATGCAAGATCAAGCCTTTCTCGGTCTTGAATCTGCTCTAGCGGTTCCCGATTCTGGAGGCGTCGGCCTTGAAATGTATGTGGCTACCCAATGGCTTCACGAAGATCGCAAGCAGATCGCCGATTGTCTCAATATCCCCGAAGAAAATATTCGTTTGGTCCTGGGTGGCGTTGGTGGAGCATTTGGTGCACGCGAAGACATCAGCTTGCAAGTCCATACGGCTTTGTTGGCAGTGAAGTCGGGTCGACCAGTACGCATTTCGTATGGGCGAGAAGAAAGCTTCTACGGACACGTGCATCGACATCCAGCCAAGATTTGGATGAAACACCACGCCGACACCAATGGCAAGATCGTCAAAATTGAAGCACGCATGGTTTTTGATGGAGGCGCTTATTGCAGTACTTCTCCGGCAGTTCTCGTTAATGGCATCACCCATACTCAAGGCCCGTACAAATGCGACAACGCAATTGTTGATGGCTGGGCGATTCGTACCAATAATCCGCCGTGCGGTGCGATGCGTGGCTTTGGTGTTGTGCAGGCTTGTTTTGCTCATGAAAGCCAAATGGAGAAACTTGCGGCAGCCGTTGGAATCTCCCCCGTTGATATTCGGTTGCTCAATGCAATGGAAACTGGCGATCGCATGATCACCGGACAGATCATGGACAGCGTTGCTCCTGTTGCTCAATGCATTCGTGAGACTGATGCGATACCGATGCCTCCCCCGATGAGCAGCACCGCCGACCTGCGAACGATTCCCGGCGGAACAGGGTTGACCGCTCAACCATCCAATATCAAGCGTGGCGTTGGCTGGGGTGTCAGCATCAAGAACCTGATGTACAGCGAAGGTTTCGATGACTATTCAACGGCCCGTTGCCGTATTAGTGATGGTGTTGTCAGTATCAAGTTCGCCACATCTGAAGTTGGTCAAGGTTTCACTATGTTGGCCCAACAGATCGCCCGCACGGTTCTGGGAGTCGATGATGTTTTCTTAGACACGATCGATACTCAAGTAGGTTCGGCCGGTTCAACCTCGGCCAGTCGTCAAACTTGGATGAGCGGTGGAGCAGTTCAGGCGGCTTGCCGAGCAGCATTAGAGCAATTGTTCGATCATGTTGCGACAAAGAACTCGATGAATCGTACGGAACTTGAAATTGACGGAACAGACATTGTGGACCGGCTCACAGGCCATCGCCTTGCAGTTCTCGCGGCTATTGATGGCGTCGATATCGATTGCACTGAGGAATACCACCACCCCGCGACCGAAGACATGGATGAGAACGGTCAGGGCAATTGCCACGTTGCTTACGCGTTCGTTGCCCACCGTGCAGTTGTTGACGTTGATCCCGAACTCGGGCTAGTCAAAGTTGTTCAAATCGCGACTGCGCAAGATGTTGGTCGGGTATTGAATCCGTTATCGGCAATGGGGCAAGTTGAAGGCGGAATAGCCCAGGGCCTTGGCTTGGCCGTCATGGAAGAAATCATTGTGAAGGACGGCAAGGTGAGTAA
>CAMDCI010000089.1 GCA_945889715.1 Bifidobacterium breve | reverse complement strand
CAGCACGACGCGGCGTTCTTTCGCCGTCCGCCCAACGCCGAATTCGATGGCCCTGTTGAAACAACCCAGATCGGTCATCGCGTGTTTGCGTTAGTCGCTCGTCCTGGTCGACCCGAAAAGGGTTTTGAAGGCGTCACCGTCTTGCCCGTCTTCAAAAGTCATCGCGTATTCTTCGCTGCTGGCCGAACTCTTGAAGTCATCGATACCAACGATGATTTTGTTGGCGGCGCAACCTTGTTACCGCAAGCCGTTGAATCACATCTGCATCAACGACGCAGCGAAATCAAACCACGACGAATGCCCGACGGCTGGACATCGCGTTTCATCACACTCACGGAAAACTTGATTGTTGATTTACCGTGCCCGGCTCGAGTTGCCATATTCAATAACGGCGACATTTTCCACGGACCAACGACTATTTAGATAACTGAATCACTATTTCTTAGACTTTGCAGTCTTCTGTTGGCTCACAAGAAAAAGAGCAATGGCGCGGTCGCTTTCCAAAAATTCTTTCGTTTGATCGCGATGAAAGCGAATGATGTCTGGGTACAACACCGACACGACCACTGCAGCCACTAACTTTTGTGCCAAATGGTGTGCATTACTGTCATTGAGTTCGTACGTATTTTGGTAGTAAGCAGTGACCGCTTCAAGAACCATTCCGTTTTTACGAGTTCTAAACCATTTCGGTTCGTTGACCGCCAACCAACTCACGAGACGGATCATGCGGACCAGTTCAGGACTCGGAAAGGTTTTGATGGTTCCTTCCTCAACGATGCCAACTATGGATGCACTAGCTCGTGGAAACACTTCGGCAAACAGTGGGCCTTTACCTCCGAAGTAATCGGGGATGTAGCGGTGATGAGTTTTTGCCTGAGCAGCAATTTCGCGAATCGTCAATGATTCGGGGTCGCGAGTGAGCAAAAGGCGCAGTGCAGTGTCAACGAGCCGCTCTTCAATATCACCCCGACGAACATAAGTGCGTTTCGCAGGTTTTGCCGATGCTTTCGTTTTCACCGGTGTTTTTGTCTTGACAACCATGTGGACAAACTAATATCGCAAATATGGTCAATCCAATTGTGCAACGAAAAGCAATCATTACTGGCGCCGCCAATGGTCTCGGATATGCAGTAGCAAAGTCTCTTGCGCAAGCCGGGACATTTGTCAGCGTCTGCGACAAAGATCCGCGCGTGATTGAAGTCGCCGAAGAGCTCCGTCAATGGTCGGACATTGTTTATGCCGAGGTTGCCGATGTCAGCCAACCCATACAGATCAAAAGTTTTATTGATAACGCTGCTCGGGCAATGGGCGGGATTGACATCGTCGTCAGCAACGCTGGCATTGTTCGCCCCACACAGCCGACGAAAGATTCGTATGAACGCGCCATCCAAGATTTTGATGATGTCATCAACGTCAACCTGCGAGGCGTGTACCTCACTGGCCGAGCCGCCATTCCTCACATGCTCGCCGACGGTGGAGACATTGTGAATATTACGACCGACCATATACATACGTGTGGTTGGCCAGAATTGCTCGATCACACTCACGCCCAAGAGTGTCCGTGGAAAGACGTGCAGCGTCCGCCGGTTGGCAGCAAGAATTTCGATATATACGACTCGTCAAAATGGGGCATCAAAGGAATCACTAACGCCTGGGCTCGCGACCTGGCACCGCACAAGATTCGGGTGAATTCATTTGGCATGGGTGCCACCATCACGCCGATGTTTTTGAGTGTGTTGGGCGATCGGCCGTTGCCGTCGGGCACGATGCAAGCCGATGACGTGGCAGGCCTCATCGTTGAGTTAATCGCCGAGGGTCCAGACGGTCGAACGGGTGATGATGTGCAGGTGTGGGCAGGACACCCAACCGTCCTACCCCCAATCGGACTCGAAGGCCGCCTCACCATGGTTGACCTCGCGTAAACCTCAAGTGGATCCACTGACATCAAGGGTCTTGATCAGTCGAGTCATCGACTGATCAAGACCCTTTTTCATTTGCGTAGAAAGTTCATTTATAAAGCGATCTTCAATCGCCACAACAATCTCAATACCGCGATCCGCACGTCAAATCAGACGATCTGGTCTGGTGAAGTGGCAGGTTTCCTCAGTTTTTTCCGACCAGATCGCCTTCGCCCATGCCCATGCCATCACCTTATTTGAGCTGAGTCATGCTCTATCGCTTGTCCATCCCTTAGCACAACTAACCGGTCGGCGAATGAAGCAACCAACTCAAGATCGTGAGAGACAATGACCATGGCCATCTTTGTTGATTGCTGAACTTTCGCAAGCATCTGAAAAACGGCAGCTTGAATATTCACATCTAACGCGGATGTGACTTCATCAAGTAGCAATATTTTGGGTTGCGTTAGCAGAGCACGTGCGATCGCAACCCGCTGCTTTTCTCCGCCTGACATTTCACTCGGGTATCGCGACAAAAATGTCGAAGTTAGCTCAACAGATTCAAGAACCTGAATCAATTGACTCACAGTGGCTCCCGAATACCGCGACAGTGATTGCTGGACAGTTCGTTTTGGATTCAGCGAGTCGTCGGGGTTCTGAAACACCAATTGAATTGCCCCCGTAATGTTCAATGGACGTTTCGCCAGCGGAATCGATAAGTCAAATCCATCCCCAGTACAGATTGAACCCGAACTAGGTGACACCAATCCGCAGATCACTGACAATAAAGTTGATTTGCCACTGCCCGATTGACCGATGACACCGACTACTTCGCCTTGCCGAACCTCGAAGTCGAGAGAATCGAGTACTCGATTTTTAGTACCACGTATCACCGAAATTTTGTTTGCACTGATGACCGAGTTAGGCCCCATTGAATGCGACTCCCGAATTCGATGATTCGGTTTTGGAATCGAATCAAGAAGGGCTTTTGTATACGAGTCGGTTGGTTTGGTCAAAACATGATCGGTAGGACCCCGCTCAACGATTCGTCCATGATTCATGACCGCCAACTGGCTACAAGTTCTTCGAACAACTTCAAAATCATGGCTAACGCAAATGAGAGCAAATCTGCGTTTCTCTTGCAAGCGAGAAATCGTTGCTAGAACTTCGGCGGCGACATCTCTGTCTAACGCCGACGTCGGTTCATCAAGGAGCAGTAACTCGGGCGACCTTACTAACGCGAGAGCTAACAGAATACGTTGCCGTTCTCCGCCAGAGACTTGGTGGGGGAAACGATGAAGAAACTTGGATCCTTCTAAACCTGAATCTACTAGGGCGTCCACGATTTTCTCAATTGAAGCAGCGCTTCCAAGTGTGTCTTTAAAATGTCCTTCGATCGTACGATGTGGCGAGAGTGCTTCTCCGATTGACTGCGGTACCAATGCGATTTTGTTGCCGTACATTTTTTGTCGCATCTCCGGTCCAACGTTCAATAAGTCAACACCTGCTGTTACGACTGTGCCTGAAGCGAGACTCAACCCCCGCGCCAGAATTCCCATCGCAACTCGTAACAACGTTGACTTACCGCTTCCGGATCCACCGACAATGCCCAAGCTTTCACCCTGCTGAAGGTTGAGACTTATTGAGTCAAGTATCGGAAAATCTGCGGCCTTGGCACTCGACGCCTCCACGCAAACTTGGTCAAATGACAAGATGTTGTTCATTCGTGATCAACCAATGCTTGGACTGCCAAAACAAGTGATGCCAACATACATATCGGAGCGATGACCGAGACTGGGTTGATGGTCATGTACGACCTTGCCTCAGCAATCATCAGTCCCCATTCCGGAGTTGGCGGAGTGACACCCAGACCTAAAAAAGATAGTGAACTGAATGCCAGAATAATCCACGTGAATTGCATGGCTATCTCATTAAAGACGACTTGCCAAATATTGGGCAAGATCTCACTCACTAAAATTGTTAGGCCATTTCCACCTTGCAAACGTGCCACTCGCACAAAATCTCGAGCAAGGAGTATTTGAGTACTTGCACGTGAAACTCGAGCAATCGGTGGTGCGTACATGAGCCCAAGCGTCAGGCTCAAAATGACTGGATCCTGGCCAAAAAAACTTGCGATAAGCAAAAGCAATATGAGTGTCGGTACAGCCAGCAAGAAGTCAATTAAGCGAGATAAGGCTTCATCTATCCAACCGCCAGCTAGTGCCGCAAATGATCCCAATAAAACTCCGATCATCGCAGCGATTGCTGTAGCCACCAGAGCGATTACTAGGGACGGTCGACCTCCGTGCAAGACACGGCTAAAAACATCACGCCCGAGCCCATCGGTACCAAGCCAATGGTCAACTGAAATACCCTGCAACATCGTTGTCGCATCTTGTTCATCGGTCGGCGTCAGGTGCAGTATCGGTACAAATAGAGCAATGGCACCGTGTAATACAAGGACGCAATAGGCAAGGATTTTCCCCCTTGGAGTTCTATCTTTTGTAAAAAACTTCATCGTCGCTCTACTCTTAGGCGCGGATCAAGGATCTTGACAACAATGTCTGCAACTAAGGACATCGTCAGATACATGGCAAGACTAAAGAGCACAATCGGCAAAATGAGACTGGTATCGCGATCTGAAATTGCATCAATTGCTAATCGACCCAAACCTCGATAATTGAACACCGCTTCGGTAACAAAAGTGCCGGTGAACAACCATGCAAGGTCTACGGCAATCGCATTCACGACAGGCGGAAGCGCTGCGGGCAGAATATGGCGAAACAAAATTACTCGTTCATTCGTACCCCGAAGTCGAGCACTTTCAATGAACGGCATCATTTGGACAACTGAGACACCCGCACGGGTCGTCCGCATTGAATGAGCAAACACGACAGCTGCGAGTGTTAACGCTGGCATCCACACATTAGGTAACAATTCGGCGAGCGATGCGTCGCTTGATACAACTGTCACTCCCGGGAAAATTGGAATCCAAATTGCGAAAACCAACCACAGAATTGTTGCAGTCACGAACTCGGGGAGTGTCATCATGATGACACTCCCCGCGTTGATGATCCTCCCAACCCGACTCTTTGGAAATCGCCCAACCAGTAATCCAATAACCACTGCGCTTGGAAAGGCAATCACAGCGGCTACGAGACCGAGGAAAAGCGTGTTTCGTATTCGAGGAAGAATGATTTCGTCTACCGATTGATCTCTTTTGATTGAATAGCCAAGATCACCGTGAACTAGATCATTGGCCCAGCTTCCAAGCCGATTAATGAGTGGCTGATCTAGTTCATTTTCTGTACGGCATTCGGATACTTGTTCATCAGTGCCGAATCGTCCGAGAAGTGCCGTACAACCGTCGCCAGGCAATGCATCAATTCCAATAAATGCCACTGCCGCTAAAGCCACGAACGCACACGTGGAGAAAAATACTCTTTGTAAAATACTCTTCACGTTTCCATCACGAAACGCTGATGTTTTCCCACCGAACAGCATCGATGACGATTGGCTCAATCCCATTGACCTTGCTACTCATGGCGCGTGTCAGAGTTTTATGATACGGAAGAAATATTGCCGAGTTGGCATACAGATACTCTTGAATTGCGATGTACTTGTTGGTCCGCTCCGAAAGATCTTTCGTTGATCTAGCCTCATCCAGCATCGCATCAAGGGTTGGGTCTGCCATTCCTGTGGGATTCCATGCTGCAGTACTGCGATACACCTCGTTCAAGACTTGAGCCGCAGGCCTCTGCCCCCAGCTGTCAACAAATGCGGACTCCTTCATCCACACGTCATCCCAAAATCCACTTGCATCAACCATCTTGATGTTCACACGAATTCCGGCGTCCTTGACCTCCTGCTGATATGCCTCAACGAGTTCAACCATGTGTACTTCTACATCACTCGTATATACATCGATATCAATGCCATCAGGGAAACCAGCCTCAGCGAGCAAGACTTTTGCCCCCTCAACATCTTTCGCGCAATCACCGTTCCACCTATAAGGATCTGCCGACCAAACTGGGGTGTCACACGCGACGACTCCTCCACCTACTCCTAAAACGGTGTCAGCAATGACCTGACGATCAGCAGCGATCCGTAGGGCCTTGAGAACGCGGGGATCACTAAACGGTTCTCGGTCAGTCCGAAAGTCAATTGCATTCCAATCTCCCGAAGGAATGGTCTGAATTGAAAATTTTGATTCATCTTCGAAAATTGACGAAGTCTTACCATCAATGGCCAAGAGAAGGTCCACTTGATTACCAGAAAGAGCTTGGGCGGCAGACTGAGAATCGGCAAAAGTAATGATTTCGATCTTGCTTAATTCAGGCTTTCCGAAAAAATAATCTTCGTTAGCTAAAAGAACTGTGGTGCCCTCAGGATCAAACGTCTCCATTCGAAATGGGCCAGTGCCAATCGGGGTTTTTCCAATTGTCTCCTGGGAATTCTCTGGAGTCATTAATGCGCGGTAATCAGCAAGAAGTGATGGTAGATCGGCTTCTCCAGATTGCAACTTAAGTTGCACCGTGTACGAATTAACCGCTGTCGCAGACTCAATCACTCCAAGTACGGCTCGTATCGGAGAATCAAATTCTGGATCAATCATGCGGTTAACCGAGTAGACCACATCGTCGGCATTGAAGTCACTGCCGTCATGAAATTTTACGCCCTCACGTAGAGCGATCGTCCACTCGGTCAGATCATCATTAGGAGACCACGACAGAGCCAACTCTGGAATAGGCAAAAAGTTTTTATCAACTCCGATGAGCCGGTCAAATACCATGTTGATTGTTGGCCAAGTTCGATTACCGTCGTACGGATCCATGGTTTCAGCACCACCAAAACCGGCGTCGTTGCCCACCCTTAAAGTTCCAGCAACCGCAGTCGTACGACCGCATGAGACTAGAAGTCCAGTCCCACATATAGTGAGTGCTGCGAATGTTGAAACAAACTTTTTCAATGCCATGACATCAAACCGTAATCAGGAAAGAGCCAGATAATTATGAGTTCACTTTCTATTGTTTCATTCAACATTCAATATTCACTTGGGGCTGACGATCAATACGACATTGCTCGATCAATAGAACCGATCCGCGATGCTGACATTATTTGTCTTCAAGAAATTGATCGAAATTGGCGTAGAACAAACATGGATGATCAAGTGATCCAAATCCAAGAACTTCTTCCAGACAGGCACTCTGTCTTTGGTCCCTCGCTTGACGTTGACGCAAGGCCATACCTGCAAGAAGAGACAACGACCAATACTCGTCGTCAGTGCGGATTAATGGTCTTAAGTAGGTTCCCCATTGCGTCTTCGCGGGTCATTCATCTTCCAAAAGATGACACGGGGAAGAGCATGAATTTATGGAGCATTGCGTTAGAGACCGTCATCGTTACTCCAGAAAAATCAATTCGTGTCATCAATCTTCACCTCACTGATGTCACAGAGACGAATCGTCTATCTCAGATCAGAGCTGTGCTTGCGCAAATTTCTCAAGCAACATTAGAAGGTGGAGCTTGGAACGGCAATGAGGGCGACGAAAATTATCGAGAACATTGGCAGCTTAATGATCCTGTCCCTCAAATGCCCGAGGAGATTATTCTCACCGGAGACTTCAACGATGAGCCTGCCTCACAGGTATACAAATTGGTGACCGAGGCCGGGTTTCACGACACCTGGCGTTTTTCCGAATTGACTCAAGACTCTTCGGCAACCTTTAAGACCAACCCAGAACAAGGCACCGACCATGACATGCGCATCGATTTTGTGTTTGCATCGTCTCACTTTGAGACTGTAAACGCATATATCGATGGCGCGACAGATGCATCCGATCATCAACCCGTGTGGGCACGGCTTCGAATTAAGTAGTTTCAGGTCGTACTATCTCAT
>CAMDCI010000088.1 GCA_945889715.1 Bifidobacterium breve | reverse complement strand
CAATTCGCCATGGTGTACAAAGTGACGTCGGCTCATGAAGAGGGTGGCGAGCGTTTGTTCAGCGTGAATACCGAACGCTTTATTGATGATGGTTCGGGCAATGTGCGCGCCTTGTTGATTCATGAAGTTGAAATGAAAGATGGCAAGTTCGTCAAGGTCGAAGGCAGCGATCGCGAATTGCCCGCCGACTATGTTTTCTTAGCGATGGGTTTTGTTGGTCCTGAAAAGGGTTCATGGCTCGACAAGTTGGGCGTTGAACTCGACGAGCGGGGCAATGTCGAGCGCAACGATGTGTACATGTCAAATGTCCCCGGTGTTTTTGTTGCCGGCGATATGGGTCGTGGGCAAAGTCTGATTGTGTGGGCAATTGCTGAAGGTCGAGCCTGTGCAGCGGGCGTTGACGCCTATTTAATGGGCGAAACCACCTTGCCAGCACCCATCTTGCCGTCCGCTCGTCCACTCGTTTAATGCACCTGCCATGTTCGGGGCATCGGGGCGATCTAGATTGAAAGGCGTGTTACGACTTCGTACGACCCTTTTGTCTGCTGGCCTGGGAGCTCTTGCTCTGTTGAGTGCGTGCGGTAGTGATCCTGGATCATCGGTCACGACCTTGCGTCCACTCACGTCGACGAACTATGCCACGACGCCTCCGTCAGTCGTCACGACGGTTGATCCGGCTAACACTCTTCCACCAGCGATTAGTTACACGATTGTTTCTGGCGACTCGGTGTACGCAATTGCTGGTCGCTTTGGTGTGGCTCCCGATGAGCTGGCGAGCTACAACAATTGGCCCGAAGGTGTGTTGCATCCGTTAGCCGTTGGTGCGAATATTCTGATTCCTCCATCAGCAACGCAGACGACCACTCTGCCGGGCTTGCCGATTCCGACCGAGACAACGATGCCTGGACCAGATCCAGGTCAAGGCAAGTACACGGTTGTTGAAGGTGATTGCTGTTTGTCGCGTATCGCCGACAAATGGGGCGTTGAAGTTTCGGCGCTGATGGCATCAAATGGTTGGGTCGATGCCTCAGTCGTCATTTTGCCGGGTGATGAAATCAATGTCCCCGCGCAAACCAAAACACCAAAACCCTGATCTAGTTTCCGATGTCGGGCCAGCGGCGCTTTTGACGGCGTCGCAAACCAGCGGTACCCATTTCACGGCGCTCTGACAATGCCCACTGACGACGCCAGCCGGTGTATTCAGGACCAGTCAGTTTGGTGCTTTCTTTGCGTGCCGAACGTTGCCGGGCAGTCCAGAAGTCGGTCAACGATTCATCGCCAAGTTCGGTGACTGCTTCTTCAATCCGCGCCGAGAAGCGTCGGGTGTTCTCATCTTCAAGAGCCCGCATCGGAGCACCGAAGACAACTTTGGTCGTGCCGAACTTCGGACGCTTCATACCTTTGCCAAAAAGTGCGCCCGTGCCGTCAATAAAGACTGGTACGACTGCGGCTCCGGTGCGACCTGACAAATAGGCAGCACCGCCCTTGAAGTCTTGACCCCAACCATCGGGCGAGCGACCCCCTTCGGGATAGATCATCAGGCTCCAGCCATCTTCGATGAGTTCTTTGATCATGTCTGATGACTTGCGGCCAGTGACTTCTCGATCTATCGGAATTGCGTTCAGTGCGAGCGCCGCCATAGTGGCTTTCCAGCGCTTATCAAAGAAGTAATCGGCAGCTGCTGCGACAACCAGTTTCGACCGCCATGGTTCGGGCACAGCGACCGCCATCACCGCAGTATCAAGATGCGAATGATGGTTGGGTGTGAAGATCAACGGGGGCGGATCTTTCATGTGCGCGAGATCATGCAAACGGTCGACGCCGTAGACCTTGGGACTAGCCAGACCTTTGATCGCGATACGAATTGGTCCGTTGACCAAACCTTTGCGCACAAACTTGGCTGGTGACTTTCGTGCCCACTTGGTGTCGTAGTCGGCCCCAAGTGTTGGCTCGTCTTCGGGTACGGCAACACCAAGCGGAATCGTCGGCGGAAGGTAGGGAAAACCTTTGCGGTAGGTGCGCTTTGCGATGGGGTGGGTGATGCGTTCAACTAACTCGCCAATGCGCGCGGCTTTAGCGAGGTTGCTCGGTTTCCAGGGTGCGTCGTCGCGGGCCATTACAAAATCCGAATCACGAAACGTCAGCCACCATTAATGGCGGGGCATGAAGGTGAGTAATGGTGGGTGCACGACCAACAACGTCGCTGGCGATTTCTAATGCGTCGTCCATTGTTGAAGCCGGAACAAATCCGAGGCGACGAACAGTCTTGGGATCGCCACCAACAATGATGATGCGACTGCAATGCTGCAACGCGTGGCTGCCCCAGTACCACATGTAGAAGGGGTGAACGCCGTGGTAGGCGTAGGTGGTGCGGTAGAGATGCTTGTACCACTCGTCTTCGGCGTACTGCTTTTCCCACTTCTCGGACATCACTTTTGGATCAGTGGTATCGGCGAGAACTTGTTCAAAGAAGTCGATGTATGACGGATGATGGACAGGATGGAAATCGGGTTGCATGGGGTGAGTCATGATGATGACTCCACCTTCACGCACCAGCGGCATTCCCTTGTACATGTTGAAGTAGTAACCAAGTCCCATGCACATCACCAAGATGGGGTTCAAGATCGAGTGCACGTTGTACGGGCTGATGTAGGGGATACCCAACGTCAAAATATCGGTCTGACCCTTCACTTCAACGAGTTGTTGCTTGTATACGTGCTCGGTCGTGATGCGGTGAACTGCTTCAACATCACCGGCCTGCACGCTCGTCATCTGGTGCGGGGCTTCAATTGAATGGAAAATCTTGCGCGCCAAACGCGTTGGTGTGCGATTGAGCGCTTTGGTCGATGCCAAGAAGGTCATGCGATCTGAGGGCTTCCATTCCCATTCGCGCTTGGCCAAAAAGCCAAAAGGTGACGGGAAAGTATCGGTATTGAGAGTTGTCTCAATCTGGAAAACCTTGACGCCACTGTCAAGAAGAACCTTGCCCATGCGCCAGTTGCTCTTGTGCAATTCGCTGCGATGTTGATCCATGAAACTTCGTGAATGAATCATGGTCTCGGGGTTGTGGTGGTGACGTAACGACTTGTACGACGACAAGCCAGTCGCGGTGCTCTTCCAGCCACCGTCCATGGCGACAAGGTTGATGTTGACGTACACGAGCAAATCGCTTTCAGCGGCCCGCTTATTGATCTCGACATCTTCGCCGTGAGGAGTCGTGCCGAGGTACGACAAGTTGTCGGGATCTTCTGCGTCATGTTGATAGAGAGTTCCGCGGGGTGCAAATGCGTCGTACACACGATCGCCAACCGCGTGACGAAGTTCGGCCTCGGTCATGCGGCGGTGCAGGGCAAGCGCAGAAATGATGTGTACATCATCGACGCCAGCATCAGCGGCCATATCAAGAACTGCTTCAATGACGCGTTGACGAATGTCGGGGCGCTGCATCTTTGGTAGGGGCAAACTCACGTCGTCAAAAGCGATGGTGAGCTTCATGCCTGGGAACAATTGCTCGGGCAACGGATCTTGCTCAATGGGGTTGAGCAATGCATGACGAATAGCGCCATCAACGTCTTCAATTGCGGGCAATGGCTCTGGCGCATAAATCACGCGACTACGACCAGCGGGCAACTTCTCAAGTGAGAAGTTTTCTCCACGCCAAAAAAGAATGGGGGGAGTCGACTTATCGACTTCTAGGACAAATCCGGGACGGGGCATTAGTTTGTCTCCTTCTTGTTACTGGCGTCAGACGCCCGTAAGTCGAACACGATCTTGACTGCACCACGACGACCGGCGCCGGCGGCATGGGCAAGGGCATTTTGATAATCGTCTAAGCGATAAGTCGCTGAGACAAGACGGTTGAGTTGGCAATCGGCAGCAGTTTCAATCGCCAGATCGAAGGTATGGCGCTTGCTGCCATCAGGCATTGATTCAGTTCCATACGTGTATGCGCCAACTAGAGCAGTCTCGCGATGCCACAAACCAGTGAGATCAAGCGAAACAACTGCTGGCATACCAAGCAAAACAACACGACCGCGAGGACGAGTGAACTTGAGGCAATCCATGATGCTGTCTGATGAGCCAACTGCGTCAATGGTTGCATGACATCCGCCCGACAAATAGTCGCCAACAATGTGGCCACCCGATTCGCGTCGCACTGCCCGTGCCAGTTCGGCGGCCGGAACGACAATGTCGGCTCCGAGTGATCGTGCGAACGCCTGTTGATGCGGATAGCGAGCACCAACGATGATGCGTACTTGCGGAACGTAACGACGCAGCCCAGCAATAGCGCATAGTCCCATCGACCCAGCACCCAGAACTGCAACGATTGGAGTTTCGCCACGTTGAATTGCTGCTTGCACTGCGGGCCATGTGGCAAGAGCAGCGTGGATGCCGCCAGCTGCTGGTTCAACAAGCACTGCCTGCTCGTCGGTCATGTTGTCGGGCACTTCATGAAGTTGGCTGTCGTGGGCGATGAGTTCAGTTGCCCAACCTCCGCCAGTTGACGAACAAAATCCAGTTTGAATACCGGGCTCAAGATGTCCACCAACGAGATGGGCGTAGTCATCGCCGTCTCCGGGTGCTGCACCTTCAAACGGTAACGGCAAACCACGACACGCATGACCAAGAACTGGTTCAAGAACAACGCGACGACCGTCATCACAATCGGCAACGACTTCATGGCCCGGAACGAATGGGAAAGACACCCAGTCATCGAAGTACGTCGACGCATGACCTTCGACTAATGAGAGATCGCTGCCACAGATGCCGGTGAGTCGTGGCTGAATTCGATGCCAGCCTTCGGCATTGGGCATCGTTGGTGCTGACTCATTAACTAATGACAATGGTCCAAACTTTGCGGCACCAATAGTGCTCACTGGACTCATTAAACGAGCGACGGCAAACTTGGCGGTCTTGCGGGAAATCTTGAGTGCTTTCATTTTGACGACCAACTCATTTGAACGACCGATACGAACTGCGTCCATTACGAACGGAAAAACGTTTCTGTTCACGCTCAGACATCATGGGTCCGAGCGGAAGACGTGGGCGAGGTCCGCCTGGTGACTTCTCCCAGTTCTCAACAAGCCAACCGCGTTTGCGAGCAATAGCGGCGAGTCGTGTTTCGGGGTTGACCGCAACCGGGAAACCAACTGCCTCAAGCATGGGCAAGTCACTGCTCGAGTCGGCATACGCAATTGACTCTTCAAGGCGAAGACCTTCAGCCGCGCAATAGTCGGCAAGTACTTGAGCACGAGTTTCGCCGGTAGGCGGAACTTTGGCGAGTTCGCCTGAATATGTTCCATCGGGGCGAATCGTCATTTCGGCGGCGACGATTTCGTCAAAGAGCGGTCGCAATCCTTCAACGGCGAAGCTCATAGCACCAGTAATCAAGATCGTGCGGTGACCAAGTGCGCGGTGCTCACGAACACGACGGAGGCCGGCCGGGAAACTCTTGGTCATGATGAGTTGCGCGAGCAACTCACGTGAATCTTCTTCGATCTGTTCAACTGGGGCGTCTTCGTAACGGCGATAGAAGTAGCGCAAGAAGTCAGATCGATCTTTGCGATCCATTGACAGCAAGTTGGGTGCTTCTTTCATCGTGCGCAAGACATAACGCACGCGCTCGGGCGAATTGAGTCGGCGGGTTGCGAGCCACGAATAGCTTTCAACAACATTGCTCGAGATAAGCGTGTTCTCGAGGTCGAAGGCGGCGACATGACGTTTCGGATCAAGAACCTGCTTGCGCAGGCGATCGCTGCGATCAAGGGTGCTTTTACCTGGTGTTGTCTTGACACGGCTGTGTAAGACAATTGAGGGAAGGTGAATGGTCGATATATAGGTCGGCCAATCAACCACGCGCGGATCGAGGCAAAATGCTGAACGGTCATGGGCATCGAGTCGATCGTTGATCGCTAAAAGATTGTCAACTGAATAGATCGCTTCACATTCGGTGTACAGACCGTACAACTCGACGTATTCAAGGGCTCGCTCGACATCGCCGCGCCTGTCTTCAAGCTTTGCCGACCAATTTGCTTGAGTTCCGCGCAAGGGGAGTGCTTGTAAAACCCGCTCGCTTCGAGTGATCAACGACTTCGCGCGGGTGAGCTGCTTTTCAACTTTGCCACGACCGGGAAACTTCCAGTCGGCAACAACGATTGGTTGACCTTCAGAGTCATAGATGGGGTGCTCGGTGAACCAATCACGCACATTGTCAACGAGGGTTCGATACTTCAGCGGATTGGTTGATCCACTGGCGACTTGGGTGATGTGCGGTGCATCTTCTGGACCTAGGGCTGCGACCGCAATGATTGCTGCAACGACAATGTCGACAGGAATAACGTCAACTGTTCCTTCGGGTACGCCGGGGAATTGATCAAGCAAGCCGCGGGCATACGAGATGATGACGGGTTCGGCCATACGGAAGCCACGAATCCAACCCGGAGACGGTTCGGCTAATGCAGATTCAATAATTGACGGACGAACAATGCTGACGGGAACTGCGCCTTTTGTTTCATGCAGTGCTTGTTCGCCTAAGGCCTTAGTGAATGCATACGCATCGGGCCAACCAACACTTGCAGCACGTGATCGACCGGCTTCAACTAATTGATCTTTGACCCAACGTTCACGATTCTGTTCGGTCTTTTCAGCAAGTGCAGGTGCGCCAGCGGCGCCGAGTTCGGAGCGAGCTTCAGTGCGAAACTTTTTAAGTTGTTCAGGTGCACGACTCGCCGCTTCGGCATCGCCACGCAAGCGGCGAGCTGCAGTAACTTCGGTTTTCCAGTTCAGGCCAATATCGAATGGGCCAGCACTGACCAGTTGTTCTGGTGCTGTTCCGCGTCGATTACCGGCGACATAACAAGTGCTCACTGCAACGAGATGAGGAAAGGTTCCGTCGGCACGTGGTCCGATGCGATTCACCAATTCGGCGATGCGCATTGGTCCGAGCAAGTTGACTTCGACTGCACTGTCAAGAGGTGAGTCAAATGAAACGCTGGCTGCCGAGTGGATGATGGTGTCGCATGAGGCAAACGTTTTTGCATCTTCGTCTGATAGACCAAGTCCGTCAGTTCCGACGTCGCCCGCAACAACGCTGACGCGACGTTGCATGGTTGCGTCAAAGTCGGGGCCAAGAGATGCGCGTAAGCGGTCGAATGCATCGTTCTTAAAAATCTCACGGCGCACGCGTTCGGCTGCCGCGGTGCGACGACCGTTACGAACAAGTAGAACGACTTCGCAATCGGGGACGCTGTAGAGCAGACGTTCAACGAGGGCGGTGCCCACAAAGCCGGTTGCACCGGTCACCGCGATGCGTTTGCCACGGAGATTTTCGGAAATCACAATTCAGTTATAACACGGTTCTCTACCAATTGGTAGAGAAATCTCAGAAAATCGGGATTCTTGGCCGGATGGGCTGGTAGGAATAGGGAATGGCCAGTCGCCCAGTGAGCCCGAATCGACGCGGAGATACCCGTGAGCGCGTCTTAGAAAGTGCCACGATTCTGTTTGGGACCAGGGGTTTTGATGCCGTCAGCCTCGATCAGATTGCGACCGAAGTGGGGGTCGCAAAACAAACCTTGTTGTATTGGTTCGCCTCAAAAGATGACCTCATGCAGGCAGTCTTGGCCAATATGGCGGCTGAACTGACTGTGGTCGTCGAGGCCGCGATACGGGCCGCCCCCGATGACCCGCTCGATCGATTAGACGCCGTTGTCCATGCCGTTTTTCGGTCGGCGGTTCGGCGTCCGGCATTACTCGGTTTGTTGCGGGAGTTGAGCCGATTGCCAAGCGGAGCGACGGGATTTATGGCCGAACATTTGAATCCACTTGTTGATCGTGCGGTGAGTTGGATGCAATCAGAAATGGAACTCGGTCGGTTGCGTCAAGGTAACCCAGCGATCATCGTGGCGATGGTGTACGCGACCGTCACTGGAATTGCGACCGAACC
>CAMDCI010000087.1 GCA_945889715.1 Bifidobacterium breve | reverse complement strand
TGTGGGTCTGACGGTGCGTACGTCAACTTGACCATGCGGGCCGGCTCGGTTGAACCACGATTCACGCCAAGCAATCCACCACAACCCATGACTTCTAACTTGTCGTTGTCGAATACTTCAACGCCAAGCCCAGAAGCCCGCGCAATTTCAACTGCACGATCGGCCAAGATTCGTGCGGTCAAATAAGCTGGCGGCGTGTTTGCCAAATCGCGAGCCAGTGTTGCTGCTGCTGCAGTCGTACGTCCGCGCTCAACTCCGGTCTCAGTGCTGCGGGCCCGTGCACTCGATGCAGTCAATGTCAGCGATGTCGGAACTGAACCTTTTGCCGATTTGAGATCGGTGTAGCGATACGTCGCCAAGGTGAACCCTTCAACGGCTGCTTGTGCTGCCGAGCGAGCATCAAGCGCAACGCTGTCAACCAAGTTCGTTGCAACATGGGTCCGACGCGAACACGCGCGAGCAAGTGCTGCCGCAGCATCACGAACATCATTGGCGTCGGCCTTACGGAAATCGCCAATTCCGACTGCGACATACGTCGGACCAGTTGACGATGGCACGACCAATGTCTGGCCGACCTTGCCATCAAAGCCGTGAGCAGTCAGTGCGGCTCGGCTGAGGCCGAGTTGACGAGGCACTACGCCGGTTGTTGCGACCGCAAGCCCGACTGCGTCAGCCGAGCGAGGAATGGAACGTGATGTTTCGACAGTTAAAGCCATGTGTCAATCATGACACGCCGCGCACGGGAAGGCTTTCTCCTTCGTTCCAACGAGCCATTGTCCACAACAAATCCGAGAGGCGATTGAGGTAGGGCACCGCTTGCGACGGCGCGGGAGCAGCCGCAATTGAATGTCGCTCGGCGCGGCGAACCACGGTACGAGCAACATCAAGCCACGCCGACACCTTGTTTCCACCGGGAACAACAAATTCAGTGGGAGGTTCGAACCGCGTATCGAGTTCGTCAATCATGTTTTCGAGTCGAGTCACCATTGAGGCTTCAACACACGATGCCCCAGGGGTCAACTTTGAACGGTTTTCAGGCAGGGTCGCGAGTTCGGCCATCAGCACCCAGAGGTCGCGCATGATTGGGATCAACATTGCTTCAACTTCTGAGCCTTGACCTGCTTCGGCACGTACAACACCCAAAATTGCTTGGGCCTCGTCGACTGTTCCATAGGCACGGGGCAACACACTGTCCTTGGGGACGCGACCACCATAGAAAAGACCGGTTGATCCATCATCCCCATCACGGGTGTAAATACTTCGACGAGCCATAGGTGTGACCTTAGTGCCTTCAATTGAGCGACGAGGGACTGGCACAACACCTGTCACATCGGTTTTGACCACTGACCTTGAACCACGTTCCCTCAGGCCATGGTGCCCGAACGGTAGCGTTAAGACCAATGTCTCGCCAGCCTTACCTTTCTGCAGTCAACGAACGCGTCATTGTATTTGATGGTGCTTTTGGCACCTTCGTACAAGACCTCGACCTCGGACCAGATGACTTCGGTGGTGCAAGTCTTGAAGGCTGCAACGAGTATCTCTGCATCACTCGCCCCGATGTCATCCGCCAGATGCATTCGGCCTTCCTTGATGTGGGCGTTGACGTACTCGAGACTGCAAGCTTCGGCAGTTTCTCGACAGTGCTCAGCGAGTACAACATTGCCGACAAGGCGTACGAACTCAATGTCGAAGCAGCTCGCCTCGCTCGCGAAACGGCTAACGATTACGAATCAAATGGCAAAGCTCGATATGTCGCAGGTTCAATCGGACCAGGCACCAAGTTGCCGAGCCTCGGACACATTCGTTTTGCAGAACTTCGTGATGCCTACATCGAACAAGCACGTGGCCTCATCGTTGGTGGTGCCGATCTCTTCTTGATTGAAACGTGCATGGATCTTCTGCAGATCAAAGCCGCGATGATCGCATGTCGTCGGGCGATGGTTGCCGAAGGACGCGAAATCCCGATTCAGGTGCAAGTCACAATGGAAACAACCGGACGCATGTTGGTCGGTTCTGAAATTGGTGCAGCCCTCACTGCAATCAGTGCCATGAAGCCCGATGTCTTCGGCATCAACTGCGCCACTGGTCCTGCCGAAATGCAAGAGCACTTGCGTTACCTCAGTCAAAACGCCTCAATGCCAATCAGTGTTTTGCCAAACGCTGGCTTGCCGAGCATCGTTGATGGTCGTACTCATTACGATCTCACGCCCGCCGAACTCGCCAAGTTCCATCATCATCACGTACACGACCTAGGTATCGGCATTGTTGGCGGGTGCTGTGGAACTACACCAGCCCACCTCAAGGCCGTCGTCGATGCAGTCAGTGGTATGGCTGCACCCAAGCGCACCCCCATCATTGAGCCAAGCATTGCCTCGATCTATTCGTCGGTACCCATAGTTCAAGACAAGTCGTTCTTAATTATCGGCGAACGTACGAACACCAATGGGTCAAAAGCATTCCGCGACGCAATGATCGCTGGCGACTGGGACAACTGTTCAAAGATTGCCACCGAGCAAATTCGTGAAGGTGCTCACGTGCTCGACGTGTGTGTTGACTACGTCGGACGCGACGGCGCTATCGACATGGATGAAATTGCCAGTCGATTCGCCACCCAAGCAAGCGCTCCACTTGTTCTTGACTCAACCGAGCCGCCTGTGCTTGAGGCTGGCCTGATGCATATCGGTGGTCGCGCCATATTGAACTCAGCCAACCTTGAAGATGGTGAAGACGCCGGATGTCGCATGGACCGCGTTTTCAGCCTCGCTCGCGAATATGGCTGCGCAGTGATCTGTTTGCTCATTGACGAGAAGGGCCAAGCCCGCGATGTCGAATGGAAACTCGAAATCGCGCACCGCATTCATCGCATTGCAGTCGATCGCTATGGCCTAAGCGCCAGCGACCTGATCTTTGATGCCTTGACATTCCCGCTGTCAACTGGCGATGATGCATTACGCCTTGATGCCAAGCACACCATCGATGCCATCAAGCGCATCAAAGAAGAAATACCTGGTTGCTTCACCACACTCGGTGTTTCAAATGTCAGCTTTGGTCTCAAGCCATCATCACGCCATGCGTTGAACAGCGTCTTCCTGCATGAATGCGTTCAGGCCGGTCTCGATTCAGCAATCGTGCATGCGGGCAAAATTGTTCCGTTGTCGCGCATGCCCGAAGAACACAAGCAAGTGTGCCTCGATCTCATCTACGACCGTCGCACCAAGGACTACGACCCGCTCAAGAAGTTGTTGGAAATCTTCGCTGACGTCAACGTGATTGAAGCGGTTCGCGAAGATCGCACCGACTGGACCATCGAACAACTTTTAAAGCAGCGCATTATTGATGGTGACCGCGAAGGTTTAACCGCCGATCTAGACATAGCCATGGCGCAGGGTCTGGCACCATTAATTATCGTGAACGATGTCTTACTTGATGGCATGAAAGTCGTTGGCGAGTTGTTTGGTTCTGGACAGATGCAGTTGCCTTTCGTTCTGCAGTCAGCAGAAACGATGAAGACCGCCGTTGCCTACTTAGAACCCCATATGGAAAAGACTGGCGAGAGTTCGGCTAAGGGCATTCTCGTACTCGCGACCGTCAAGGGCGACGTCCACGACATCGGCAAAAATCTCGTAGACATCATCTGCACCAACAACGGCTACGAAGTACACAACCTCGGCATCAAGATTCCAATTTCCGAGATGATTCAAAAGGTCAAGGAAGTTAAGGCAGATGCTTTAGGTATGAGTGGCTTGCTCGTGAAGAGCACACTCATCATGCGCGAAAACTTACTTGAAATGAATGGCACAGGCGTTTCTGAAGTGCCGGTCATTCTTGGTGGTGCAGCGCTCACCCGTACTTTCGTAGAAAAAGATTTACGTGAGGTGTACGACGGTCGCGTCTTCTATGGCCGAGATGCCTTTGAGGGATTGCACACCCTCGACAAGTTGATGGCAATGAAAAAATCTGGTGTCGACGACCCCGAACTCGGACGCATTCCTTCTGGACGAGTTCTTCCCAAGCGCACCGGATCTGGCAATAAACCCGCTGTTGAAATTCCCTCACGTTCACCTGATGTCGTTGACGACAACCAAGTTTTCAAACCACCGTTCTTGGGTTCGAAGATTGTCAAGGGCATCAGCCTTGATGACATTGCTCAATACGTGAACGAAACTGCGCTCTATCGCAATCAATGGCAGTATCGACCCGAAAAAGACGAAAGCGATGAAGACTTCAAGTCACGCCTGCGGGCAACTTTCCGCCATGAGTTAGCAACAGCCAAGGCTGCTGGTTTCTTAATTCCACAGGTTGTGTACGGCTACTACTGCGTCAATGCCGATGGCAATGACGTGGTCGTCTGGAGTGACGAATCACGTAGCAGCGAGTTAGCACGATTCTCATATCCACGCCAGAGCGAAGCTCCATTCATGTGTATCGCCGACTTCTATCGCACATTCGACAAAGGACCTGATTACGCGGCGTTCCATATCGTCACCATGGGTGAGGCAGTCAGTATTGAAGCCGCACGACTCTTCGCAGGCAATGAATACCAGCAGTACATGATCATTCACGGACTCGGCGTCGAAATGGCTGAAGCTCTTGCCGAACTTTGGCATAAGCGCATTCGTGAAGAATGGGGCTTTGTCAACGAAGACGGTCCATCAATTGGTGGACTCTTCCGTCAGCAATACCGCGGTGGCCGTTATTCATGGGGCTACCCGGCATGCCCCGATCTCGAAGACAACGCCACAGTTGCAACACTGCTTGAAGCGGGACGACTTGGTATTGAAGTCAGCGAAGAAACTGGTTGGCAGTATCAGCCCGAGCAAACGACTTCGGCGATTATCTGCCACCACCCGCAATCCAAATACTTCGTTGCCCGCTGACCACTCGGTCATTAATTCTGATAGACACCCAACATGTTGAAAATTCTCATTCGTATTGCAATTTCTGTCGTCGTTGTTGTCGGGCTCGTTTATGGCGGAATCTTGCTGTACACAAAAGTCATCAATCCACCTGAAGGCAAGCTCAATGAAGACGACCTGTCGGCGATTGTGAGCGACTCTTCGACAGCGCCATCAACAGATACTGAATTATCAACAGCCCCCACTCCAACACCGACACAAGATACGGGAATCACTGGCACATGGTTGGCAACTAGCGAATCCACAGTTGGCTACCGAGTGAAAGAAGTTCTTGGAGGAGTAGACACCGAAGGCGTCGGACGCACCAATCAAGTCAATGGATCGCTCACGATCCAGGAGACCACTTTATTGAGCACAGTTTTCGAAATTGATATTGCCTCAATCAAGAGCGACAGTTCAAAAAGAGATTCGCAATTCACGGGCAACATCATGGATGCCGCGACATATCCGACCGCAACGTTTCGCCTTTTGACCCCTATCGATCTCGGCTCCGTTCCATCAGATAACCAGAACATCACCGCGACCGCCGAGGGCGAACTGACACTGCACGGAGTCACGCAATTGGTTTCCTTTGACGTGACGGCAAAAATCGCTAATGGAATCATCGGCGTACTTGGTTCTATTGACATCACTTTTGCCGACTACGGAATTGCTAATCCATCGAATGCATTCGTCACCACTGGCGACACCGGATTGCTGGAATTCGTCTTGGCTTTTCAAAAAGGTTGACGGACGCGCGTGACAGCCGTTTAGTGAGACGGCTGACTGCGTTGCCAAGCATCGGCCAAGGCTGCGTAACGTCCGCCAATAGCAACTAGTTCGTCGTGTGAGCCAAGTTCGACAAGCATCCCGTGATCGATCACACCGATACGATCGGCACGTCGCACTGTGGTCAGGCGATGCGCCACCACAATGACTGTGCGCCCCGTCATCAAGGTTTCGAGCGCGTGCTCGACCACAGCTTCAGTGCCGGGATCAAGATTTGAAGTGGCTTCATCGAGCACGAGCACCGCTGGGTCAACTAAAGCCGCTCGTGCAAGAGCGATCAACTGACGCTCGCCGGCAGAGAGACGCGAACCGCGTTCACGCACTTCGGTTTCGAGACCTTCAGCAAACTCAGTGAAGCGATTCAGCGCACCAATTGACTCGAGTGCATATTCGACTTCGGTATCTGTTGCTTCGGGACGGGCGATCCGGATGTTTTCGCGAATCGTTCCACCAAAGCAAAACCCTTCCTGTGGCACCACAATAATTCGACGACGCAGATCGGTCATTGAAGCCAATCGCAGATCAACTCCCCCAAACGAAACACTTCCAGCAATTCCGTTTACTGCACTCGGGTCATACAGTCGTGCCATCAATTTGGCCAACGTTGACTTACCTGCGCCAGTTGGACCCACTAATGCCAATCGTTCTCCATCGGCCACCGAAATAGAGACGTCACTCAGTGCTGGTCGTTCGCTACCCGCATATCCGAACGTCACTTTGTCAACGACGATGGCTCCGCGTTCGGGCAGTTGCGTTGGCTGCTCGGCTTCTGCCACATCGGGAACTGCGTCAATAATGCCAATCAATTTGTGCAGCGCTGCCGTCGATGATTGCACGGTGTTATACAACTGACTCAACTGTTGAACTGGATCAAAGAGGTTGGCAAGCAGTAGAACGAATGCGGTGACAGTGCCAATAGTGACTGAATCACGATGCACTAGCCAGCCACCCACTCCGATGATTGCTCCTGTGGCCGCTATGCCTGCAAATTCGACAAGTCCGAAATACCACGTGCTGATCTTTACGCTGTACATGTGCGAGTCAAAAAGTGCACGATTTGATTGACGGAAACGTTCGGAGCGATTTTCTTCTTGTCCGTAAGCCTGAATCACTCGAACCCCAGTGATTCCCTCTTGAAGCGTTGAAAGGTTATTACCAACTTTTTCTCGGACGTCCAGATACGCATGATTTGAGGTTCGTTGAAACCGAATTGAAGCAATGATCAACATCGGCAAAACAAGCAAAGTCACGAGCGACAGTTGCCACGACATGACGAAGAGCAGAATTGTGGCCAGGCACAACAACAAGAAAGCTGAAACGAATTGCAATAAGCCAAATTGAATCAATTCAGCCATTGACTCAATATCGGCAGTCATACGCGAAACCAGTACACCGGCCTTTTCACGATCAAAGTACGACATTGACTGTTTCTGCAGCTTGTCAAATACGTTGATACGCAATTCACGCAAGAAACCTTCACCAGCGCGGTTGATCGTGATGTATTGCAAACGGCCCGACAGATACCCGATCATTGTCACGATGACATACAGCACCACAACGCGATTAAGCGCATTGCCGTCCTTGACTTTGATTCCATTATCAATGGCAAATCTCACCAAGGTTGGCCCGGCAAGAGTCACCAAGGTCCCGATAAGTACGAATCCCAATGACGAAAGAATGAGTCGACGTTGCGAACGGGCCATTGAATAGGCGCGGCGCAGAACTTTGAGTGTTTGCACGCGATCGAGGCGATCCTCTTCGCTCACTGCCGATAGACCCCACATCAGACAGTCACCTCATCATCGTCGCCATCAGACTCGCGTACTTCCCACGCTGCGAGCACTTGTCGGTATCGCTCGTTATTAGCCAGCAATCCTTCGTGCGTCCCCACGGCAATCGCTCGACCTTCATCGAGAAGGATCACCGTGTCAGCCAAGGCAATGGTCCCTGGTCGGTGGGCAATCACAATTGTCGTGCGACCCTTCATCACGGTGGTCATGGCTTCACGAATCTCATGTTCTTTAGATGGGTCAACTGCTGACGTCGCGTCATCGAGAACGAGCACACGCGGATCAGAGACAATCGCTCGGGCAATCGCAATTCGCTGACGCTGTCCACCAGACAACGAATACCCACGTTCACCCAGAATCGTTTGATAGCCATGAGGTAACTCCATGATGAAGTCATGGGCACCTGCCAATCGCGCCGCGCGTTCAATCACTTCCGGAGTCGCATCAGGTCGCGAAAAGGCAATGTTGTCCGCCACCGAATCATGAAATAAAAACGTTTCTTCAAAAACGATTCCGACTGCGGTTCGAAGTTCGCTCAATTTCAGTTGCCGAACATCGATGCC
>CAMDCI010000086.1 GCA_945889715.1 Bifidobacterium breve | reverse complement strand
CGACTGCGGGCGATGATCGCGCCACTATTGCGGTCCCAGTTGACTTTGATGGCTCGAGGCAAATTGGGATCTCGTTCAAGAAAGCCCAAGCGCTGCAGGGTATTGAGATGATTGTGCACCGTGGATGGCGATGTGAGGCCAACGGTGTCGCCGATTTCGCGCACTGACGGCGGGAAGCCTCGATCTTCCATACAGGCTTCAATGCACTCGAGGATGCCACGTTGACGGTCGGTGAGAATGTGTTCGCTCATGCGTGCATCGTACGGGTGTTCGGGGTGAGAGTCAAACACCTGTTCGTAAAAATTCTATTTGTGCTGGTAGACGGCTTATTTAAAATCGATGGTTGACACCGAACACGCGTTCGCATAGCCTACGAACAAGCGTTCGTGAGGGGAATGGTCACTGTGCCATACCCCCCACGCACACTGTCAACAACAGCGTTTCACCAGAGCTCGCTCTACCGATCAGAAAGATTCATCATGGCCCTCGCACTTGACCCCCGTTACATCGTCGAGATTCAGCCCAACCGATCCGGCGCTCGCTTGTCTTTTTCTTCTCCTTCTATTTCTTCTATGGCCCCTACTCGCCACCTGTCCCACGACGTGTACTTGCGTCGTCGGCTGGTGGTGGGTTTGGCCGTGGGTGCTGTTGTGGTAGCCGCCTGCCTCGGCTTCCGCACTTTGGCGAGCCGTGGGGATGTGTCTGCCTCCGTCCCCGCGGTGACGCCCTTTTCTGCGAGTGCTCAGCCCATCAGCACCTCGGTCAATGGTGTCGACGTCGCGCTCGCTTTTGTGCAGGGCGAAGGTTTTTATATCGTGCAATCAGGCGACACGTTGTGGTCCATTGCTTCGTCGCTGACCAGCGGAAACATCCGAAATTACGTGCATTCATTGATCGAATTGAACGGCGGAGCGTCAGTCGATGTGGGTCAACGTCTCATTGTCCCCGCTGAATAGTTCATTTATCTACTACCATGGCGCTATGCGTTGCGTCATCTGCCGACACGAAGACACCAAAGTGGTCGATTCACGTACGGCCGAAGAAGGTGCTGCGATTCGTCGTCGTCGTGAATGTCCGCAGTGCTTGCACCGCTTTACGACATTTGAACGTATGGACGAAGTGCCGTTGATGGTGACTAAGACTCATGGTGGCCGTGAGCCGTTCGATCGTGGCAAGTTGATTTCTGGAGTCAAGGCGGCATCGAAGGGTCGGCCCGTTGACGACGAAGCCATCAACGCTCTTGCCGACTCGGTTGAAGAAGAACTGCGAGCGACTGGTGGCGGCGATGTGCCGAGCACCAAAGTTGGACTCGCGGTGCTTGAGCGTTTACGTGACCTTGACGAAGTTGCCTACATGCGCTTCGCGAGTGTCTACAAGAATTTTGACGCAGCTGAAGACTTTCAGCGTGAGGCAGCCCTGCTCGACAAATCGCCAGTGTCCTGACGCTCATTCAGTTTTCGCTGTGCACAGCGTTCTAGGGTGAGGGAATGAGCGACGAACGCATTGCCTATCGAACCTGCCCGTTATGTGAAGCCGGCTGTGGTCTAGAAATCACCGTCAAAGGATCAACAATCGGTCGTATCCGCGGAGATATGGACGACGTGTTCTCTCATGGTTTTATTTGTCCCAAGGGTTCAACACTCAAACAACTTCATGAAGACCCAGACCGCTTACGTAAGCCTCTCATCAAGCGCAATGGTGAACATGTTGAAGTGGAGTGGGATGAAGCATGGGCCGAGATTGCTGGTCGCTTGCAAGATGTGATTGAACGCCACGGTCGCGATGCTGTCGGCGTGTATCTCGGCAACCCTGGTGCCCACAGTTTGTCGGCGATGCTGTACAACCGAACTTTGCTACAAGGTCTCGGCACCCGTAATCGATTTAGTGCATCAACAGTTGACCAATTGCCCAAACAAGTCGCAGCGGGGTACATGTTTGGCACGGGTGTTTCGGTGGCCGTCCCCGACCTCGATCGCACCGATTACCTGTTGATTTTGGGGGCAAATCCGTATGCATCGAACGGAAGCGTGTGTACCGCTCCCGATTTTCCAGGACGTATTGAAGCAATTCGTGCTCGAGGTGGCAAGGTTGTCGTCGTCGACCCGCGCCGCACGCGAACTGCCGAAGAAGCCGATCAATGGATTGCCATTCGGCCGGCAACAGATGCGTTGTTCTTGATGGCCATAGTGAATGTGTTGTTCGCCGAAAGTTTGGTCAAAATCCAAGACCACATTGCAATTCTTTTGAATGGTCTCGATGATGTGCGTGAGGCGTCACGTGAGTTCACGCCCGAACGAGTTGCCCAAGCGACCGGACTTGAAGCCGACGTGATTCGCCAGGTGGCGCGCGAATTAAGCGCAGCGAAAACGGCGGCGTTGTATGGACGCATCGGAACAACAACTACCGAGTTTGGTACGACTGCTTCGTGGCTCATTGATGTCGTGAATACACTGACCGGAAATTTAGATTCGGTTGGTGGAGTGATGTTCACCAAGCCGGTCCTTGGTGGACCGACAACCCGCGGTACGTCAGGAAAAGGTAGTGGATTCCGAATCGGTCGCGGCGGTGGGAAAACCAAAGTCAAGGGTTATCCCGAAGTGATGGGTGAATACCCGGCAGCGGCCATGGCCGAAGAGATCACTGATGCTGGTGATGTTGGGATTAAGGCTCTCGTCACAGTTGCTGGCAATCCAATTTTGTCAACCCCGCATTCACGACAACTTTCTGACGCCTTTGAAAAACTTGAGTTGATGATCAGTGTTGATTTGTATCTCAACGAAACGACCCGTCATGCCGACGTGATTTTGCCGGTGCCATCGCAATTGCAACGAGATCACTACGACGTGTTGCTATTGCAGTTTGCGATTCGCAATATTGCGAACTACAGCCCGCCAGTACTTTCGCTCGACGATGGTCAACCTGATGAATGGGAAATTCTTGCCAAGCTCGGAATGATTGCGCAAGGTCTCGGACCTCATGCCGATCCACATCTTGCTGATGATCGTGCCATCGAAGGCTTAGTACGCAACAGCATTGGTGATCCGTCATCACCCATACATGGTCGAAATGCTGACGAGATCATTGATGTTTTGAATGCTGAGGGTCGCCGTGGTCCGGCGCGTATGTTGGACTTGATGTTGCAGACCGGTCCGTACGGAGCAGGGTTCGGAAGCAACGTGGGGGGAGCGTCGCTGCAATTGTTGCTCGATCATCCGCATGGTGTTGACTTCGGCGCACTTGAGCCACGCTTGCCTGACGCACTGCGCACGCGCACCGGAATGATTGAACTCGCACCTGAACCTTTGATTGCTGACGTACCACGGTTGCTTGATTCCATTGACGAATTCACCAAAAATCGATTCGTATTAGTCGGGCGACGTCATTTGAAAACGAACAACTCGTGGATGCACAACATTCAGGTACTTGTGAAAGGAAATGTGCGATGTTCATTGCAAATGCACACAGATGACGCAAAAAGCCTTGATTTAATTAATGAATCTGCCAAAGAAATTTTTGTCACGGTCACGTCGCGCGTCGGAAGCGTTGTTGTGCCAGTTGAAATTACCGATGATATTCGTCCAGGAGTCGTGAGCTTGCCGCATGGTTGGGGTCACGATCATCCCGGCACCAAGATGCGTGTTGCTGAGTCATTGAGTGGCGTGAATTCGAATGTTTTGAGTGATCACGAAGCCATGGATCCGTTGTCCGGAACCTCAGTTTTAAACGGAATTCCAGTTTCTATTGCCCGAATTGGCTGAAAAGCCTGAAAAAGCAGTATGCACACCCCTGTCCACAGGGTTTTCCCCTAAACAAAGGGCTAATTCACAGGGTTATCCACTTCCTCCCCACAGGGGGTTGCGCTTAGGGTTACCTCTGTTGAAAGTGGCGGCGGAGGACCGTGGCTAGTGATTCGGTGGCCCAAGATCTGGTGTTTTCTAGGTGTTGGCCGTCGAATTTGGGTGGGACGACGGAGTCCTGGACCTACTGAAATCCACCGCCCTTTCAACAAAGAATGTGCAACGAGCGGGGGATTGATGCGACATGAATGCGACATGAATGTGACTGGCGACACTATGGCGTTGTGGAAAAACCCCGTGTGAGCAGGTGATACGCGAGGGTCATTGACATTGGTGTAGTTACTCTGATGTAATTTCACTACCACTTGTGGTTGCAAGCGCAGGCACTTGGGGAATACACCACATCTTGTGTCTGATGTGTCATGATCTAAATTCAACATTTCCAAATGTCATCTGTAAAAATACCTCACACTCTCGAAAAAAGGAATCAATATGTCACTCGCCCCGGACCGTCTCGCCATCGGAATCCGTCGTCACTACACCACCCCTGGTGTGCACCCCTACGACCAGGTGGTCTGGGAGAAGCGTGATGCCCGTATCTCGAACTGGAAGGACGGATCAGTCGCCTTCGAACAGCTCGGAGTTGAGTTCCCCGTCACCTGGTCGCTGAACGCCACCAACATCGTGGCTCAGAAGTATTTCCGTGGTACCCCCGGCACCGACGAGCGTGAACAATCACTCAAGCAGGTCATCGACCGTGTGGCTAACACGATCACCACATGGGGCGTTGAGGGCGGTTATTTCGTCGATCAGGCCGAGGCCGACAATTTCAGTGATGAATTGAAGTTCATCTTGGTGACCCAGCGCGCCGCGTTTAACAGCCCGGTGTGGTTCAACATTGGCGTGAAGGGCGTCCCGCAGCAGGCCAGTGCGTGCTTCATCTTGGCCGTTGAAGACAAGATGGATGCCATCTTGAACTGGTATCGCGAAGAAGGAATTATCTTCAAGGGCGGTTCGGGTTCGGGTATCAACTTGTCAAAGATTCGTTCGAGTGTTGAACTCCTTCAGGGCGGCGGTACTGCTTCTGGTCCCGTGAGCTTCATGCGTGGCGCTGACTCATCGGCTGGCACCATCAAGTCAGGTGGCAAGACTCGTCGTGCCGCCAAGATGGTCATTCTCAACGTTGATCACCCCGACATCGAAGAATTTATTTGGTGTAAGGCCAAAGAAGAAAAGAAGGCTCGCGTTTTGCGGGACGCCGGCTTCGACATGGATCTTGATGGCTCGGATTCATTCAGTGTGCAGTACCAGAACGCCAACAACTCGGTACGTATCACCGACGATTTCATGAACGCAGTTGTTGAAGGCAAAGAGTGGTCCTTCAGAGCGGTCAAGACCGGTGAACCAGTGCGCACTGTTCAAGCTCGAGACTTGTGGCGTCAAATAGCAGAAGCCTCGTGGGATTGCGCTGATCCTGGTTTGCAGTTCGACACCACAATCAACAAATGGCACACGTCTCATGCATCTGGTCGGATCAATGGATCAAACCCATGCAGCGAATACATGCACATTGATAACTCGGCATGCAACTTGGCTTCAATCAACTTATTGAAGTACCTCGATGATCAAGATGTTTTTGATGTTGAGGCCTATAAGCACACCATTGAAACAATGTTCACCGCTCAAGAAATCTTGGTTGGTCGTGCCGACTATCCAACAGAGATGATCGGCGAGAACAGTCGCAAATTCCGCCAGTTAGGTCTTGGATACGCCAACCTTGGAGCATTGTTGATGGCTCTTGGGTTGGCTTACGATTCTCTTGAAGGTCGTGCGTGGGCCGCTTCATTGACCAGTTTGATGACTGGTCATGCGTACGCCACGAGTGCGCGAACCGCGAGTCGTATGGGATCTCACGCCGGCTTTGCCGAGAATGAGCGTTACATGCTCAACGTTTTGCGGATGCATCGTGACGCTGATCAGGAAATTGACAATACTGACATCGTCCAACCTGACCTCGTTGCCGCTTCGGCAATCTCGTGGGAGTCTGCTGTTCGCGATGGTGAAGAATTCGGCGTGCGCAATGCACAAGCCACAGTTTTGGCTCCGACTGGAACAATTGGTCTGATGATGGACTGCGATACAACGGGTATTGAACCAGACCTGGGTCTTGTCAAGTTCAAGAAGTTGGTGGGCGGTGGCAACATGGTCATCGTCAATCAGACGGTGCCCCGAGCCTTGACGAACCTCGGATATGAGGGTCCTGTTGTCGATCGGATCATTGCTTATATCGACACCAACAAAAGCATTGTTGGTTCACCTGACTTGAAGGCCGAGCACTTATCAGTTTTCGCTTGCTCAATGGGTGACAATACGATTCATTACGAAGGTCACGTGCGCATGATGGGTGCGGTGCAGCCGTTCTTGTCGGGTGCTATTTCGAAGACGGTCAACATGCCCGAAGAGGCCACGGTTGAAGAGATCGAAGCACTGCACATGTTGTCCTGGAAACTGGGCATCAAGGCTGTGGCCATCTATCGCGACAACTGCAAAGTTGGTCAGCCTTTGTCAACTGCCAAGAAAGACGATGACACGTCCGATGCCCCCGAGGCAGCAGCAACCGCCGTTGTCGAAAAGATCGTTGAGCGAGTCATCTCTAAGCCGGTTCGTCAGAAGTTGCCCCGCAGTCGTCGTGGTCGCACCTTCGAATTCCGCGTGGCCGACTGCAAAGGTTTCGCAACGATTGGTGAATACGAAGATGGTCGCCCTGGTGAAGTGTTCTTGACCGTGTCGAAGCAGGGCTCAACCTTGTCGGGCATCATGGACGCATTCGCCAAGAGCATCAGCTACGGCTTGCAGTATGGCGTGCCAATGCGAGCATTCGTTGAAGCGTTTGTCAACATGCGTTTCGAACCAGCAGGCATGACCGACGATCCGGACATCCGTTTCGCCGCTTCAATCATGGACTACTTGTTCCGTCGCATGGCACTTGAGTACTTGACCTACGCCGAGCGCGAAGAACTCGGAATCTTCTCCATTGACGAGCGTTTGCAGCCCACGTTGCCAGGTGTTGAAGAGTCGTCCTACGTCTCGTCAACTGGAAGCGATGTTGCCGCTGATCCGAAGAGCATTCCGTCGGTCGAAGAATTGGTGACACAGCTCGAAATGGGAATCGCTCCGGTGGCTCCTGTGAGCGATCATTCAGCAGAGATTGCTCGTCAGACACAAAAGCACAGCGACGCGCCGATGTGCATGCAGTGTGGCGTACAAATGAACCGTGCTGGTTCATGTCACGCCTGCCCGTCGTGCGGTAGCACCTCTGGCTGTAGCTGAACACATAAATAACTCGTCAGGCGATCTGGTCGGCTTCTGCTGAGATTTTCTCAGTGCAAGCCGGCCAGATCGTTTTATTTTTCTCGAACTTCTTGGCGACCGTGGGCGTACGCCTCAATGGCGCGACCCTTATCGAATAGATGATGGGGTAACGTCGCAATCTTGGCCGTCTCGGCGTTTGGTGCAAATAAACGAACGTTCCCACCGCATGATTTTTTCCAAGCCTCAATCTCTCGATCGGTATTGCGTTCAACCAAATTGTTGAATGGTCCAAACATTGCGCCCGCAAGTGGAGCAATCACAATTAACAGATCTGCTGGTGCGGCTAAATCAACGCTGACTCCCGAACGGACCCCGCCATCGATGTACCAATGGCCCCCAATGCGTTGCGGCGAAAGCAAGCCCGGCACTGCAGATGAAGCAGCGACAATTGTTGATAACGGAAACTTTGCTCCATCAAGTTCGGTGCGGCGTAAACGGGGAAGAGCACACGCGATTGCATGCACATTGGCGCGCATCGCATTTCCGAATACACGACGAGCCGAATTAGCCAAGACTCCCGAACGCGGATTAGGAAAACGTGGCACATCGAGGGCAGCGAGTTGATCAAAATCAATACCAAGTGCGGTCGCTGCTGCGGCCCATGAACCGGCTGAAGTACCAACCATAGGTGCTGTCGATAAATCGATTCCTTGTTCGCGCAATCCATCGAGCACACCCATCGCGTAACCGATGCCGAACAGTCCGCCACCACCAAAGGCGCCGGCGAGTGGAACGTGTGTTGAGTGATGCATCTGTGTTCACCAATCGGTTGGTGTGTAATCCTTCAAGAATTGACCCCACGTATGGTTGCCAGTGTTGGCGCCATCAATGATGGGATCAACAATGCGGGCTGCACCGTCAACGATGTCGAGCGGTGGGTGGAAGTGGTGCTC
>CAMDCI010000085.1 GCA_945889715.1 Bifidobacterium breve | reverse complement strand
AATCCGCTCTATTCAGCGCCAACCGAAATTGCTTGGGCTATCAAAGACATGGGTTTTGATCGTTGTTCAAACGCAAGCAACCATTCGTTCGACAAGGGGGTTAAGGGCATTGAAGCAACTCTCAACGAATTTGATGCTCTGGGGCTTGGCCACGCTGGCATGGCACGCACACCCGAAGAAATCGAGCCAACAGTTTTTGATGTCAAAGGAATCAAGGTCACCCATCTTTCGTACACATTTGGGTTCAACGACATTTCAGCACCGAACGGTGAAACGTGGCGCTCTGCACTGATCGACCCCGCGAGAATCATTGCCGACGCGCAAAAGGCTCGTGACATGGGATCCAACGTCGTCATCGTGAGTATGCACTGGGGCCGCGAAACGCAAACTGATCTGAGCGATTTTCAATTAACGAATTCTGATGCAATCACAAAGTCTGGTCTCATCGACCTCGTGGTTGGTCATCACGCGCATGTCGTGCAAAAGATTGAACAAGTCAATGGAGTCTGGACAGTGTTCGGACTCAGCAATCTCATCAGCTACCTTCCAACAACCGATGCCTTCCCCAACAAAACTCAAGACGGCATGATCGTCACCACCAATATCACACTCAACCCAGACGGTTCAGTACAGGTTGAACAACCTGTCGTGTATCCAACCTGGGTTGACAAAAAGAATGGGGTTGTCGTTCGGCCAATTTTGACTGACCTACTCGACCCCACTGTCCCCGATGACATCAAAGCTGAACTCAATGTTTCTTTGGAGAGGTCACGAGCAGTTGTCGGTGACTTTTTTGCTGCTGCATCGTAAGAAAGAATGAGTATCACAACATGACCCCAGTTCAACAAGCCGTTGATTCTCACGTCGCATTGTGGAATGCGATCGATCGCGAGTCGTGGATCAAACTATTTTCACCCGCAATGGTTTTTGAAGATCCGGTCGGTACACCTGAGAAAGTTGGAGTCGATGCCGTCTATAAATCATGGGATCGTTCATTCAAACCGGGCCGACGCTGGACGTTGCATCCCGAACACGTTGTCGCGGCTGGCAATGAGGCGGCAGTGGTTATGCGCAACGAAGGCGATCTCGCCGGCGAAAAAGTCACGATTCGCAGTATTGAGATCTTTATCGTTGATAACTCGGGGCTTTTAGTGCGAATCCGTTCATTTTTTGATCAACCCTCCGACTTTGCACTCTCCGATTACTTCACACCCGAGCGAACCGACTAACGGTGGCCGCACGTTTGTTGTGCGAACCGCAGCAGATATTTGGCCCGCTCAACTGGATCGGCAATGTCGCGCAAGAACTTTGAACGAACTTCGAAAGACAAGGGCACATTTGGAACTGCCTCCAACAGTTCAGCAATGGGCAATGAACCTTCGCCGGGACACAACCGCCCATTGAGCGCTTCATCAAGCAACCCGCCAAAATCACCAGGGCGTTCTACAGGTGCATCACAGATCTGTAGATAAGGAAAGAGCTCAGTCGGCAAGTTTCGCACGTCTTCAATCGATGAACCCGATCGCGACAAGTGCAAATTGTCAATGAGCACTCCCCCGTTAGGTGCTTCCGAAGACCTAACTATTTCAGTCGCCATCGACAAAGTATTCAACGGGAAAATCGGCAGAAATTCACACACAACTGTCATTCCGTGCGGGCGAGCCATTTCACACACTTGTTGGTATCGGTCAGTTGTTCGAAGTTGATCCTTCAATCGACTTGTGAACAAAATGTGCCGAGCGCCAATGACTGCAGCTGCTTCAATCAGTTGTTCAGCAAAATCGTTTCCGTCTTCCGAAGGAATGATCGGTTCAATATCTAAGGGAATGACTCCCGTGTCATCAAGTCGCTGACGCACTTCACGAGACGTTGCATCTGACCATGTTTTGCCATCAAACCAAATACCAACTGCGGGCCAACCAGCTGCAGATGCAACAGACACCATGTCGGCAGGCGCAACATCGGGTTGCACTCCAGCGGCAAGTGAAAGCAAACGTGTCATGAGTGGACAGGAACAGCGGGTTCGCTGCTCACATATTTGGGCTTGAACGCCAACAAGAACAACAAGCCGCCGGCTGAGATACAACTTCCCGAGACAATTAGCGGCGTAGCTGATGTAATGCTTGTCGCGATATATCCCACCAAGATTGAAGCGGGTACTTGGGCCAGACTCTGCACACTGCTGAAAATGCCCATTGCCTCACCTTGGCGACCCATTTCGGCCGAACGACTGACGAGACTTCCCATATTTGCCATTGACAAACCGTTGAAAAAAGTAAAGAACGGAATCGTCAGATACAAATACAACGTCGTATCGGTTGGACTAAAAAAGTAGACGAACATCACAAGACCAGTTCCGAACAAACTGAACCGTAACACTTTCCAGTCAGGAAGGAACTTCGCGACACGACCCACTAACACTGCCTGAGATAAGGCGATGAACAATCCGACAATGGCAAAGTAGTCGCCGGTCTTACCTTCATCGAATCCGAAATTGTTACGCAAGTAGACACCAAAGAATGTCGTGAAGAACGTAAATCCTGCATTGAAGAAGAACGTTGAACCAAGCACAACGCGCAAACGATCAGACCTAAAACCTTCAACAACATTGCTCACGGCTTTTCCGAAGTGAAGGCGCCCGTTATGAACTTTTTGCTGCAGCGTTTCTGGGAAGAGCCCCAAAATCAATGCGCAGTTACCCAGTGACAAAATCGCCGCAAACCAGAATGGCGTCGTGGCACTAAACCAATCTGGCGTGTTGAACAGCCCATAGAAACTCTTATTCGGCCCACTCAAGCGACCGCCGATGTACGGGCCCAAAATAAATCCAAGACCAAACGCCGCACCAATCACTCCGAAATTCTTTGCCCGATTTTCATTGGTACTCACATCGCCAATGGCCGCCTGCGCAACTGCTTGGTTGCCGCCGGTGATTCCGTCGAGCGCACGACCGATAAACAACAACGGGATATTGGCAGTACTAATTCCGATCGCAAAGATTGCATAACCGATCGCCGTTCCAAAGATTGAAAGCGCCAAGACTGGTCGTCGGCCGTAACGATCGGACATCTGACCCAAGATGGGAGCCGCCAAAAAGATAAACAACGGGAAAATTCCCTGCAGCCAGCCCAACATGATGAGCCCCTGAGTAAACGACCAACCCTCGGGTGTCACGCGAAACGGGGAGCCTTCACTGATCAGTAACGGATACACCGGAATCAAGATTCCGAAACCGAGCATGTCAATAAAGACCGTCGTAAAAATGGCCAGCATCGGGTTTCGTGCTGGTTTGGCCTCTACAGAAGAATTCACCTGTTCAACCTAACAAGATGAACCTTCACCGAGCGGCGTATGTCGCCCCGGCAGCTTTAATGTGCTCGGCATCAACGGCGAGAATTGCTCCGCTTTCAACCGCGGCATCAGTCGCAGCATTCCACTTCGCGATGAAGTCATCAGCAGTTGGATACAAAGTTGCAAGCTCATCGGCGGTGAAACTACGCGTCGTTCCGAACAGTCCACAGAAGCTTCCACCTTCTTGACCGATACCGCTCAGAGCCGCCAATGGAACGTCGACATAAGGGGTTCGAATTCCGCCCAGAGCATTGCCCTGCGCGTCCAAGTTGAACCCCGTGAGATCTGCTTTGTTGTCAAGCTTGGGCATTGATGCCGGGGGCGTGCCACTGCGAACCCACTGATCGAGTGAATGGATGGCCGAACGCAAAACATAGGTATGCGGGCCAGCGTTAATCGGCAAGCCGCATTCAATGATTCCCATGTATATCGATGATGGCGCACCGAACTGAGCATCAAATAATCCTTGGTCTCCGTTACCGGTTCCGGTATCCGAATCACCTATGCCCAAGCTGTACGCATCACCGTGAGCAGTTCCTGTCACTTCCCAACTACGGAAAAAGTCAGTGTCGGGTTGTTCGGCTTTGCGATAGCCCAGGTTTGTTCCAACAACATCAGTTTCAGCTGAGAAGTTCAAAACTGGTCGCAGTACATCGGTACGAATAAGTGCGACGCCAGGCCCCTTGACATCTGATGGGTCGCCGGGGTCGGCACAATTGGTGGCGCAGTACAAGTTTGCACCGCGCATACCACGACTGTGCACGAGATAGCCGCTGTACACATCATGAGTAGGTGCAACTGCATTCAGATACGACGTCATGCGGAACGCTGACTGCGATTCGCCCATACCAATCACTGTTGTCGGCTCGAGGCCTCCAAGAATTGTGTCCGCCTGGTTCCAAACTGTGGCGCCCGCTTGACTAAAGATGTCGTAGCTGTAGTTGTCGCCAGGGTGATTCAAAGATCCGTATCGCTCGGGGTCGGCGATCTTCAACACTCGGAATTCACCCATCTTGTTTCCGCCACCTTCAACGCCAACACGCTGGGTTGAAACTCCGACCCATGCTGATCCTTGACGGAGCATTTCGACCCACGACAACGACCATGTCGGACCGGTGTCTAATCCTGCGGTGACATTCAGCCATTCCACATACACCGTGCCGCTGAATTCGGATGCGGTCACTGGACGTCGAACCAGGATTCGAGTTTTGTACTCGGCCGTGTCTTTGGGGGTGACGTTCCACATGCCGTCTTCGGTCAAAGGCTGATCAGACGTGTAACTGTTTGCCGTTCCCGAGATGAAGTATTCCTCTTCGGTATATCCGTAAGTCGCGCCATCAAAAGCTGCTGTACCAAAAACAACTTGACCGCCGCCACCAGTAACCGGCCCCTCAACCGTCGTTTCCCCAACATCCGTCATTGCGACCGGTGCGGGAACAAAAACAGTTGTGGTTGGCGCCTCGGTCACTGGTGCTTCGGTGCCGGCGACAGAGTCTCCAGTCGCAACCGAAGAATCGCTCGCTGAATCGTCACTCGAACAACTCACCAACCCCACGACCAAAATCGGAACAAGAAATAAGGCACGAATCTTCACGATGATCCCCCGATCAACTACAACGCCTCAAACACTAGAGCAATTTGCACACCCGATCTACTTGTGCTGGTCAAATCATCTCATGATTTGACCAGGGCTCTCATAACCACTTCTTACCTACACCCAATACCTTGAGGCTCAGGACACCATGACCATCACATACTCTAGGAGTTAACAAACATGTGCATTAATCATTCTCATCACGAGCACAGCCATATTCACTTGCCCTCGTCAATGGTCACGCGCCGTTCGGCATTACGAATTGGCGGTATCGGCATTGGCGCAGCGCTACTCGCAGCCTGTAGCAAATCTAAAGAAAGTGCGTCAACAACTTCTCTGGCTGAGGTGTCGACAACGACCACATCGGCAGTCATCAGCACGTCGGCAGCTATCAGCACTTTGGCTGGCTTTGAATACTTCGCCGATTCAGTCAAGGTAGCGAATAACGGCAATTTATGGCTCGTTGAAAGCAACGGACTGCCCGCGCACAACATGATGGTCGGCATCACAAGTTGGCAACAACAAGTACCAACATCACAGTTGTACACCAGAACAAACGCTTGGCAAATTCCAGCGAATCCAGTCTTTGCCGACGTTCCGATTTCGGCAAAGACAGAGTTGTATAGCGGCGCGATTGCCTTGGCCGTGAATGGAGTCCCGATATTCAACGCACTGAACAACCGTGGCGATGATGCGTACTTGGTTGGCGAACTTGATGAATGGGGCGGCCATGCTGGTCGCGCCGACGATTACCACTATCACATCGCCCCCCTGCACCTGCAAGAAATCGTTGGTAATCAAAGTCCCATTGCATATGCATTAGATGGCTACGCAATTTATGGGGAGACTGAACCAGATGGCTCAGCAGTGACGACACTCGACGAATTCAACGGTCACGAAATGGCCGATGGTTCGTATCACTATCACGGCACTCGCACGTATCCGTACATCAACGGTGGCCTACGCGGAGTAGTCAGTGTGATCGAAGATCGGATTGATCCACAACCCAATACCCGACCATTCCGCGAAGCGCTTAAGCCGTTGGCCGGGGCAATGATCACCAGTTTTGAAACTCCCACAACTGGTTCATACAAGCTTGGCTACACAGTCGATGCAATGACCGGCGAAGTTGCCTATACGGTGACTGATTCGAGTGTCGCTTTTACATTCACAAGTACTGACGGAACCGTCACAACAGAAACTTATGCGAGGACAACATGAAACTCTTTCGTTCCACAATTTTAATGCTTGCAGTTCTTGGAGTTGCAGCATGTAGTTCATCTTCGTCGCCAACATCGCCATCGCCAACAACAATCACTGATTCAAGTAAAGTCACGATCGAGACGACAGAGAGTACCGCTCCAGAAGGCGTGACATCCACCTTTACTGCCGAAGTCTGGGCCGACAATTGGTTCTCGTTGTATGTCAACGGAGAACTCGTTGGTGAAGACTCTGTATCTATTACCACCGAGCGTTCGTTTAATGCCGAGACGATTACCTTTGAAGCGACTTACCCCCTCACAGTCGCGATGGTGACGAAAGATTTCAGGGAGACCGACAGTGGCCTTGAGTACATCGGTGAACCAAATCAACAGATGGGTGATGGTGGATTCATTGCCCAGTTCACCGACACGTCGACCGATGAAATAGTCGCGGTAACAAATAGAGACTGGCGCGGTTTGGTCATTCAAACTGCACCACTCAATGTTGAGTGCGAGAAATCTGCTGATCCCGATACCGATTGCCAATTTGAAACTCTTGACGAACCGGCCGACTGGACGTCTGCAAACTTCGACGACTCATCCTGGGGCAACGCCACCAGTTACCTCGCCGACGAAGTCGGAGTCAAAGATGGCTACAACGAGATCACGTGGGACTCCACAGCAGAGATCATCTGGGGTTCAAACCTGAATACCAACAACACCATCCTGTGGCGTATTTTGATCCCGTAGTCGTGTTTCATTGAGAGTACTGTGGTTACTTCCATAGGAGAATTTGATGAGTACCCCTGATTACAGTTCCAAGCCAGCATCTGAGCACACGCGTGTTTTCAACGGTGCGGCTGCAACCCCCCTCGACCCCGAAGACTTCACGCGTGCTCAACGTGGTTTCATCGCAGCGCTCGAAGACACCAAAATCACCGATGCACTTGGACGCCAGGCCGGCGACATTGGTCGCTACGACTTCTTGACAGGCGATGCACCTGACACCGTGCACCCCAACTTGTGGCGTCACGCCAAACTCAATGTCAATCACGGACTCTTCGAAGTCACCGAAGGTGTGTGGCAAGTTCGTGGCTACGACATTTCCAACATCACGTTCATCAAAAGCAACACCGGCTGGATTGTTGTTGATCCCCTGACTGTCGAGGCAACTGCCCGAGCAAGTTATGAACTCATCACCAAGCATCTTGGTCATCGACCAGTCGTAGCTGTTATCTATACCCACTCTCATGGCGACCACTTTGGTGGCGTACTTGGCGTGACATCACAAGCCGAAGTTGATGCTGGAAAATGCCAAGTCATTGCACCAGTTGGTTTCTTGCACGAAGTTGTTGGTGAAAATGTCATTGCTGGACCAGCGATGGGTCGTCGCGCTCTGTATCAATTCGGACCGTTACTTCCGCCTGGCCCGCGCGGCCACGTCGACTGCGGACTCGGTAACTCAATTCCTATCGGGCCGAACACTCTCATCGCACCAAATCGAGACATCACTTTTACGGGTGAAGAGATGGTGATTGACGGCGTACGCGTTGTGTACCAACTCACACCCGAAACTGAAGCTCCAGCCGAGATGAACTTCTTCTTCCCCGACTTTGATGCACTCTGCATGGCAGAAAACTGTTCACACACCATGCACAACCTCATCCCGATTCGCGGCGCATTAGTTCGTAACTCACTGCGTTGGTCAAAGTACATCAACGAAGCAATCGAATTGTTTGGTGCGAAAACCAAAGTGTTGTTTACGTCGCATAACTGGCCCCGTTGGGGTCATGAAGACGCCGTTGAATTTTTAGGATTGCAACGCGATCTGTACAAGTGGATGCATGACCAAACGATGCGTCTCGCCAACCAGGGTCTCGTCCCGACCGAAATTGCGAGCACTCTTAAGTTGCCCGATGATTTCTTGGCCCA
>CAMDCI010000084.1 GCA_945889715.1 Bifidobacterium breve | reverse complement strand
GGAATCTCCACCAATGTTGTCGTTCCGTATGCCAAGACTCGACTAGGCACGAGCTTTGGACCGATTCCGTGGTCGCCCGAACTTGGTGAATGGCTCAGTCCTGGTTTGGTTGCGCCACTGGTGGTGTGGCTTGGCCATACATCGTGTGGTCTGAATGGAGAGACCTTGAGCGTCGGTGCGGGTTGGCAGGCAGCTATGTCAATCGCAATGACTGACGGCTACAGCGAACGCGAGCTGACTCCTGAGCTGATTGCTCAAAACGAGGCAACAATGATGGCGTCCGAGACTTCGCCGGTGACGGCTTTTGGTTCACGCGCGGTGAAGAACCTTTTGCGAGGTTTTCGAATTCCAGGAAAGAGCTGATTCACATGTCTCAGACCGTCACTCAAATGAATGAGTTAGGTTTTTACACCCTGCCCGGCGCACCAAAATCTCCTCGCGATCTCATTCACGAAGTCGAGTCAGCCGAAGAACTCGGAATCGGCGCATGCTTCATTTCTGAGCGCTTCAATATTAAGGAAGCAGTCACCCTGTCGGGTGCCGTAGGCGCAGTCTCAAAATCAGTCGGAATTGCTACTGCCGCAACCAATCACAACACTCGCCATCCTCTGGTAACTGCTTCCTACGCCACCACGATGCACCGCCTCACCGAGGGACGATTTTGTCTAGGCATTGGTCGTGGTATCGCTCCGATGTTTGACGCTTATGGAATGTCCAAAATCACTACTGCGCAAATGGAAGATTTCGCAAATGTGATGAAGAGACTCTTCAAGGGCGAAGTTATTTTTGGGCACGATGGTCCCATCGGCAAGTACCCGATCCTCGCTCTTGACCCAACTTTCAATGAAAACATTCCACTTGGCATCACTGCCTTTGGTCAGAACACTCTCGAACTCGCTGGGCGAGCCTTTGATTGTGTGATCCTGCACACGTTTTTCTCGGATGAGACAACTCAACGTTGCGTGAAGACAGTGAAAGATAGTGCCGAGCGTGCCGGGCGTGATCCCGACAAAGTTCGGGTGTGGTCGTGTTTTGCCACGATCGGCGATCATATTCCCGAAGACATACGATTGAAGAAAACAGTCGGCCGTCTCGCCACGTATCTACAGGGGTACGGAGATTTGATGGTGGCAACCAACAATTGGGATCCCGAAGTTTTGCAAAGATTCCGGGATGACGAGTTCATCAAAACATTCCGTGGGGCTCTTGACGGCGTGGCAACAATTGAACAACTAGAACACGTTGCAACATTGCTTCCCAGCGAATGGTTAAAGAGTGCAGCATCGGGAAGCCCAGCAGAGTGTGTCGCAAGTATTCGTCATCAGTTTGATTTGGGATGCGATGGAGTCATCATGCACGGAGCAAGCCCGGATGATTTGGCTCCGATAGTGCGCGAATACCGAGCAACACGTCCAGTGGGTGTTTTCGATCATCTAGCCGCAAACCCAGGAGGCTGACATGCCCTATGTCAATAATGGTGATCTATCGATTTACTTCGAAACATTTGGTGATAACGATCAACCAACTTTGGTTCTGATCAATGGATTGAGCAATCAGTGCATCGCCTACCGTCCCGAATTCTGCAAGATGTTCGTCGCAGCTGGTTTCCATGTGGTGCGTTTCGATAATCGTGATGTTGGATTGTCGAGCGACGGACCAATCGGCTATTCACTCAAAGACATGGCAAGTGATGTCCTTGCCATTCTTGATCAACTTCAGATCGCAACTGCTCAAGTATTTGGAGTCTCGTTGGGTGGAATGATCGCTCAAACATTCGCGATCGAATTTCCCGATAGATGTTCATCTCTGATTTCAGTGATGTCCACGACCGGAGATTCTGACGTAGGTCGTCCAACGACCGAAGCGCGGGATTTACTGATGACTCCTGGATCGACCGACCGAAACACGGCGATTGATTTGCACCTGGCCGGTAAACGGGTGTGGGGAAGTCCTGCTCATTTTGATGAGTCACTAGAACGTCAATTTGCCGGAGAGGTCTTTGATCGAGCCTGTCGCCCAGCGGGCGTCGGCCGACAATTTCAGGCTTCACGGGCCGACCGCAGCCGTACTGAGCGTTTGCGTCAATTGGTTGTACCAACTCTTGTGATCCATGGTGACTGCGACACATTGATCGATATCTCTGGCGGTAAACGCACCGCCGAAGTTATCCCTCATGCTCGTTTCCTAGAGATCACCGGGATGGGTCACGATTATCCCGAATATTTTTGGACAAAGATAGTCACAGCAGTACACCAACATTGTCAAAACATCTAAGATTTAATCACCATGAGTAACACAGAACCGGTTTCGAATTGGGCAACTGACTACGACATTTTTGATGCGAAGTATGTCAATGACCCGTACAGCATTTGGGCGGTGCTGCGTGATGAATGCCCGATAGCTCACACCGATCGTTGGGGTGGTTCGTGGCTACCCACCCGTTACGAAGACGTCACTGCTATCGCTCGAGATATTGAGACTTTCCCGTCGGGGTTCGGTATCTCCGTTATGCCTCCTCCGAATGCTGGCGACACCAATTCTCAACAAGGTTTTTTACCTTATGGTGTTCCACCTATTAGCTCTGATCCGCCCCTTCATACATGGACCCGACGCTTGCTCCTTCCGTGGATGAGCCCGCAACGGACATTGACGTATGAACAGATGACGAAAGATTTATGCAACCGTCTCATCGATGGTTTCATTGCCAACGGCAATGCCGATGCAGCAGCCGATTATGCGCAACAGATTCCCGTCAGAGTCATCGCTCATATCCTTGGTGTCCCCGAGACAATGAGCGACAGTTTTACTGGTTGGGTGCGCGACGTTTTGGAGTTCGCTTACGACGAAGAACGCCGTCGACGCGGAATGGTCGGGGTCATCCAGTTCTTCCAAGGAGCGATCGCCGAGAGAAAAGTTAATCCAAGTGATGACCTGATTTCTGAACTCCTTCTGGCCGAAGTTGATGGAGAGCCCGTTAATGAGAGTGTGATCTTGGGTATGTGCGGACTTCTGCTCATTGCCGGAGTCGACACCACTTGGTCGTCAATCGGTTCTTCGTTGTGGCACATTGCAAGTCATCCGAAAGATCGTGATCGTTTGATCAACGAACCAGACTTGATGCCGACCGCAATTGAAGAATTGTTACGGGCATATTCGCCAGTCACCATGGCTCGTCGCTTAGGGGAAGACGTTGAATACAACGGCTGCCCGATGAAAAAAGACGAGCGCATCTTGATGAACTTCCCGGGGGCCAATCGCGACCCTGAAGTTTTCGAAAATCCTGATGAAGTGATTCTTGATCGTCAACTGAATCGTCATGTGGCCTTCGGTGCGGGTATCCACCGCTGTGCGGGTTCAAACTTGGCCAGAATGGAATTGCGTGTCGCTATCGAGACATGGCTTGAACGAATTCCCGATTTTGAGATATCTGATGAATCGGGCGTGACGTGGGCCGGGGGTCAAGTACGCGGACCGCGAACGGTCCCGGTGCGATTTCCCTCACTGAGTTAAAAATGAGCAACACCACGAACATCATTGTTTCCCCAATGCAGGGAACGATTTTGTTCGTGGCACTAGTTGGTCAGGGTTATGCCAAGGGTTCAACGATCATCACTCTTGAGTCAATGAAGATGCAGCATGACATAGTCGCCGATTACGACGGGGTAGCGAGCAATGTGCTTGTTGGAATCGGTCAAACCGTGAAGGCGGGACAATTATTACTCACCTTTTCACCCGCCACTGTTGAGCGTCTTGCGAATAATGAATCTGATGTCCCATTGAGGCGTGAAAACTCAGTGGATCAACGTCAAGACCTCCACGAAGTTATTGAAAGACACCAACAAGGTTTAGATCAGAATCGTTCAGAGGCAGTTGCAAAACGTCAGGCAGCAGGTCGGTTGACCGCTCGTCAAAATGTCGAACTTCTCATTGACGAAGGAAGCCTGGTTGAGTACGGGCCAATTGTCATTGCCGCTCAACGACGTCGTCGATCTCTTGAAGACCTCATCGAAAAAACTCCAGCCGATGGATTAGTAGGCGGACTGGCATCAATCAACGGTGATCTGTTTCAGGGACGTGAATGTCGAGCAGTCGTCATGTCGTATGACTACACCGTTTTGGCCGGAACTCAAGGCACGCAAAATCATCGAAAAAAGGATCGCTTGTTTGAGGTTGCCGAAAAATTGCGTCTGCCAGTGGTGTTCTTTGCCGAAGGTGGCGGAGGACGCCCTGGTGATACTGATGGTCTTGGAGTTTCGGGACTCGATTGTTGGGCATTCCATGATTTCGCGAAACTCTCCGGCCTTGTTCCTTTAGTCGGGATTACCGGAGGTTTTTGCTTTGCTGGCAACGCGGCGATCTTGGGTTGTTGCGATGTCGTGATTGCTCTCGAGGGCTCAAATATAGGAATGGGCGGCCCCGCCATGATTGAAGGCGGTGGGCTTGGTGTGTTTTCGCCAAAAGAAATTGGTCCGCTATCGGTTCAGAGTGCCAATGGAGTAGTTGATCTCATCGCCCGTGATGATGCACATGCAGTTGAGTTAGCAAAGAAGTATCTCGCATTTTTCCAAGGTTCCGTTGAGTCTTTCGTGACTCCTGATCAAGAGCAATTGCGAGCAGTGATTCCTTTGAATCGTGTCAAGTCTTATGACGTGCGGTCAGTCATCAATTTGATGTTCGATGTTGATTCGGTACTCGAGTTGCGCAGCGGCTTCGGATTAGGCATGGTCACTGCGTTGGCCCGAGTCAATGGAAAACCCATTGGCTTGATAGCCAATAACCCGCACCACTTGGCTGGAGCTATAGATAGCGATGGTGCCGATAAGGCGGCTCGCTTTATGCAACTATGCGATGCCTTTGATATTCCTCTTGTCACCCTCGTAGATACTCCAGGAATGATGGTTGGACCAGAAGTTGAAGAAACGGCTCTCGTGCGTCATTGCAGTCGACTGTTTGTCACCGGAGTCAACATCTCAGTCCCTGTCATCTCGATCGTTCTTCGCAAGAGTTACGGCCTTGGGGCCCAAGCCATGATGGCGGGAAGCACCAAGGCTCCGCTGGCGTGTGTGGCTTGGCCGACCGGTGAGTTTGGCGGAATGGGTCTCGAAGGCGCAGTACGGTTGGGCTATCGCAAGGAACTTGAAGCGATTGCTGATCCTGTCGAGCGCGAAGAAGCCTTTCAAAAAATGGTCGACCGCATGTATGAACACGGCAAGGCATTGTCGGTAGCAACACATTTCGAAATTGACGATGTTATTGATCCGGCAGAATCGCGAACTTGGATCAGTGCAATTCTGGACTCGATTTTGGTTTTGCCTCGCAGTGGTAAGAAGAGATCAAATATCGATACTTGGTAGAGACACAGTTGGTAGACACACAGTTCGTCTATCGCGCTGGGCGCAACTCGTTCAAACCACTGACGTTGTCCAAAAGGATCTTCTTGCGATCGCTGTCTGAAAAAGCCTTGAGTTCGGTGACATAGTCAAGAGGATTCGGCATACCTTCAATGTGAGGCCAATCTGATCCGAAGAGCACATGATCGGCACCCATAATGTCGGCAACCTCGTGCACGTCGTCTTCCCAGAATGGGTTGATCCACCAATTGTTGCGCAGCGTTTCAACGGGATCATCGACGAAATAGCCGGGCATCTTTTTGGCGGTTGATGTCAACTTGTCGCAGGCATCACGCAAGAAACCAGAACCATTTTCGATGGAAGCCATGCGTACATTTGGGAAGCGATCGAAAAGCTTCTCAAAAACCGAAGTGATGATGAAGTCTTGGGCAGCGCGTTCAATCGCGAAGCTCTTGATGGATGGCTTCCAGGCACCGCTAAATGTCGCCGAGAACGAGTCATTGGCGTATCCGTTGCTTGAATATCCACTGTCGCCTGCATGAATGATGACGGTGATTCCAGCCTCGTTCACTCGAGCCCAGAACGGGTCATAGACCGGATCAAACGGGGACAGCTGTCCATTGATTGTTGTTGGTGCTGCGGGACGCATGCACACCACTCGGGCACCTTGCGATAATGCCCATTCGAGTTCGGTGCAAGCCCATTCAACAGAGGCCAACGAAATGTACGGACCGGCGAAAATGCGATCTTTGTAGGCGAAGCCCCAGTCTTCTTGTAACCAACGATTGAAAGCCGTGAACATGATTCCGACACCGACCGGATCGTGCTTAAGAATTTCTTCGTACAACATTCCGAGCGTGGGGAAGAGCCAGATCTTGCTCACACCTTGCTGGTCCATTGCCGACAAGCGGGCATCGTGGTTGCGGTATTCGGGGCGAATTGGTTCACGGGCCGACAAGAACTCTAAAGGGTGCTTCTTGTCAGGATTTCCGCGAAAAAAGTCGTGCATTGCCCCGGCTGGCGAAATGGGATCAAAGGTTGCGTTAGCGACAACTCGACTCACACGCCCACCAATGACCGGATATTGACGGCCATTAATCTCGGCCCATTGCACGCAACGCGCACCGTCTTTTGGATCGAGATAGCGCGTGAAAGCATCGATTGCTTCGTAATAGTGGTTGTCAGCATCAAAGGGGATAAAGCCCAGTTCGTCGCTCATATGAGTATCGTACGATGCCCCGAGGTGGAGTGCGTAGCGTAGGGGCATGGAAAGCCAAGAAAATGTTCAGCCAGGTAGCCCGCCGCTGACGCCCAAACACGTGGTTGTGGTTTTGCTGGACAGCCTCAACCGCCATTTGTTAGGTGCCTACGGCGGATCCGAATTTTCCACCCCAAACCTTGATCGATTCGCTGGCCAATCGGTGGTGTTCGAACGCCACCACACCGGCTCATTGCCCTGTATGCCAGCGCGCCACGATCTATTGGTTGGTGCACTTGATTTCCCTTGGCGGCCGTGGGGCTCTGTTGAAATTTGGGAGGACGCAATTACCTTCGCATTACGTCAAGCCGGAGTGACCACGATGTTGGTATCTGATCATCCTCATTTATTTGAATGTGGCGGTGAGAACTACCACATTGATTTCGATGCTTGGGAATATGTTCGTGGGCACGAGAACGATCCGTGGAAGACCCGTCCGGATCCGTCTTGGGTTGGGACACCAGCTCTGCCAGTTGATGAGCCCCGACGCGGGCACTTCAAGTACCAAGACTCACGTACATGGTTTAAGTCTGAAGAAGATTTTCCGGGCCCACAAACAATGCAGGCCGCAGTTCAATGGGTTCGTACCAATGCCGGACATCATGAGCGCTCGCTTCTTGTCATCGATGAGTTCGATCCCCACGAACCATTCGATACACCCGAACCTTGGGCGTCGATGTACCGCAACCAAGATGATGGCGCCCAAGAAGAAGACCCATGGATGATTTGGCCACCGTACGTCATTGATGGATTAAAGAATGGATTGCTCACCGAAGAAGAAGGTCGATCTTTACGCTCGGCGTACGGTGCCAAGCTTTCGATGATTGATCATTGGTTTGGCAAACTGCTTGATGCAATCGACGCCTCACCTGATTCTGAAGAGACTGCAGTCATCATCTGCACCGATCACGGCCATTATCTGGGCGAATTTGATGTCTGGGGCAAACCAGGTTTTCCGATCCACGACACATTGGGTCATATCCCGATGATGATTCGTTGGCCAGGTATCGCGCCTCGACGAGAGACTGCGCTGACGACAACCGTCGACATCCATGCAACTCTCTGTGATGTTTACGGAATCTCTGTTGAACATCGTACCCATGGTCGCTCGCTCGTGCCACTGATTGAGCAAAAGGTGCCCAGCATTCGGGATCATTGCTTGTCTGGTTATTGGGGACGCGAGGTTCAATTGGTGACAGAGAATCACACCTACACTCGAGGTTCGGTGGGAGACGGATTTCCACTGTCAATGTGGTCAAACCGTTGGAGCACGATGCCGGTTCATTCACGGCCTGACATCCGGTTACCGCGACCTGATCAACGTGCCTACTTAGACGCAATGCCTGGAAGTTCTGTCCCAGTTATTCGACAACCATTTATGCAGGGCGACTTTTTACCGTTTTGGGCTTATGGCGGTTTGAAGAATGAGAATCTTTTGTTTGATCGCAATGCAGATCCAGGCGAACTCAACAACTTGGCCGCAATTCACGGTGAAGCTCAGTCAAATATTGAAAAGAATCTTGAGCGTCAATTGACTGAGGCTCTGGAAGCGATTAACGCACCGGACGATGTTCTTCAACG
>CAMDCI010000083.1 GCA_945889715.1 Bifidobacterium breve | reverse complement strand
CGATCGGTGGGCTTGGCGATTGATGGTCAAGAAGTGGCGTCGCTGGAGGGCGGCGCCTCAGTGACCTGTTCGGCATCTGACCGTCCCGCGTTGTTTGTGCGCATGCAACCGCAGCGTTTCCACCAAATTTTGAAAACCAAATTCGGTTTGGCTGATCGATAAGAACTGGTTGACGTTCCATGCTCAGTGAATTACATATTGAAGATCTCGGAATCATTGATCGCCTTGATTTAGTTCTTGGTCACGGACTGACAGTTCTCACTGGCGAAACTGGCGCTGGAAAAACCATGTTGGTTGAAGCCATCAGTCTTTTGGTAGGCGGTCGAGCTGACGCTGGTCGTGTTCGGGCCGGGGCGACTGAGGCACGAGTTGAAGGTCGTTTTGTTACCGACGATGAAGAAATCGTTTTATGTCGAGTCATACCCCTTGATGGTCGCTCGCGAGCCTATGTAAACGGTCGTTTGGCGACAGTTGGCCAGTTGGCTGACATCGGTTCGAAATTGGTTGATTTGCATGGCCAACACACCCATCAAAGTTTGTTATCGGCTTCGGTTCAGCGCGCCGCGTTAGACGAATTTGCAAAAACCGATTTGACAGCGCTGCGCGAGGCTCGAGCACAACTCACCGAAATCGATGCTTCATTGGCGGCACTTGGTGGCGACACCAGGGCGAGAGCACGGGAAATTGATTTGTTGAAGTTTCAGGTCGAAGAAATTCTGGCGGCTTCGCTTGATGACCCCAACGAAGAGCAGGTGCTTGAAGTTGAAGAAGATGTTTTGGCTGATTCCACCGCACATCGCGAGGCCGCACAGTTGGCGCTGGCCGGAATCAACGATGACGACGGAGTTCTCGATGTTTTGGGCTCGGTCATCGCCGCGCTGCAAAATCGGGCACCGTTTGAAGCTGAGGCCAATCGTTTACGGGACCTCGTCGCCGACCTCGCCGACACTGCCTCAAATATTCGCAACATCGGCGAAAATTGTGAAGACAACCCTGAGCGACTGTCTGAAGTGCGACAACGCCGCCAGAGTCTGCGTGAACTACGCCGAAAATACGGCGAGTCTCTTGCCGAGGTCATTGCTTACCTTGACGAGTCGTCACAGCGACTTGATGAACTGCAGTCATTTGAGGTTCGGGTCGAGGCCCTCGAAAAGCAACGAGTTGATGTTGAGCGCGGTGAGCGTCAAGCTGCCGCCAAGGTTGCCAAGGTCCGCAAAGGGGCCGCCAAATCACTCGGCTCGGCTATTACAGGTCACCTCACCCAGTTGGCAATGGAGCGAGCGGTTGTTGATGTTGAGGTTGGGGGAGACGATCCAGCCGATGAGGTGACCATGATGTTGGCCGCCAACCCAGGCACCCCAGCGGCTCCGCTGAGCAAGGTGGCTTCTGGTGGCGAACTCGCTCGCACCATGCTGGCGATTCGTATGGTGCTCACCCAAGGTCCACCGATCTTGGTGTTTGACGAGGTCGATGCCGGGATTGGTGGATCGGCAGCCAACGCCATGGCTGAGTGCCTGTCGCGCCTCGCCCAGGCCCATCAAATTTTTGTCGTGACCCACTTGGCTCAGGTGGCGGCCGTTGCCGACCACCATGTCGTTGTGGAGAAAAGCATCGTCGATCGCAAGGGCGCTGAAGTGACGTTGGCGAGTGCGGCTGAGGTCTCTGGGTCGCGTCGGGTGGACGAGATTGCCCGCATGTTGTCGGGTCGACCAGACAGTACGGCGGCTCGCCGACATGCCAAAGAGCTACTCACATCAAGAAGTTCGACCGACTAGCGAAAAAGAATTCCGAATTTCCTGCTTGGGGCTCGTAGTAAGACACTGAGGAGTCGGGAATAGTTGTAGGGTGATCTCCCGTAATTGGTTTAACCAAACGGAGGTCAAAATGCCGAAACATATCTTTGTGACTGGTGGAGTTGCAAGTTCTTTGGGTAAAGGTTTGACTGCCTCCTCGCTCGGTCGTCTTCTGAAACTGCGTGGTCTGCGTGTCACTATGCAGAAACTTGATCCATACATCAACATCGATCCGGGCACGATGAACCCGTTTGAGCATGGTGAAGTTTTTGTGACCGATGATGGCGGAGAAACCGACCTCGACCTTGGCCACTACGAGCGATTCATTGACGAAAGTCTTTCGCGTAATTCAAACGCAACAACAGGTTCTATATATCAAGCCGTGCTTGCTGCAGAACGTCGTGGCGATTATCTCGGTAAGACCGTGCAAGTGATTCCACACATCACTGATGAAATCAAACGTCGAATTCGCCGCATGGCCTCTGACGATGTGGACGTGGTGATTACCGAAGTCGGTGGCACCGTAGGTGACATCGAAATCCTTCCGTTTTTAGAGGCGATTCGTCAATATCGCAAAGAAGCCGGCCGTGGAAACGTGTGCTATATCCACGTCACTTTGGTGCCTTTTATTGGTCCTTCGGGCGAACAGAAAACTAAGCCCACACAGCACTCTGTGACTGAATTGCGTAGCCGCGGAATCCAGCCAGATGTCATTGTCTGCCGCAGCGAAGAGTCGTTGAGCCCCAGTTTGAAGCGCAAGATATCAAACTTGTGTGATGTTGATGAGCGCGCTGTTGTCAACGCTGCTGACGTGCGCAACATTTACGAATTGCCATTGGTGTTGCATGATGAAGGCCTCGACACTGTGGTGTGCGACGTGCTGCAGATTGACGCACAGCCAGATCTTTCGTCATGGCAAAGCGTGGTGGCGATGGTTGAAAATGCCACCAAGCCAGTGCGCATTGGCTTGATCGGTAAGTACATCGAACTTCACGACGCATACTTGTCGGTTGTCGAGAGTATTAAGCACGCCGGCTTCCACCATGGAGCCAGTGTCGAGATTGACTGGATTCAAGCAGAAGAAGTTGAAGGACTTTTGGCCGCTGGTCGCTTGAGTGAACTTGACGGAATGGTGATCCCTGGTGGCTTCGGCATTCGCGGTGTTGAAGGAAAAATTGCAGCAGCTGAGTTTGCTCGCGAAAACAATCTTCCGTGTCTTGGTTTGTGTTTAGGAATGCAGGTCATGACAATTGAGTACGCACGTCATGTCTTGGGTATGGCTGATGCGCATTCGACTGAATTTGATCCGTCAACGCAGCATCCGGTGATTGACATCATGAGCGATCAGCGCGATGTGACCGACAAGGGTGGCACGATGCGCCTTGGGGCTTATTACGCCGTGCTAGAGCCAGGCAGCAAAGTCGCCAATGCCTATGGCGAAAGCGTGGTGAGCGAGCGTCACCGTCACCGCTATGAGTTCAACAGCCAATACCGAACTCGCTTTGAGGCATCTGGCTTTGTGTGCAGTGGAACGTCACCCGACCGTCGCCTCGTTGAATTCGTTGAGTTGAAAGATCACCCGTTCTGGGTTGGTACTCAGGCTCACCCCGAGTTCAAGAGCCGTCCTGACCGTCCGCACCCATTGTTCCGCGAGATGATTGGGGCCTCGCTCGAATATCGGGCCAGCGTTGGTCGACCGGCTGACGCGGTGGCGGATCGCGACGAGGTTCGTTCTGTCTGATTCACCATCTGAGTCAATGTCTGAGTCAGTACTGGGTGAACTCATGGGTACGTTTCGTCATCTCGGGGATCGCAAGATGTACGACGGATATATCTGGAAAGTCGTCGTCGGAGAATTTGTTGCGCCAAATGGTGAAGCGTTTACCCGTGACATCGTACGTTCGCCTGGAGCCGTCGCCGTGGTGCCGATTCGCTATAACGACGCCGGCGAACCATTTGTGGTCTTAATTAAGCAGTATCGAGCGGCCTTTGACCGCGTGATTATTGAAGTGCCAGCCGGAATGCGCGATATTCCAGGAGAGGCTCCCGAAGTGACGGCTATTCGGGAACTCGGCGAGGAGACCGGATACACCGCTACCAATCTTGAATTGCTACACCAGTTTTATCCATCGACTGGAATGACCGACTCGGTATTGCATGTCTACCTTGCCACTGGACTCACGCAGGTGGGGCAAGAAACGCACGGGCCCGAAGAAGACCACATGGAAGTGTTTGAAATGCCTTTTGCCGAAGCGGTTGCCATGGTGGTGAGCGGAGAAATTGCTGATGCAAAATCAACAATTGGTTTATTACTCACTGATCGCCGACTTCGTGGTCTTGATTCTGTCGTAAAGTAACTACTCGTGGACATCACCGAATCGGTCCCACTTGAAGTTGAAGAGTTTCTGTCGTGGCTACTCGCCGAGCGGGGTCGTTCGCAAAACACTTTGCAGGCGTACCGTCGTGATTTAACGAAATATTGCGAGTGGTTGAACGAACAAAAAACCGATCTCCATCGAGTGCAGCTCGTCGATATCAATCGTTTTGTGTCAACCCAACGATCGTCGGGCACAGCAGCGTCAAGCGTTGCTCGTCATATGGCTGCGGTGCGCATGCTGCATCGCTTCATGTCGGCTGAAGGGATGCGCAACGACGACCCAACGGCCGATTTTGATGGCATCAAGGTTCCGGCTGGTATTCCCAAACCTTTGTCAGAAGCTGAAGTTGAAAGTTTGCTGGCTGCCGTGACTGGTGATGAACCTGTTGCGCTGCGTGACCGAGCCCTACTTGAATTGCTGTACGCCACGGGAGCGCGTATTTCTGAAGTTTGCGGACTGTCGATGGGTGATCTTGATCTTGATGCAGGTTTTGTTCGCCTCTATGGAAAAGGTTCGAAAGAACGTCTAGTGCCAGTCGGTAAATGTGCTCGCGAAGCAGTTGATCGTTGGCTCATCGAAGGGCGCGAAAAACTCGAACCTGTTCGTTGGTTGAAGCGCGGCGACGCTGAGGCAATTTTTTTGAATAATCGTGGTGGGCGACTGGGTCGTCAGGCGGCTTTTGCGGTTGTGTCGCGAACTGGAACACGAGCAGGTCTCACTGCACAGTTGTCTCCTCACGTATTGCGCCACTCGTGTGCGACACACATGCTTGACCATGGCGCCGATTTGCGCATTGTGCAAGAAATGTTGGGCCACGTCTCAATCTCGACAACGCAGGTATACACACGCGTGTCACAAGAACGTTTGATTGATCAATATCGCACGGCCCATCCACGCGCCAGCGTCTCTCGAGGATCTTGATGACTGGCGTTTTCGTGAATTTGCGCCATCTTGTGCGTCGCTTTTTTACATCGCTCTCCAAACGACCGCCTTCTGAGAGTGATATCGCTTGGGTGAACGTGAACTTGCTGGCTGGTGAATTCACATTGTGGTTGCGCATGAAATCGTATGACCAACGGCATTCCATTGAGGTGGCCCGACGATTTGCAGATTTGTGTCCCGCTTATACTCGTGAACAAGTTGCCGCTGCCCTTCTGCACGACATCGGCAAGATTGATGCCGATTTAGGGGTATTCGCGCGAGTGTTGGCAACGGTCGTAGGGCCATGCGGTAAGAAATTTCGTTTGTATGACGAGCACGAAGTCATTGGGTTGCGACTGTGTCGCGACGCTGGTTCGAGTGTTGAGACCCTGCGACTTTTGGATTGGTCGACCACGGAATCAAGAAATGATCCAATCGTCAAGTTATTGTGTCAATCGGATCAGATCTAGCCCAAAAATAGCTGACTTTGTAGTTGGTGTTCTAGAATTTAAAAATTCTATGAAGACGCCTCGACGCCGTTACTTGAGCCCGATCGCGTTGTTGGGCCGGCAAGTCGTCGTTGGATTACTTCTCATGACGACATTCGTTGTGGCCTCGGCCGTGGGAACACATTCGGTGTCGGCTGCCCCCGTAGGCGCATCGGCATTTCGTGGTGTCTCTCCGCTTCGAGTGTTAGATACCCGCACGACAGATAAGCCTGGCGCTGGTTCGTATAGCCCCGTGGTCATCGCTGGGTTAGCGGGCGTCCCAAGTTCGGCAACTGCAGTCGTTCTGAATGTGACGGCAATTGACGCGACTGGCGAAGGGTATGTGACGGTGTTCCCGTGGGGCGAGTCATTGCCGAACACGTCGAATGTCAACATCAAGAGTTTTGGTCAAATGGTGCCAAACCTTGTGACTGTTCGTTTGGGTTCAGGGGGAATGGTCGGCTTGTTTACATCAATTTCTGCCAATTTATTGGTGGATGTTTTCGGGTACTACAGCCCATCTGTTGCGACTGCGTCGGGACGTTTCATTGCGTTGACGCCACAACGTTTACTTGACACTCGGGGGAGTGCAACGGTTGGCGAAGATGGAGTAGTGCGCTTGTCAATGCCTGCTGGTGTCCCAGCCAACACAGAAGGTCTTGTCTTGAACGTCACAGCAGTGAATTCGCGACTTCGTACCGATGGCTTTGGGTATTGGACCGCGTATCCAGCTGGTCAAGGGCAGGGCACAACATCGAACCTAAATATCTCTTCAGCCGGTCAAACGATCGCTAATCAAGTGATTGTGAAGCCAAGCGCGACCGGTGTTGATTTTTACTCGTATGCCGGAGGCGACTTACTCGTTGACCTGATGGGTTATTACACCGGCACAGGCGCTGCGGTGAGTGAGGACGGACTGTTTGTGCCTGTTTCTCCAACTCGTTTGCTCGATACGCGTTCAAGCCCAAATCCTCTTGGCGAAAATGTTGCGCTGCATCATGATTGGACAGTTGAAGTTGGAACTGCGGGCAAGGCCGGAATTCCAAGTACGGGTGCAATGGCCGTTGCGCTGAATGTCACGATGACTCGTGCGCTCGGCGAAGGATATGTCACGGTGTATCCAGCAGGCCGTTCGCGACCAGACTCATCGAACCTCAATGCAGATTTGGCTGGAACGACTGCGCCGAACCATGTACAACTAGCGACTGGTTCGCGCGGAGTGTCATTCTATTCGTACGGCGGCACTGACTTAATCGTAGACATTTTTGGTTGGTTCGTCGGTAGCCCGCAAGTATCAACTCAAAATGCGCCAATTAATTCATTGCCCGACGCCGAAGGTTTCCCTGGGAATATCTCTATTCCGCAGATTGGATTGACGTCTATGGTGCGCGAAGGAACTGAATTCGTCAACATTGATCCTTCGCACTTGGTTGAATCACGTACGCCAAATCAGCCAGGCAACGTGGCGATATTTGGACACCGAGTTTCTTATGGTAATGAATTTAAAAACCTTGACAAACTTGGTGAAAATTCATTGGTCTATCTCTCCATCGGATCAAAGATGTACACGTATCGAGTCACCGATATTGATATTCGATTGCCAACAGACCCGTTGTTGTATGCGTCGACGTCAAATGATCAGACGTTGTCACTAGTTGCCTGTCATCCGCCTGGCAGTGTGAAGTATCGCATCGTTGCTCACGCAGTATTGATTGACATCACCGAGTACTGATAAGTCAAGATTGAAGTTTCAGAGTTGAAAAATGACCTCTGAAAGTATGCAATAATCAACTCTTATGGGCGCAAATGCACCCTTTCAAATGAGGAGCAGATCATGACTTATACCGCTACAACAATTTGGGAGGGAACTCCCGAAGCTTTACTTAAGTTGATCGAGGCTTCAAAAGCATCGGCGCCGATTCATGAAAGTTTTGGGGCAAAGAATCCCCGAATTCTTCAGGCTGTGCTTGGTGGACAGTCAGACCGCCTGCACTATTGCATTGATTTTGATTCGGCAGAGGCGTACGGCAAGTTCGCTGACAGTTTGGAGTCTTCTGGATGGATGTCAGGGGCCAACACATTCGTCGCGGAGTCTTTTCCTGACCTAAAGTTTGTTTCAACGGTGCTCTCTATCAACCGCATATAGTTTCGTTGCACTGCTGATTCATTATTGACTGTGTCAATCGGGAGGGAGCAGGCCGATGTTGTTGTAGGTGCGCTCGAGAGTTGCTGACGCGACGGCACGGGCTTTTTCGGCGCCGGTGCGTAACAAACGAGAGAGTTCAGATTTGTCGCCCATCAGTTCGTGATAGCGATGCTGAATGGGTGCAAGAATTTCAACAACGGCTTCTCCAGCATCGGCCTTCAAGGGTCCGTACTGCGTGTATGCGCCAGCAACTTGTTGCGGAGTACGACCAGTGCACCCAGCCAAGATTTCAATCAGGTTTGATACACCGGGCTTTTCGGCACGATCAAAACGAACTTCGCCATCAGAGTCGGTCACGGCGCGCTTGAACTTCTTCAGAATTGCTGCTGGTTCGTCGAGCAAGTAGATGATCCCGGCATCGGTGTTTGATGATTTCGACATCTTGGCGGTGGGTTCTTGTAAGTCGGTCACTTTGGCGCCGGCGCGTGGAGTGACAATCTTTGGTACAACAAACGTGTCACCGAAACGTCCGTTGAAACGCATCGCAATATCGCGCGTGATCTCGATGTGTTGACGCTGGTCTTCGCCAACTGGAACTTCATC
>CAMDCI010000082.1 GCA_945889715.1 Bifidobacterium breve | reverse complement strand
AAACTGGCCTTCCAACCACCAAATGAGTAATACGAAACCGGAACCGGAATCGGCACGTTGATTCCGACCATTCCAACATTGACATCAAACTGGAACTGACGAGCAACGCCACCATCACGAGTAAAGATGGCCGTTCCGTTACCGAACTGGTTGTCGTTGATCAGTTGCAAACCTTCTTCGTACGACTTCACGCGCACAACAGTAAGAACTGGTCCGAAAATTTCGTCGTCGTAACACTTCATGCCGGGCTTGGCATAGTCGATCAGGCTTGGCTTCAAAAAGAAGCCTTCAGTCGGTGCACCGTCGCGTCCGTCGACGACTACTTTTGCTCCTTCGCCCGCAGCTGCCGCGACATAACTTGCAACCTTGTCGCGATGTTCGCCAGTAATCAATGGACCCATTTCACTCGAGGGATCGCTTCCATTACCAACGGTAATATTTGGAATACGACTTTGCACTTTGCCCACAAGATCGTCGGCGATGGTGTCAACGGCCAAGACGACCGAAATCGCCATGCAACGCTCACCGGCCGAACCATATGCAGCACTCACTAGCGCATCAGCAGCCATATCGAGATCAGCATCTGGGAGTACCAGCATGTGATTCTTCGCGCCACCAAGTGCTTGAACGCGCTTGCCGTTCTTTGTACCAGTTTCGTAGATGTAACGCGCAATGGGCGTTGAACCAACGAAACTGATCGCAGCAATATCGGGATGATCGAGCAAACGATCAACGGCAACCTTGTCACCGTGCACAACATTGAAAACACCGTCAGGAAGTCCGGCCTGCTTGAGCAATTCAGCAATCAACATCGCTGCTGATGGGTCTTTTTCAGAAGGCTTCAAAATGAAAGTGTTGCCGCAAGCAACTGCGTTGGCAAACATCCACATTGGGACCATCGCTGGGAAGTTGAATGGCGTGATGCCGGCAACAACACCGAGTGGCTGACGAATGTTGTACACGTCAACACCAGCAGATGCTTGTTCGGAGTAACCGCCCTTCAGAAGGTTCGGGATGCCGCACGCGTACTCGATGTTTTCTAGACCACGGGCAAGTTCACCCAATGCGTCGGCAGTTACTTTGCCGTGCTCTTTGGTGAGCAACGCAGCGATTTCTTTACGATTCGCCGACACTAATTCACGCATGTTGAACATAATCTCGGCGCGACGCGAAAGGTTTGTTGCACGCCATGCCGGCAAAGCCGCTTTGGCATTAGCAACTGCCTTGTCAACTTCGGAGACATCAGCAAAAGCAACAGTACCTTGTACCTGACCGGTTGCTGGATCGAAAATGTTTCCATTTCGTCCTGAAGTACTAGCGACGGTGTGTCCGTCGATCCAATGATCGATGCGGTACATGGGTAACTCCTTGTTTGTTTTGGTTTGTTTTGTTGGGGGTTTTAGACGAGATATTGCGACAAGCCACGCTTGATGTACTTGCCATGACCTTTACGGCCAACATATTGATCGTTATCGATGAGCACAGATCCACGCGAGAACACCGTGTCAACTTTTCCGTCAATAACCCAACCTTCCCAGGCTGAGTGATCCATGTTCATGTGGTGCTTGTCGTTAATACCAATCTTGGTCTTGGTATTCGGATCCCAGACAACAACATCGGCGTCGCTGCCCGGAGCGATGATTCCCTTTTGTGGGTACATACCAAACATGCGAGCCGGAGTTGTGCAACAGGTTTCAACCCAACGCTCAAGCGTTAGTTCACCGGCGACAACACCTTGATAAATCAATTCCATGCGGTGTTCAACGCCACCAATTCCGTTTGGAATCTTCGAGAAGTCACCAAGACCGAGTTCTTTTTGATCTTTGAAGCAGAACGGGCAGTGATCGGTGCTGACGACTGCGAGTTCGTTCATGCGCAGACCCTTCCACAAGTCACCTTGGTGACCGTGTCCCATCTGGCCGATGTAGTGCGGATCATTATCGCGTGAACGTACTGGAGTACTGCACACATACTTTGAACCTTCAAACCCAGGTTGACCCAAAGTTTCTTCAAGAGTCATCCACAAGTACTGCGGGCAGGTTTCGGCAAATACGTTGCGCCCATGGTGACGAGCTGCTGCAACTTCATTAAGTGCGTCGCCTGCGGACATATGCACGATGTACAACGGCACGTTGCCGGCTACATGAGACAGCACAATTGCGCGATGTGTGGCTTCGGCTTCAAGCGGCGATGGACGTGTGTATGAGTGGTAGCGAGGATCAGTTTCGCCTCGGGCCAAAGCCTGCTGCACCAAAACATCAATAGCTGGTCCATTTTCGGCGTGCATCATGATCATTGCGCCACACTCGGCAGCCGTTTGCATGGCCTTCAAAATCTGGCCATCATCGCTGTAGAAAACTCCGGGGTAAGCCATGAACAGTTTGAAACTGCTGATGCCTTCGTGCTCGGTGAGGTACTTCATGTCTTTCAACGACTGATCGTCAACGCCACCGATGATTTGGTGGAAGGCGTAGTCAATTGCGCATTCACCAGTTGCTTTGCGATGCCACTCGGCAAGTCCGTCAAAAACATTTTCACCGTAACGCTGAACGGCCATATCAACGATTGTTGTGACACCGCCCCATGCAGCAGCCCGTGAACCAGTTTCGAAAGTGTCAGAGGCGAATGTTCCACCAAATGGAAGTTCCATGTGCGTGTGCACATCGACGCCACCAGGAATGACATATTTACCTTTGGCATCAATGACCGTGTCACAACCTTGCTCGGATGATTCAAACCAACCCGGAGCACCGACTGCAGCGATTTTTTCGCCATCAATCAACACATCATTGGCGATCACACCTGTTGGTGAAATGACTAATCCGTTCTTGATTAATACCTTGGCCATGATGCCTCCCCTTATTTTTGGTGAAAAAGAACTAACTACAACTTAACGATCACAATTCGGTGAGGTCGCCGTATGCCTCGGGACGGCGGTCACGATAGAACGCCCAGCGATCTCGAACTTCACGCAACTTCTTCATGTCAAGATCGCGAACGATCAACTCTGGCTTGTATGGGTCGCCTTGCGCTCCGACAAACTTGCCTTCTGGGTCAACGAAGTAACTCTGACCATAGAAGTCGTTTTCGCCGAGAGGTTCGATACCAACACGGTTAATTGCTCCCACGTAATAGATGTTGGCAACAGCAGCAGCTGGTTGCTCAACTTTCCAGATGTACTCACTGAGTCCGCGATGTGTTGCTGAAGGGTTGAACACGATTTGTGCGCCGTTCAAACCAAGCGCACGCCAGCCTTCGGGGAAATGGCGGTCGTAACAGATGTACACGCCAACTTTGCCGACTGCAGTATCAAAAACTGGGTATCCACCATTGCCTGGCTTGAAATAGAACTTCTCCCAGAAACCCTTGGTTTGCGGAATGTGTTGCTTGCGGTACTTGCCGAGGTACTTACCATCAGCATCAATTACTGCGGCAGTGTTGTAGTACACGCCAGCCTGAGTGATTTCGTACATCGGCAACACCATGACCATGCCGGTTTCTTTGGCGATGCTTTGGAAACGCTGCGTGGTTGGACCATCGGGGATGTACTCGGTGTAGCCGTAGTACTCGACGTCTTGAACTTGACAAAAGTATGGACCGTAAAACAGTTCTTGGAAGCAGATGACTTGCGCTCCTTGCTTAGCAGCGTCGTGACAAGCAGCTTCGTGCTTGTCGATCATCGTGTCTTTTGCGCCAGTCCAGTCGGTCTGCAAAATTGCAGCGCGCACGCTGTCTTGTGAACCAGTCATAACGTTCCCCATTTCTACTGTCGCTCACGCTTCATCATCATTTGAATCATCGACCGAATCATTAACCGATGCGTGACAAGACTGAAGCGCTTCCTCATTAGGGTAATTGACACATGACTACATGAACAATGCCATTATTGTGACAGGACAATGCTTTTTCGCAGATGAAACACGATTGACTCTTTTCTGATGATCACCGACACCTTGACTCTCGAGATCGCAAACGGAATCAACGACCGCAGTGCGCGCGGTATCGCCACAGCAATTGGGCGCATGATCTCGTCGGGCGAATTGGTCATTGGAGCGCAGTTGCCCACCGTTCGTCAGCTGTCACGCAAACTTGGGGTTTCTCCCACCACCGTTGGCGAGGCCTGGCGGTCGCTCGCCGAGGTCGGAGCCATTGAAACTCTGGGTCGAAACGGTTCATTTGTCCGCCAGCCCACTGGTCCTGGTGGCCCGCGCCGGTACCGACAGGTAGCCGCCGATAGCGATCATCACGGCCATTTCGCTCTTGATCTGTCGACCGGCACACCCGATTCAACCCTTCTTCCCGACTTAAGTACCGCTTTGGCTCGAGTGAGTAGCCAGGCTTTAACAAGCAGCTACCTCGACCATCCCGTGTTGCCCCAACTTGAAGAGGCGTTACGCCAACGGTGGCCATTCGTTCCCGAGGAACTCACAGTCGTCGATGGGGCCATGGATGCACTTGACCGCATCGCCCAAGTTGTTGTGCGTCTCGGCGACCGTGTGGTCGTTGAACATCCCACGTTCCCTCCGCTGCTCGACTTGCTCGAACAAATCGGCGCCGATGTCCTTGGCATTGATGTAGACGCCGAGGGTATGAATGTTGAAGCCCTTGCTTTAGCACTTGAACAAAAGCCCACTGCATTGTTTTTGCAACCACGCGCGCAAAACCCAACTGGTGTCACGATGACTGCGCAACGCGCTCAACAAATTGCTGCAGCGATCGTCGCATCTGGACATTCAGAATCAATCACCATTATTGAAGACGATCATGCAGGCGATATTGCTGTCGGTGAACTCAACAGCATTGGTAACTACCTACCTGCGCGCACTGTTCATATCCGAAGTTATTCAAAGAGCCACGGGCCCGATTTACGACTTGCAGCCGTTGGTGGCGCCGGCGATGTTATTTCAGCTGCTGCCAATCGTCGGCTGCTTGGTCCGGGTTGGAGTAGTCGCATCTTGCAAGCCGTGCTACTTGAATTGCTTGACGACGAAACAACACTTGAAGCACTCAGCCATGCGCGCGACGAATACTCACGACGTCGCCGAGAAGTTGTGCAAATCCTCAATGATCGCAACGTTTTGAGCACCGGAACCGACGGAATCAATTTGTGGGTTCGAGTGAGCGACGAAAGAAGTGCACTCATGACTTTGGCCGCCCAAGGAATTGGTGCAGCACCAGGAACGCCGTTCTTCGTCAACGCATATCCTGATTCAATGCGCCTGACAGTTGGACTTTTAGGAGCCACATCCAATCTTGAGGCAACCGCTCGAGCAATTGCCTCGGCTGCAAAAATTTCTGGAAGCGGCCGACGCGGTCAACGTTGACCAGCGTGTTGAGTAACGCGGTTTAGTAACCGCCACCAATCTTGCTGTGGTCCCACGACACGATGTTCTCAACTTCAATCTGAATTCCGAGACGCTTCTTTGCTTGCGCTTCAAGGAACGGAAGTGCCGCATCGCTAATTGCGCCTTCACCGTTGTACTTGAGTCCGACTGCTCTACCAATGGCCAAGATCTTGTCGTAGTCCTCGATGATGGTGGCCGTTCCGACGATCTCAAGTCCCTTGAGTTCTTCGTAAGCATCGCCACTTTCAATCAGACCGGTGATCTTGTTATTGCGACGCAAGTTGACGATCTTTTGGCTCTTGCCGAAAGTCCAGAATGTCACTTTGCCGTCCATGACCTCGTACCACATGGCCACCAAATGCGGGTGTCCGGTCGGCCCGATGGACGCGATATTGAGAATGGTCTGGGTCTTGAGGTAGGCCGCAATTTCGGCCTCGGTCATCGTGATGGAAGTGCGCTTATTTGCCATATGGATTTTGAGACTAGTTCCCCATCCCACAACCCTCGCCTCTTGGACGCAATTCACCCCCCAAGAGTGGGGTTGGTAGTGGGGGTTGACCAGCGAGTCTGCGCTACCGTTGAGACCGTGGTTGCAACACCTTCTCCCGATCTCCTCCTTGAGCCCCTTTCGCTCGAAGCCGACGCCTTTCCAGCCCGCAAACTCAGCGAATGGCTCACCACCTTCCACCTCGCGTCAGTCGTTCTTGACCCCTACACCAACGAAAGTTCGTGGATTCTTCCCGCCGCCGCACGGATTCTTCGAGCTTTTGGGGACTCTGCCGCTCGCACAAGTTTGATCGTCACTGCCAACGCCGATCAGACTCGCTCATTTCTCGGACCGTTGACCAAAGAGTTCTTGGTTTTCACCGATCCCGATCGTGCGGCAGTGAAGGCATTCGGACTCACCACCTTGCCCGCCTTTGTTTTCGTCCGCTCCGATGGCACCATTCCCGCTGTTGCTGAAGGTTGGGACGGCGTCGAGTGGCGCAAAGTTGCCAAGGCCATTGCCGACACCACGGCATGGACCGCTCCTTCAATTCCGGCAGCCGGAGATCCCGTTTCATTTAGCGGCACTCCCGCACTTGGCTGATTCTGTTACCTCTGACTGACCTCCCTGTTGAAGACGTCATTGACGAACTTCGATCGGCATTAGTTGCTCGACTCACTGCGGTTCTTGTCGCTCCGCCGGGCGCTGGAAAAACCACGCTCATTCCACTTCGCCTTATCAACGAAGACTGGCTTCGTGGTCAACGCATCGTGATGCTCGAGCCACGTCGACTTGCCGCTCGCGCCGCAGCCCGACGCCTCGCCTCGTTGATTGGACAAGAACCAGGTGATCTTATTGGCTATCAAACGCGTGACGAACGACGAATTGGTCCGAACACTCGCATTGAAGTCGTTACCGAAGGAATTCTGACGCGGCGTTTACAAAACGATCCCGAACTTCCAGGAATCGGTCTCGTGATCTTTGACGAAGTACATGAACGCAATCTGCCAACCGATGTTGGTCTTGCGTTATGTCTTGATGCGCGCAAAAACTTACGGCCTGATTTACGCGTTCTCGCAATGTCAGCGACCGCCGACGCCGATCGCTTTGCAAAACTTCTTGGCGACAGCGAACCTGCTCCCATCATTTCAAGCGTTGGCCGCCAACATCCTGTTGATATCACTTGGGCACCGCCCGGCAAACAACAACGGCTCGATGATGCAGTGGCTGATGTAACACTGCGTGCGTTGCGAGAAAACGCTGGTGACATTTTGGTTTTTCTACCAGGCATCGGTGAAATCAATCGCGTACAACAAACACTTGAACGGTCGGTCATGCATGATACCGACGTGTACCCGCTTGCTGGTGCACTATCGCTCGCCGACCAAGATCGCGCGCTCGCACCATCGCCAGTCGGTCGTCGTCGTGTGGTCTTAAGCACCGACATTGCCGAGACAAGTTTGACCGTCAACGGTGTCAGTGTTGTCGTTGATGCTGGCCAAGCGCGCGTTCCGCGTTATGACCCGCGCACCAGCATGACGCGACTCACAACGATTCCGACATCACGAGCGTCAGCCGAACAACGCGCTGGTCGTGCTGGTCGACTTGGACCTGGTGTTGCCTATCGATTGTGGAGCAAACTCGAACACACCACGCGACGTTCGCATCTTGATCCCGAAATCACACAAGTCGACCTGTCGGGGTTTGCACTCGAATTAGCTGCTTGGGGAACGCCGTTAGCCGAACTTTCATTTGCTGATCGCCCGCCCGAAGCGGCGTACAAGCAAGGCATTGAGCTTTTACAAATGCTCGGCGGTCTTGACCAAGATGAAAAATTGACCGATACCGGACGCCGCATGTTGGCTGCACCTGTTCATCCACGACTTGCGCATATGGTCACGTCAGCACACGAGCACGATCACGGTTTGGCTTGCATTATTGCCGCGTTACTTGATGATCGTGATGTCATGCGGGGACGACCAGATGATTTGCCAGTTGACATTTCATTGCGCGTGCAGTTCATCACGCGCGAAATGTATGACGACCGTGCCGACCGTCGTGGCACTGAACGAGTTCGTGAGCGTGCCGAAGATATGGCTCGTCGCACTGGTGGTCGCCTCGATTGGGACAGTGTGAATTCTGATCATGCCGGCGCAGTACTACTTCTCGCCTACCCCGACCGTTTAGCGATGCGTCGTCAACCCGGGCAATATCAAATGCGTAATGGTTCAGCTGCCTGGTTTCGACCCAATGATCAACTTGCGCATGAAATATTTGTCGTCGCGGCCGATCTTGATGGTGATCGCAAGAATGCCCGCATACGTTTATGCGCCGTCGTCGATGAGGCGACAATCAACGAAGTTCTCATGAACGATGTGATTGAGGAACGCGTCACATTGTGGGACAAAGAGCGAAAAGATTTTGTTGAGCGGGTGACAGTCAAACTTGATCGGATGCGCTTATCTGAAGAAACACGTCGGCCCTCGCCAAATGATTCAACGGTGTCGGCGATCATGGAATATCTGGTACAACAACGTTTGTCACCATTGCCATGGACAAAT
>CAMDCI010000081.1 GCA_945889715.1 Bifidobacterium breve | reverse complement strand
CCACCAGCAGTTGAAATCTCTGCTGTGAACGGAACCGAGAACAAGTCAATGACCGAACTGCCGCCGGCTGCGCCACCAATGTTCGATGCACTTGACATGATCAAAACAACACCTTCTCCGGTGGTTTCATCCCAGTCGAGGGCAGCAACACTGCTAGTTCCATCAGAACTATCGCCAGCGGCGTTAGTAGAGATGAGGTCCGTCGTGTCCTCAAAGGTGTCGTACAAGAAGACGTCAGTCTTTGAGTTGTTGTCGTCAACGGACAAGAACTCATCACCTGATTCGTACGCCACGAAACGACAGTCATCAGAGATGCGTGGGTTCGAGGCAGACGTTGCAGCAATTCCGTCCGCATCTTTGCTGACCAAAGTAATTTCTGGTGTACCAGTGCGGTTATCCCACAAGAAAATTCCCTGGGCTGGGCCAGCACTATTTGCCAAGAGGTCATAGCCACGATCGGCCTTGAATGCAACACAGTCACCGTCGGGTGTAACCGCCGCTGGTCGCTCATTATCGGCAAGTGTTCCAGTTGATGCAACGCCAGCAGGAGTGCGAGTCAAGTACGTACCCACACCGGCTTCGCGCAACACCAAGCCGCCGACTCCTGTATCGCTCACGAGGTCACTCGCCTCGGTAGCGACGACTACCGCGGCTCCATCTCCTGAAATTGCTGGGTTGTTACCGCCACCGTCTCCTCCGCTGCTAGCAGATGCTGTCGCCCTGGTCAAAGGTGTCTGCCTCAAGTCTAAATCGGCGACATATACGTCGGGACCGATATTGATGTCCTCGACGTCAAACGCCTCATTTGTAATGAAGGCTGCTTTGGTGCAGTCATCACTAATTACACCAGCGTTCGCACCTTCGAATGAAATGGCATAATCGCCTAAATCTGAATCGTACGAGATGCTAACAATCTTCATTGTTACGCCCGCCAATAAAACTGGTGGCGTTGCTAAAGCGTTAACCACCTGTGAAAACTCGTCCATGATGCCGTCGACATCAGCATCTCGGTCAATGACATACACGTCTTCATAACCGTTACCATCGAAGTCCGCGTCCCACTCATTTTCCGTCGTAAAAACAACCTTGCGGCCGCTTGCACAGATCGTCGGGTCGTAACTGTTCGCACCAAGACTGCCCTCAACACCCGTTGCACTCACCGATAGACGCGTGATCGTCGAACCGTTTGTGACAAAGATGTCCGAAGCACCGTTGGTGTCGCCGGTGATTAAGTTGCTAGCCGACGATTCAAAGACGGTCCAGCGCGTTGAGCCCACCAAAGTGGTATTGACTCCCCACGCCTGACCTCCGGAATCGCCAACTCCCGAGTTTGCTGCGCTACCAGATGTGCCGGTAGCGACGAGTGTGGCACTCGCCGGCGTGGCGGCCGAGACTGGTAACTGGGGAACAAACCCCAGCACCAAACCCGAGCCCACCAACGCCGACAAGGCGCAAAGTGAAAGTTTTTTCATGTGTTTGTCCTCGTTCTACTTGGTAGTTGGCTCATAAGCCGGACTTGTTGCGACGACAATTTGAGGTGCCGTATGAAGAACTGCCGCCATCAGTGACACCTGAAGAGATCGGCTTGAAACCGAACGAAGCAATGATGCGACGAGCTGAGATATCACCACAAATGAAGCCGGGTACAGCACCTACGGCAACGCCAGTATCTGTAGTATCTCCGTCGAAGTTGCAGTCGATTCCATCTTCAATACCATCAGAACAACCTGCAGGCTGAACTGACACACCGACGAAACGACGAGCATCAGCCGAACGAGGAACATCTGCTCCAGAATTTAAAGGAATGAAGTTGTAGACCAACCGAGTTCCCGCGAAACGAGTAGCCGTTTCATTGATTGTGCTAAAAGACGGACGCTTCTTGTCTATGTCTGAAGTTCCGTACTTACCGAATATTGCACCGTTGCGCTTGTCAGTTTCAAGTGAACGAGCCTGCAAGACCCAACGGCTGTAGCCATACCAGCAAATGGCGCGTGACTTATCAGCAGTGGCAACGTTGCGGCAGTCGTGTTCTTGAACGATTGGGAAAGTGAAGCTCGTTGCGGTATTGCCGTCTTTATCATTGGTAACCGCGTTGGAGTAGCCGTCGCAGTCCTGCAACACCACTGAGTCAATTCCATCTGTTCGTCCGAATATTGATGCGACATCTTTGCCGGTTCCCGAACCTGCCTGGATGCGATAGGCCGCAATCTTGACGGGTTCAACTCCGTCAACGTCGCTCGTAGGGTCAAGCTGGCTCCAATATTGAATCTTTGGATAGCCGGCCTTCAAATCGCCGTAGTCAAACAAGTCGCCGTCATTGTTTGCGTCGTAGTTCGTCGCTCCCGAGGCGTTGTTAGCTGTGGTGGGAGTTTGAGTAGGCGCACACTGGTAGATCTTTTCGAATTGAGTTTTTATCAGTCCGTTCGAAACTGCGGGTTGACTATTTTCCCGGAAGTATGTCCAGCCAATCGCATCAAGCGCGAATGCCCACGCTTCAAACTTGGTTCCGATGTCAGCCAAGGAAGTGGAAGAAACGTACGACGACGAACGAGCGATGTCTAGGCACGAGTAATTGTTGCCAACGTTGTTATAGGTAACACCCTTAATTGCACTTCCGCTGATCGCACTACGACCATCGCCCGAGCCGTTCGGCGGCTGAACGCCAAGCCGCATGTCAAAAGGGGTGCTACCCAATGACGCCGGAAGAATAGTGGTGTACTCGAGATCGTCAGCGGCGACGATCTTTCCATCCAGGTTCGTGTCTTCACTGCCGATTCCGCCAAAAACATACTGAGTCGTGCAGTTACTGTCAGCCGGTAACACTGATCCACCGGGCCATGCCAAGCGAGCTGCTTTTAGCCAAGCAGTTGAGACGCAGCTTGAGTTGGTCGTTGAAGTCGTGGCGGTTGCCGAGCAAGATTCGCCAGCTTCAATGCTTGTATTCGCTGACACCAACGGCGGAATGTTGACAGCCTTGTCACCATTGGGGTTGTAACGAGTGCTCAAGTTATGAGCATCGGCCAAGGCATTCATCACGAAGTACGTGGTGTCTGATCCAGCGATACCGATAATGTCGCCGGACGAGCTATCTGCCCCAGCGTTTACTTGGCTCGGAATGGCGAGCATTCCAGCAAGAGTGGCAGCAGCTAAGACTGCCTTGGACAACTTCTTCACAGTTTTCTCCTTATGCGAGAGTTCGGGTTAACGAACAAATACTGCTAGGGAGAGGTGAATGTAAAGTCAGTGTTAGGTAACGCCAAAGTGAACAGTAACTAACGAATCAGAAATTAATCAACCAATGCCGGGATACATCAGGCTGGCGTTGTGCCAGACCTGAGTAGCAACAACGAGCACTAGCGGTACTGCCAAGAGCCAAGTAACTCGAGTGCCAATTCGTTGCGAAATCGGAGCCAGGCTGGTGAGCAAAAACATCAATAAAAACAGCCATATCGCCAGTTGCATCGGCGAATGTGATGAACCTTCAAGACCCAATTCAGCGATTGTTGTTTGCACATCAACAGCTGGTGCACCCGCAGGGAAAACTGGTGACGTCAGTAATGCGCGGACGACGAGTCGTTTGTCAGATGATGAGCCGCCTACTCCGGTGATCAGCAGCAACATATTTCGTTCACCGACGAATGCTGCCGAATCATCTGCTGAACGAACCGTTGAGTCAACAACTTCGTAAGTGTGTTCACCTTGCGCGGTTGTGATCACTATTTCTTGACCGCTTTTTAATTCGTCAATCCGATCAAAGGCCGAACCAAAGGTGCTCGACCGACCCAAAATTGCCGATGTACCGGGTTGGCCAGGAATCGCCGAACCGACTAAGTGCCCAGGACCTTTGGCTAACTCTTCGGCCTTCGTTCCCTCAATGACGACGCGGCGAAGATCAATATCTTTTACTTCAATTAGCGCAACCGAGGTTCCACTTTCAATCGGATACCCAACTGGGGCAATCCCGTTTAACAAAGCCGGGACAAAGTCTTTTTCTAACAGAGTTTGAGCGCGACCTTCTGACATGGGGGTTAAGACCTTGCTGTAGATGAACGATCCCACGACCAAAAACAGCAGGATCCCTGCACCCCATCGCACACGCAAGCGGACATCAGTGTTTTCATTCAGAAGTTTCATGACTTCGCAACCTTTTTACGAGGCTTGATGGTGCCAACTAGCGCTGCTCCAGAGAGTCCGATCAATCCGGTGTACAACATTCCCGATTTTGAAGACCCCGAACCCGGGAGATCGCCAGATGCTTCAGGGACCGTAATGGGGGCCAGTGTTGTCGTAGACGTTGTTGTTGTTGTTGTTGTTGAAGTCGTCGACGTCGTAGTTGTCTCTGGAGCAATGGTTGTTGCCGGCGGTATGTACTTTTTCTTTGGGGCGACTGTGGTCGGTGCAGGAGTCAGCGTAGTTGTAGTTGTCGTCGGAATTGAGACCGCTTCAATCGATGCGAGAGCCGCCGATTTGAGGGTTTCCGGGAGAGCGACGTAACCCGCCGGCAATGCTGTCTGACCATCAGTCAACCCATATTGCAACAAGCGCTTGATCTTGTCCACTTTCTTCTGGCTTGCAAAAGTTTTTGGCACAAGAGCGTAATCAATTTTGACGAGCGGATACGCGGTTAAATCATCTGGAGTCGTATCGGCAATTAATAACCCTTCGGCAGTTGTATCCATGTCGGCAATACCAGCCAGAATTGATGCATCAGTCGGCGCAACCGATGTTCCATCAGACTGGGCAATTTTGGCGACTCCTAATCCAAATCGCTTTGCCGCTGGTAAGTCAATAATACCAATAAAGCCAGTTGTTGTTGTATTTTCTCGCACTGCACCTGTGGGTGTCACTCCATAGAAGAGTTTCAGCGAAACAGCTCGTTGACCTTGCCGTGGTAGGTAGGAGCTATCGGCTATAACTGATTCAAAAAGATCTTGCGGATATGGGTACCCGATGTATTCAGGGCTAACCGGAATTCGAAAGATATCGGTCCCAGCAAGAAAACTTTGCGCCGTAGGGTTTGAAGAAAACCAACTTGTCACGATTCGAGTGTCAGCGTTACGTTCAGCGCGAATCAATGGTCGCGCTAAAACTGAAGTTGGGAAACGAACTCCAGGATTCAAACGTAGCAACTCACGATCTTGAAAGAAGGTTTCAAGAGACGTATTGGTAATGACTCGCGCAACCAAACGCGGGGACAAAATCAAATTGTCTAACGGCTGCCCCGTAAATGGATCGGTGAAGTTGTACGCGATTACCGCTGCACTAGCAACTAGCGGCACATACGAAAAATCACGGTGGTCAGGATGTGCTGCTAGTTCTTCAGCAGTTGCCGGCAGTGCCGATACTCCAAAATCTGTAAGTCCACCCAAGAAATTTTCTCGACCAGTCGTGCTTGAGTTTTCCGTGTAGTCAACAACCACTGCGATGTCACCCGTACACAATTTTGCAGCCCAGTCGTAGAACAACCCCGCCGACGTTGCCGAACCATCACCGCGCACATCGAAGTCGGTGATAGTAGGGCAGTCAGCCTGCGACGGAGCAAAAGTGATGGGCACAACGACACGATTAGCGGGAAGTCCACCCGCTGGAATCGTCTGACCATCATTCTCGTAAACCATGACCGAGCAGGGGTTTGTGGCTGAGCAATCAAGAAGCGGCAAATAGCTTGCAGGCCGAATTTCAATCCGCGTCGAACCTGTTCCATCGGATCCTGTGGTGGATGAGGCGCGTGTTCCGTTGGCCAAATCGGGATACGGCTCTGCCGAATAGCAGTCAGCCATCGTTACAGGAGTGCCTTTACATTGAACAATCAGTACTCCGTTTAGCCCGTTTGGAAGCGTCGGAGTGAACCCGCTCCACAACACCGTCACAACTTCATTCGTGAGCGACGTTCCCGGGCTCACTACCCCACCACGGCTATTTGTGCCGGTCGCCGAACCATCTGCACGAACGGGTGGCTCGGCCATGGCCTTATGGGTGCCGAGACCGGTTCCAATCATGGAGATCGAGACCACGGCAAGAACCAAGGCAATCCTCTGATGAATCGACATTTTCTCGCGAACCGCAAATGGTCTGTGGCGAGATACGAAAGACGAAGAAACCTTCATAAATGGTGACGATAGGAGGCGCGATGCCCGCCATTTATAGGACTTCTTGAGCGTTGGCTCCGAATTCACCTTCTGTTCATAATTGCGCCAACTTGAAGTCAGATAGAGGTCCTAGGAACTATCCCGTGTCAGTTTTCGGTCAATCCGCCCCATCCGATGTTGCTGACCTGTCAGGATCCGACGAGGTTGTTCACCCCGTCGTTCGTCGCTCGGGCGTTGACCGAATCTTTCGAGCAATCGCCACGAGTTCGGGAATCGTCACCTTCATTTTGATGGGCCTCATCGGTGGCTTCTTGTTGATCAAAGGTTACGACGCTCTCAAAGTTGCCGGCTGGGGATTTCTCACCGATTCAGAATGGGCTCCCGACCAAGGTGGCAAATTCGGTATCGCAGCAATCCTTCCGTTCACTGTGCAAATTGCAGTCGTCGCACTTTTCATTGCAGTCCCAGTCGCACTTTGTACCGCCCTGTTCATCACTGAGTATGCACCTCGAAAAATTCGCCGCGTTCTCACCGCGATGATCGACCTCTTAGCCGCCGTACCCAGTTTGATTTACGGGTTGTGGGGATTGTTCTACTTGCAGCCGCGTTTGATCACTTTGTCAAAGTGGATGGCCGATCACATGGGCTGGGTTCCCTTCTTCCATGTTGACGATCAATACGGAACATCCCTTGGAATTTTTCCGTCATCAACTTTCGTCTCTGGTGTCATCGTTTCGTTAATGGTGATTCCCATTTGTACGGCTGTGATGCGTGAAGTGTTCTCGCAAGCTCCCCCAGGTGAACGCGAAGGAGCAATGGCCCTTGGCGGAACACGTTGGGGAGTTGTGCGCGATGTGGTGTTGCCATTCGGACGCGGCGGAATCATCGGTGGCTCAATGCTCGGTCTTGGTCGTGCACTTGGCGAAACAATTGCCGTCACACTTATCATTTCGCCTGCCTTTACCGCCAAGTGGTCAATTCTTGATCAGGGTTCAAACAGCATCGCCGCTCTCATTGCTCTGAAGTTCAGTGAGTCAAGCACGTTCGGCATCAGTGCTTTGATGGCTGCTGGTCTTGCACTCTTTATCATCACGCTGTTGGTCAATGCCGCAGCCTCGACCGTGGTCAGCAAATCACGGTCCGGAGCATCGACGGAGATCTGACATGACAACAACTCTGAACACGATAAATGAAAACAAGATTGATACTGAAGAACGCATCAAGATTCGCGACATCGAAATGGTTGATGTCGTTGTCATGATTGGTTCGGCCCTTTCATCACTCGCGCTGAGTTATTTCTTTTTTCAAATCCTGCTTCCAGTTTCTGGCGCGCTCGGATTTCTTGTCTGTTGGTATGTCTTCTTCAACTTCATCTCAACTGCCGCCGTCTGGGAGCTACGAGGAGCAATTAAGGCCAAAGACCACCTGGCTCGAGTTTTCATCTGGACCGGCGGAATGGCTGCAGTTGTTCCCCTAATTTTGGTTCTCGCCTATGTCATCGGCAAGGGCTACCACTCATTGCGTCCGCAGTTTTTCACTCAAGATCAAAAGTTTGTTGGCGCGCTGAGCGATGCAACCGAAGGTGGTGGAGCCCATGCCATCGTCGGCACACTGCAACAAGTTGGTATCGCCAGTTTGATTTCGGTTCCCCTCGGCATCACCACGGCTGTATACCTCAACGAGGTCAAGGGTCGCCTCACCAAACCACTCCGCATGATCATCGACGCAATGAGTGCGGTCCCGTCAATTGTTGCTGGTCTTTTTATCTACGCCGCTTGGATCTTGGCCCTAGGTAATCAGCAAACTGGTTTGGCGGGTTCGCTGGCTCTTGCAGTGCTCTTTTTACCAACCGTGACCCGTACCTCAGAAGTGGTTTTACGCCTTGTGCCTGGTGGTCTTCGCGAAGCATCACTAGCGCTTGGTGGTACTGAATGGCGCACGACATCGCGTGTCGTTCTTCCCACAGCAAAATCTGGTCTCGTTACCGCAGTGATCTTGGGTGTTGCTCGAGTCATTGGCGAAACTGCTCCGCTCATCTTGACTGTCGGTGGTGCGTTCGTCATGAACGCCAATCCGTTGTCAGGAAAACAGGATGCTCTTCCCTATTTTGTTTTCCGTCTCATCCGCTTCCCCCAAGAAGCACAAGTTCAACGAGCATGGACCGGAGCGTTAGTGCTCGTCATAATCGTTCTCGTTCTCTTCGTTATCGCCCGTGCAATTGGCGGGCGAGGTCCAGACAACATCAGTCGACTCAAGAAGCGTCGTCTTAAGAGAAAGGGATTGGCATGACGTCAATCGATATCACCTCAACCGACCCAACAACGATGTCATCAGACATTTCGTTACTT
>CAMDCI010000080.1 GCA_945889715.1 Bifidobacterium breve | reverse complement strand
AGCAAACATCACAAAACCCCCTCCAAAGGAACCCACCAATTTTGGATATAACAGAGAACACATTACCCCCAGCAACTAATTCAAACCCTAATTACTTGCCATTCTTTCAAGACTGCGGTGCAGAATTGCGCACCAGGTTAGGTCTGATCCCCTGCGCCGACTACCGTTGTCTTCATGCCTGAGCAGCCATCACGAAACCTAGCCATGGAACTCGTTCGAGTCACCGAATCTGCCGCACTTGCCGCATCGCGGTGGGTCGGTCGTGGAGACAAGAACGGTGTCGACAAAGCAGCTGTTGACGCCATGCGCACCGTGTTGGCCACTGTGCCGATGAGCGGAATCATCGTGATTGGTGAAGGCGAAAAAGACGAAGCGCCAATGTTGTTCAATGGCGAAGCAGTTGGCGATGGCTCAAAGCCCGAGACCGATGTTGCGGTTGACCCGATCGACGGCACCACGCTGACCGCAATGGGCAAAGGAAATGCTCTATCGGTCATCGCAGTGTCTGAAAAGGGAACGATGTTTGATCCGGGTCCGTGCATGTACATGGAAAAGATCGCAGTCGGACCAGACGTGAAGGGTTGTATCGACATCAATGCGTCGTACACCGACAACTTGAAGTGGATCGCCAAAGCCAAGGGCGAAAATGTTCGCGACTTGACCGTGATGATTCTTGAACGTGATCGTCACAAAGCTTTGATTGAGGAAGTGCGTGCCACTGGTGCTCGTATCAAGTTGATTAGTGACGGCGACATTTTCGGCGCGATCGCAACTGCCTGGCCCGATGCCGGCGTTGACGTGTTGTTTGGTATTGGTGGAACTCCTGAAGGTGTTACTTCAGCTGCTGCACTCAAGTGCATGGGCGGAGAAATTCAGGGCAAGTTGTGGCCGCGTAATGATCAAGAGCGCAAGGCTGCTCTTGATGCCGGGTACGACTTGAACCAGGTGTTGACCACTGACGACTTAGTGCGCGGAGACAACTGTTTCTTTGCGGCAACTGGTGTGACTGATGGTGAGTTGTTGAAGGGCGTGCGTTTCCATGCTGGTGGTGCAATTACCCAGAGTTTGGTGATGCGTTCACATTCAGGAACAGTGCGCATGATTGAAGCCCGCCACCAAATGGACAAGTTGGCTCAGATCTCGAGCATCGACTACGCGTAATTCTCTCGTGAGTATTCGCTAGGTTAAAACCATCACTGAAAAGGATGGCTTTATGTTCAAATCGCCTATTGAGTTTTATCAATCTCACTATGGAAATCCTGGAGACATTGACGTTATATTTGCTGCCTCGTTAGCCACAAGTGAGGCAATTGTCGCGATTGAAAATAGGGATAAAGACCTTGCCCGACAAAAATGGGCGTCTGTTGACGGCGACAAACTCCTCCATGCGTGGAACGTTGGTATCGCCAATTTTAAGCTCAAGGGAAAAGTGTGGGACGAAATCCAGAAGCCCGTGCTTGACGGACCAATTGCAAAGCCAGCCTCACAATCTCTTGCTAAAAAGGTTTATCAACGTGACAGATATATCTGTCGTTATTGCAATATGCCGGTGTTTACCCGCTTTAAGGGAAGTCCGATCCATAAATTAGTTGAAGCATTTTCGGATCTGACCCCAGGTCTTAGTCTCATCAACGGCTCACTACATGGTTCGGGTAAAAGTGGCGGCATCAAGAATGTTGACTATGCAAAATTCCTCTGGAGTTTGGCTGCGCCTGACCATGTCGTCCCTCGCAGCCACGGCGGGCAGACAGATCTGGCCAATCTCGTGACGTCATGTTCTGGTTGCAACTACAGCAAGATGGATTTAACTCTTGAGCAAATGAAGGTGCGTTCACCGCTGTAATTTCTCGAATGATTAGTTTTACCGAGATATTTCTGGGCAAAATAACCAACGAATACTGGGTGTTTTCGCGCCCATTAGCGCGACTTGAGAGTCAACCTTGAGGCGAATCGTTTTGCTGGTCCGGGCAACACCGAACTCGCACCTACTAATCCTTTATACAAAGCACCGGGCACGCTCAACGCTTTGCCCTTCACCACATCAGCAAGTCCCGCACGGGCCACATCTTCAGCGGTGCACCACAAGAACTCCGGAAACTGCGTCTGATAATCGCTTGTGTTGCTCACACTCTGAAACTCGGTGCGCGTGAGTCCCGGACACAACGCCGTCACCTTCACACCTTTGCCCCGAACCTCTTCGTGCAACGATTCCGTGAGGTTCGTGACATACGCCTTCGTCGCCGCATACACCGCCAACTTGGGTGCAGGTTGAAAGCTTGCCACGCTCGACACATTCATCAACCAACCACGCTTGCGACCAACCATCACTTCAATGGCCGCTCGCGACACTCGTGTTAATGCACGAATGTTCAACGCGATCTCATCATCGAGTCGTGCCGATTCGATTTCATGAAACCATCCCGACGAACCAAAGCCGGCGTTATTCACCACCAAATCAATCGGTCGTTGCTCATCGGCAATTCGGGCCACAACCTTGGCGCAACCTGCATCGGTCGTCAGGTCTGCTTCAAGAACTTCAAAGTTGCTATACCGATCGGCAATCTCTTGCAAACGATCACCACGTCGAGCCACCAACACACAGGCAACACCCGACTGGCCAAGCAGCACGGCCATGGCCTCGCCAATTCCTGAAGATGCACCGGTAATTAACGCTGAACGAAACGGGTAACTAGTCATGGGATTAACCGTAGACGCCAGCGCGCAACAATGCGGTCACGTCCTCGCCCGATTAGGTTTGATGTATGAGCGTCATGTCATCGGCAAACGAGAAGTTCCTTGCCATCCTTCAAGGCCCGTACACCGGAGTTCTCACCACACTGTTCGCTGACGGCAGCCCGCAAAGTACTCCCCTATGGTTTTTGCTCGATGGCGACGACATTTTGTTTTCAACCACAGCCGGCAAACAAAAGTTGCGTAATATCGCCCGAGACGCACGTGCAACCTTTGCGGTGTACAACCCCACCAACGACATGAGTTATGTCGAAGTGCGTGGCACCATCGTGGTCACCGAAGATCCAACGGCAAACACGCGCGATCGCATCGTGCAAAAGCATGGCTACACCGACGGTTCAGCCTTTGATGCTCCAGGCACACAACGATTCACGTTGCGACTGACACCAACAAAAATCACCGGCCGCTAAACAGCGGATGAGATCAAGAATTAGTGAGCTACAGCGGCAGTGCCGTTGACGCCACCGGCCGCTGACAAACGAGCGTGTGCCCGTGCCAACTCGGCAGCACCAGCCGCGTCATTTTCGTGACGCAACTGTTCTTGCAAACGCTCAATATCGGCTTGCGCTTTGGCCTTATCAATTTCAGAACCAAGTTCAGCGAAGTCAGTCAAGATCGAAACCTTGCCATTGCTCACTTCAACAAACCCACCGTGCACTGCGACGTCAAGAATTGTTCCTTCGGCCAAGTACACGCGGGTGTGGTTCGGAATGAGGGCTGCAAGAAACGGTGCGTGTCCAGCCAAGAACGCCACCTCTCCACCACCAAGGGTGCGGGTGATGACTTGAGTTGCCTCGCCAGAGAACAACACTCGTTCTGGCGAGACCACTTCAACACGCATCGTGCTTGCTTCTGCCATCAGAGGCTCTCCTGAAGCGCTTTCGCCTTGGCGTGCACTTGATCAATGCCACCGACGTTCAAGAACGCCTGCTCGGGCAAATGGTCAAGGTCACCATTGAGAATTGCTTCGAAGCTCGCAACGGTTTCATCAACCGGCACAAATTCGCCTTCGATACCGGTGAACACCTTGGCAACGAAGAACGGCTGCGACAAGAAACGCTGAATCTTGCGAGCACGTGACACCGTGAGGCGGTCTTCTTCGCTGAGTTCATCAAGACCAAGAATGGCGATGATGTCCTGGAGTTCTTTGTAACGCTGCAAGTTTTCCTGCACGTCACGAGCCACCTTGTAGTGACGCTCGCCCACAACTTCTGGCGACAAGATTGTCGACGTTGAAGCCAAGGGGTCTACAGCTGGGTAGATACCGAGCGCTGCCACTTGACGTGACAATTCGGTGGTCGCATCGAGGTGGGTGAACGTGGTGAACGGAGCCGGGTCGGTGTAGTCGTCGGCGGGCACGTACACGGCCTGAAGTGACGTAATTGAACGTCCCTTGGTCGAAGTAATGCGCTCCTGCAACTGACCCATTTCGTCAGCAAGTGTGGGCTGGTAACCCACGGCTGATGGCATACGTCCAAGAAGCGTTGACACTTCAGAACCGGCCTGCACGAAACGGAAAATGTTGTCAACGAACAACAACACGTCCTGGTTCTGCACGTCACGGAAATACTCAGCCATGGTGAGAGCTGACAAAGCAACACGCAAGCGCACGCCCGGTGGTTCGTCCATCTGGCCAAAGACCAAGGCGGCTTTTTCGAACACGCCCGACTCTTCCATTTCAATACGAAGGTCGGTACCTTCACGGGTACGCTCGCCCACTCCGGCGAACACCGACACACCACCGTGCTGTGAAGCCACGCGGTTAATCATTTCGGTAATAAGCACGGTCTTACCCACGCCGGCACCACCGAACAAACCGATCTTTCCACCAGCCAAGTACGGCGTGAGAAGGTCAATAACTTTTACGCCAGTCACGAACATGCGCTTTTGCGGTTCGAGTGCAGCGAAGTCTGGGGCTGGACGGTGAATGTCCCAACGCTCCATGTCGGCAAAGTCGGCCGGATCGCCATCGAGCACATCGCCCCATGCGTTCCATACGTGACCAAGCACGCGGTCACCGACGGGCACGCTTAAGCCACGACCGGTGTTACGCACGGCAGTACCGCGACGCAAACCGTCAGTTGGCTTCAAGCAAACGGCGCGCACGCGACTGTCACCAAGTTGCTGAGCAACTTCGGCGAGAACTTTGATGTCCTCACCACCGATGTTCACGGTGAACTCGACGGCCGTGTTCAACTCGGGGAGCGAACCCCGCGGGAACTCGACGTCGATAACGGGGCCAGCAATACCGACGACCCGTCCGTCCTTTAGATGATTCTCTGTCATTGTCATAATGTTTTTCCTTTTGAGAATGCTGCGCTACTCGAGGAGTACTTACTGCTTTGCAAATTCTGAATTGCCAATAGGTCCAATTTCGACAAGCCGAACATGCTTGCCACTATCTCCAGACAAGGCTTCAGCACCACTGACGATTTCCATAATTTCAGTGGTGATTGAGTCTTGACGGGCACGGTTCATAATTCGTGAAAGGTTCTTAATGAGCTCTTCCGCGTTATCGGTTGCGCTCTTCATTGCGCGCTGACGGAAAGCGTGTTCGCTGGCCGCGGCGTTCAGAAGTGCTGCATAGATACGAGCTTCGATGTAACGAGGAATCAATGTTTCCAAGATTGAAGTCGGATCTGGTTCGTATTCATAATCGGCGCTCGCACCATCGGTGCCAGGCTTGCCGTCGCCACCTTCGACCACTTCACGCTCGAGCGGCACGAGCGGACGCAAAACGACCTCTTGTGAACCCGAGGTAATGAATCGTGTGTAGACCAAAACAACTTTGTCGACTGCGCCAGTGGCGTACAGATCAACAACGTATTCGCCAATTTCTTTGGCGTTGGCATATGAAGGCTGATCGCTGAAACCGTTGTATGGGCTGCCAAGGTTGTAGTCGCGAAAGCGCAAGTAACCATCGGCCTTACGACCAACCGGAACCACGATGTAATCGCGTCCTTCTTTGACATCAACTCTGATTTCGGCTTCAGTTGCTCGCAACACACCCGAGTTATAACCGCCGCACAAACCTCGGTCGGCAGTAATCGAGACGTAGCAAACTTTTTTGATGGATTCGCGATTACCCAATAACGGGCTATCGGTTGATCCACCAGCAGCTGCCAAGTCACGCACAACTTCGGTGATCTGTTCGCTGTAAGGAACTGCGGCAAGAACGCGCTGTTGCGCTTTCACGATGCGCGATGCAGCAATGAGCTCCATGGCGCGCGTGATCTTCTTCGTCGCTTGCACACTGCGGATACGTCCCCGCAGAATTCGTTCCTGTCCACCGGCCATGAGTGACTACTCCGTCGCCAACGTTTTGTTCGACTTGGCGTCACCAATTTGTTCAGCGTCTGACTCTGCTTCAGCAGCCTTGCGAGCTGCAGCAGCTGATGCCATGAAACCATCTTTGAATGCCTGCACTGCGGCACCGAGATCGTCGGTGATCTTCTTGGTACGAAGATCGTTCAACAACGCACCATGACGGCTGCGCATGTGAGCCAACATTTCAAGTTCGAAGCGACGCACATCGGCCACCGGTACATCGTCAAGGTAACCCTTGGTGCCGGCGAAGATTGAAACGACTTGCTCTTCAACTGACATCGGGCTGTTGAGCGGCTGCTTCAACAATTCAACGAGGCGGTAACCACGCTCGAGCTGTGCCTTCGACACGGCGTCAAGTTCTGAACCGAAAGTTGCGAATGCTTCGAGTTCGCGGAACTGTGCGAGGTCGAGCTTCAAGGTACCGGCAACACCCTTCATGGCAGGAACCTGTGCGGCACCACCCACGCGGGACACTGAGATACCTACGTCAACTGCGGGACGCACACCCGACTTGAACAAGTTGTCTTGCAAGTACACCTGACCGTCGGTGATTGAAATCACGTTGGTCGGAATGTATGCCGACACGTCGCCAGCCTTGGTTTCAATGATCGGCAATGCGGTCAATGAACCGGCGCCGTTTTCATCGGACAACTTCGCAGCACGTTCGAGCAAACGACTGTGCAAGTAGAAAACGTCGCCAGGGTACGCTTCGCGGCCCGGTGGGCGACGCAACAACAATGCCATCTGACGGTAAGCCTCGGCCTGCTTCGACAAGTCGTCATACACGATGAGTGCATGCTGACCAATTTCCATCCAGTGCTGACCCATCGCGCAACCGGCGTACGGTGCGAGGTACTTGAACGGTGCCGAGTCGGCAGCAGTTGCCACCACGACGACGGTGTATTCAAGTGCGCCAGCCTGACGAAGAGTTTCAACAGTCTGTGCGACAGTTGAACCCTTCTGACCAATAGCGACATAGATGCACTTCACACCTTGTCCCTTTTGGTTGAGGATGGTGTCAATGGCGATGGTGGTCTTGCCGGTCTTACGGTCACCAATGATGAGTTCGCGCTGACCTCGACCAATCGGTGTCATCGCGTCGATCGACTTGATGCCAGTCTGCATCGGCTCGTGCACGGGCTTACGGCCCATGATTCCGGGAGCCTGGATTTCCATACGACGCTGCTGAACACCAACGAGCGGACCCTTGCCGTCGATGGGCTCACCAAGTGCGTTCACAACGCGACCAAGAACGCCTTCACCAACAGGAACCGACAAAATTTCGCCGGTGGCCTTGACGGTCTGACCTTCTTCGATGCGATCTGATTCGCCGAGTACTACTGAACCAATTGATTCTTCTTCAAGGTTCAAAGCCAAACCACGGGTGCCGTCTTCGAACTCGAGGAGTTCGTTCACTGCACAGTCGGGCAAGCCCGAGATGTTGGCAATACCGTCACCAACTGAAGTGACGCGACCAACGGTGCGAGCTTCAAGCGATGGCGTGAAGCCTTCGAGGTTCTTTTTGATAGCCGATGCAATATCGGCTGCGGACAGTGTTAGTTCTGCCATGACGTTCTCGTTCCGTTTCTTTCAGGCGGCTCTTAGAGCCGACCCTTCACATTGTCGAGGCGGGTGCGGATGCTGCCGTCAATCACGGTGTCGCCCACCGTGGCCACGATGCCGCCGAGCACCGAGGGATCAACAACAACTTTGAGGTTCACTTGCTTGCCGGTGGCGTTAGCCAAAGCAGCAGCGAGACGAGTTTGCTGATCGGCAGTCAGTTCAACAGCACTACGCACTTCAGCAACTTCAAGTTGCTTGGCGCTTGATGCACGCTGGACCAGACGATCGATGATGGCGGGAAGATCGCGACCGCGTCCACCTGCAACAACCATCGAAACCAATTGCACCGTGGTGCCAGTGGCTTTGCCGCCTAACAAACTTTCAACGATTCCTTCGCGGCGAGCCACGGGAATCTTTTCGTCAGTGAGAGCGTTGCGAAGTGCGTCGCTTGACTCGAGCGTGCGAGCCAAACGGAACAATTCGTCTTCGACCTCGTCAATGGTTCCTTCAGCACGAGCAATTTCAAAAAGTGCTCGGGCGTAACCTTCGATGCGATTGTCACTCATCGTGAAGCACCTACTTTCGAGATGAAGTTCTCAACAAGAGATTGCTGAGTTGCACCATCAAGAACTGATGGCAACACTGCGTCAACAGCGATTGAAGCAACGCGACCAATTTCGGCGCGCAGTTCGTCGCTACCGCGAGCAGCAGCAGTTTCGATGTCGGCAGTTGCACGAGCTTCGAGTTCAGCAATTTCAACAGTCAAGCGAGCACGACCATCAGTGAGCACTGCAGCCGCTTGCGTATTGGCATCGGCCAACAAGCGAGCACGTTCGCCGGCGATGTCACCAAGTGCTTGGCGAATACCATCAGCATCGGTTTGTGCAGTTGACAAGTCGCTCGCCGAAGCATCGAGTTCTTTTTGAATGCGCTCGGTACGAGC
>CAMDCI010000079.1 GCA_945889715.1 Bifidobacterium breve | reverse complement strand
AACACCCATTATTGAGGAAGGCGAAATGCTGACGCCACTGCTGCAGTTACCGCCACCTGAATCAGTTGCATATGCAACTTTCGCGGCCAGCGATGATGCCGCAACTAGCGCAAGGGCAATGAGGGTACGACGTACTTTTATGAACATGTTGTTTTGCCCGATTCAGCTACGGCTGACTCGAATTGAATCAACGGTCATAAGGTAACACAGTTTTTTAGACCAAAAACCTAGAAAATGGTTTCGGGTTGAACATTGAAGGAATTCAGGGCACAAAAAAAAAAACTGGGTCGGTTTCAAGACGATCAACGTCTTGAAACCGACCCAGTCAGGTCAGATATGTGAGTGACTTCAGATACCGATGCGCTGTGCGAGCAACTCGCGGTGGTACGTCGGGTCACCGAACAACAACTCCGATGACTTCGCACGCTTGAAGTAGAGGTGAGCTGGGTGTTCCCAGGTGAAACCAATACCACCGTGGATCTGAATGTTCTCAGCGGTTGCGTGGAAGTACGCCTCTGAGCAGTAGGCCTTGGCGAGTGAAGCAACCGAAGCGAGTTCGTCGTTCATTTCGCTGGCGCACCACATGCCGTAGTACGCAGCCGACTTGGCTGATTCAACTTCGAGCAACATGTCTGCACACTTGTGCTTGATGGCCTGGAACGAACCGATCGGGCGACCGAACTGCACGCGGACCTTGGCGTATTCGACAGCCATGTCGAGCACCTTCTGGGCTCCACCAACCTGCTCGGCGGCGAGGCCGACAGCAGCGAGATCGAGAACAGTTGACAAGACGCTCCAGCCAGCACCTTCGGTTCCGATGAGCTCGGCCGGGGTGTTGTTGAATTCGAGTTTTGCCTGCTTGCGGGTCTGGTCCATGGTGCTGAGTGCGGTACGGGTGAGGCCAGCAGCCTTGCCGTCAACGGCGAACAAGCTGGTCCCCTTGCCGGTCTTGGCAGCCACGATGATCAGGTTGGCGGTGTGGCCGTCGAGGACGAACATCTTGGTGCCGCTCAAGGTGAAAGCTGATCCGCTTCCCGAAGCCTGCATGGTGATGCCGCTCTCATCCCACTTGCCCGAGGGCTCGGTGTAGGCGAGGGTTGCGATGGTCTCGCCAGCGGCGATGCCGGGGAGGTACTTCTTCTTGGCGGCTTCGTCACCTGAGTGAATCAAGGTGTTTGCGGCCAAAACGACAGTTGCGAAGTACGGGGCGCACAACAACGAACGGCCCATTTCTTCAAGCACAACGCCGAGTTCGACGTAGCCGTAGCCAGATCCGCCGTACGCCTCGGGAATGTGCAAGCCCTGAAGGCCCATCTGCTCGCCCATCTGTGACCACACGGCCTGGTCGAAACCAGCCTCGGTGTCCATCTGTTCGCGCACTGAGGCTTCGCTGCTCTTGGCATCGAGGAAAGCACGGACTGTTTTACGGAGTTCTTCTTGTTCTTCTGAGAATGCAAAGTTCATGTCTTCATTGTGTCGCGGTGGTGGGGCCGATGACAACTTGTTGTGTGTACCGCTGTGTACACAATCTGGCTCTTCGGTTGTTATGGTGGGGTCATGAGTGAAATGGGCATTCGCCAACTGCGAGCCGACGCTGCGGCCTCGGTTCGCCGAGCTGCTTCGGGTGAACACATTGTGATTTCAATTGGCGGACGACCGATCGCACAGTTGGGTCCGCTTGGCGCACCAGAAGGACAAGCGCGTCTCAGTGATTTAGTGGCACGCGGTTTAGTGATTGCACCGCGTCGAGGTGGCGTTTATCAACCAACACCTGCAGTGAGTGTGTGGAGCGGCGGACGAATTGACAAATTGTTGCGTGATATTCGATGACTGTTGATATTTAATGACTGTTGATATTTAATGACTGTGTTTCTCGATTCATCCGCGTTGTTGAGTGTTGCGATTGAAGGTCGTGGTCGACAAGTGGTGATTGATGCATTAGAGAACGATGCGCAATGGTGCGCGTCGGCACTTGCACTTTCTGAAGCATTGGCATTGGTGCCACGACTCACCGATGAACAGATCTTGCAAGATGATGTTGAAGATGCGGTTCGTTTGTTATGGGACCGCATTCATGTTGTGCCGGTTGATCAAATGTGTCTTGATCGTGCGGCAATGATTGCGCGCGAGCAACCCGTGCACATCAATGATGCGATTCATTTAGCAGCAGCCGATCGTTTGCCACGACCATTGCAGTTCATCACCTTTGATCCAGCGCAAATACCGGTTGCGCTATCAATGGGTTACGACGTCATCAGTTCGTAAATCAGGCGTAAGGAAAGTCAACGTCGTCGCGAATTGAAGCCTGCAAAGCATCAATCAAATTAGTGATATCTGTGAAATTGGGATTGCTTGGATTGATGAGCGGTGGGACGAGACCAATTGATTCTTTGACTGATGCACCACTTCGCAAACGGTCAACGAGTGACGAGAACTCGCCAGCCGAAAGTGAAGTACGAACTGTCCAGCGCATGATTTCCGTCAAGTTTGGGAAGCGCAACAAAATGTCGCTTCCTTCAACTTGACTCGCAATTGCAGTCAACAACTGGCGCTGACGTCCCATGCGGCCGTAGTCGCTATCGCCCGAACGTGATCGCGCAAAACCCAAAGCAGTTGTTCCATCCATGGTGACTTCACCTGGCCCGATGAAGGGTGGGTATTGAGTTTTCGCTCCAGGAATGTTTCCGGGCATTGGCAACTCTTTATCCAGCGTCAGAGTGACCCCGCCGAGAGCATCGATGATCTCTAGGAAACCTTGCATATTGACCAACACATAATCGTCAATCGTGATATTCATTGAATAACTAATTGCCGATGCCAGTGCGAGCGCTTCTGGTTGTAAATCGCCACGAACGTATGTTGCCGAAATATCTTCATGCGTGAATACGTATGGATAAATGGCATTGGCTAATTCGGGAAAACCCTGAGGGAATTCATTCGCCATGGCCGAACCAGGCGGAAACTTCATCTTGTACATGTTGCGCGGAATTGAAATCATCGCCATGCGACCAGATTCTTCATGAATCGTTACCAAAATCATCGTGTCGGTACGAAGCGCCCAACGACCAGGTCCCTCATCACCACCTAAGAGCAGAACAGTTTTGAAACCATCGCCAGACGCGTCATCATTTGCCGCTAGCGGCTTATCGGTGCCTGACGACACGAAGACATCATTAATGACTCCAGATAGATCTTGTGCACGGGCTATCGACCACACAGCAGGCGTAGCGACCAGCATCACCCCGACAATTGCCAACATGGATGCCAAACCCCGCGGTGAACCCTCAGAGCGTGAGCGAATCACTTCAATGACTGAAATCATCCGAGTCAACACAAAAAGCACCGCAATTGTTTGCAAGGCATAGAGGAAATTCTCATTAAGTACTAACGACGTGATTTCGTTGCGACGCACCAAAGCAACCACAACTGTGGCAATAGGAATGACAAAACCGAGTAGTAGTAGAACGGCCGAAAGAGTCTTTCGGCGGAAAAGCGACGGGGCGCCCGGTGCAACCAGTGCTCCAATCACCGCTCCCGACGGACCACGTTTCTGCAAGCCAGCATCACTTGGAGTTGAGGTTGAGGTGTCCATATCTGCCAATCGCTTCAACGCCTTGTGATCACTCGGCGTGGCGAGGTCTGTGAAATCAGGACGATCTGGGGGTAAAGCCACGCCGAAACCTTACGACGCATCAACAAGGTGTTCATGTCACCTTCGCACTTCGCACTGTGTCGTGAGATACTTGTCTCATGGGTTCGTCTGCAGAAAACACGTTGCACTGGTCTAATTCGACAGTTGAAGTTCACAAAGTTGTGGTGGGCGAATATGACAACAACGTTTTTGTGGTGCGCTGCCATCAAACCGGCGAAGCCCTACTGATAGACGCGGCCAACGAACATGAACGCTTGCTGGAAATGTGCCAACGACTTGGTGTCACACGAGTTCTTGAAACGCACGGCCACTTTGACCACATTCAGGCGATACCCGCAATGCGTGAAGCCGGCTATCACGTTGCAGTCACCGAACTCGACGCCCCGATGTTGGCCGAGAAGGGCTATGACGGATTCATTGAGCACGACGAGATGATTGAAGTCGGACAGTTGCGCATTCAGGCAATCCACAACCCCGGCCATACGCCCGGTTCAATTTCATTCCGCGTGCTTGATACTCCACTGCTATTTACCGGCGACACATTGTTTCCTGGCGGTCCCGGCAACACCAAGTTTCCTGGCGGCTCGTTTGAGACCATCATCAACTCAATTGACAACTTGTTGTTGATCTATCCCGAAGACACGATCGTGTTGCCAGGACACGGGCTCGACACCACCGTCGGAACCGAGCGACCACATCTGAAGGAATGGATTGACCGTGGTTGGTAGTCCTCGCCTCGGAGGCATGGTTCCATCTCCTGAAGTCTTGAAGCCAGGCCAGACGACCGAATGGGTTGATGAAGTCGGCCGACCCAATTCTTCAACGCGCGAACTGTTGCGCAGAATTCCTTCGGTGCGTAATGGCTTTTCGGTTGTTTCTGTTTTTGTGCAAACCGCACTGTTGATTTATGTCGCGATTCATTTCGGTCCCATCGCGTGGTTGCCGGTGTTTGTGTTGATGGGTCGTGCGCACGCGCAATTCGCATCGCTCATGCATGAGGCCGCTCACCGTTTGTTGTTTCGTAATCGTTCGCTCAATGATTTTGTGGGTCGTTGGTTGATCGGCTACGTAGGTTTCACAAATACCGATGCGTATCGACGCGTGCACATGGCGCACCACCGCGAAGAGTTTGGACCGAACGAACCAGACATCGCGTTGTACGCCAACTACCCCATCAGTCGTGACAGTTGGCAACGCAAACTTGTGCGAGATGCCATCGGGCGAACTGGCGTGCGATTGTTGCGCGATCAATTGCGCGGCGCCCGTAGCAAAGTTGTTGTGGTGCGAAATACGTTGTTCAAGATTTTGGCCGTGCAAGGTGTTCTCATTGCCGGCGCAATTGTTTCTGGATATTGGTGGGTGTATCCATTGTTTTGGTTGCTGCCGTATCTCACGGTGTGGCGAGTGATCAATCGCTTGAGGTCGGTTGCCGAACACGGTGGATTGAAGGCGTCAGATGATCGTCGAGTGGCGACGCACTCAGTTCAGCAGCATTGGAGCGCTCGGTTTTTCTTGGTGCCGTTCAATATCGGATTCCATTTGGCCCACCATGTTGATGCCGGCGTCCCGTTTCGCAATCTGCCCAAGTACCACCAGATGCTGGTCGACTCGTCATATGTCAGCGTCGAATACGAGCACCCCAACTACCGATCCCTCTGGACAGCCCTCCACACCTGAATCCCCCCGTGCTTCTGGTGCAGGATTGTTGCGTATTCCGTGACAATCCTGCACCAGAATCACAAGATAATTAGCACTACGGAGATAGGAGAAATAGGGGGTGGGCTCTAGACTCGCCCTATGAGTAGTCCCCTTTTCCAGGTTGTCGACCTGCATGCCCGGCCCGCCACCGATGATCTCGACACCGTGGTCCCCGCCGACATCTTGAAGGGGCTCAACATCACGGTCAACGCCGGCGAAGTTCACGCCATCATGGGACCCAACGGTTGCGGCAAGAGCACCCTGGCCAGTTGCCTCCTCAACTCGTCTGAATACGAAGTCACGAGCGGCCAGATTTTCTTGCACGGTGACGACATCACCGATTGGCCCACCGACGTGCGTGCCAAAGCTGGTCTCTTTCTTGGCTTCCAATACCCCCAAGAAATTCCGGGCGTCTCGGTGATTCAGTTCTTGCGCCAAGCACTCAGTGCTCGCAAAGGCATCGATCTTTCAGTTCTTGAGCTTCGCCTCGCCACCATGGATTGGATGAAGCGTCTCGGCATGGATTCATCGTTCGTCGACCGCTATCTCAACGAAGGATTCTCGGGCGGCGAAAAGAAGCGCAACGAAATCATGCAGATGGCAATTCTCGAGCCCGACCTTGCCGTTCTTGACGAAACCGATTCGGGTCTTGACATTGACGCACTGCGCATTGTTGCCAAAGGAATTCGCGAAGTGCGCGTTGACCGACCAACAATGGGTGTTGTGTTGATTACTCACTACCAGCGTTTGCTCGACGAACTTGCGCCCGACCACGTACACGTCATGGTTGATGGTCGCATTGTTGCAAGTGGCGGAATGGAAATCGCCGAGAAGCTTGAAGTCTCTGGATACGAGTCGTTCCGTCCATGAACACGACTCGCGTTGATTGGGCTGCCGTCAAGGCCGACTTCCCCGTTCTTGAACGCATGATCGACGGCCAACGTCTCGTTTATCTTGACTCGGCCAACACCTCGCAAAAGCCCAATGCAGTCATCGACGCGATGACCGATTTCATGCGCAATGGTTACGCACCGATTAACCGCAGTGCCTATCGCATGGCCGGCGAAGCCACTGATTTGTTTGAAGGCGCACGCAGCAAGATGCAGCGATTCATCAATGCCCGCAGTGTGAATGAAGTTGTTTTCACAAAGAACGCCACCGAATCAATCAACCTCATTGCACAATCATGGGGCCGTGCCAATCTTCAAGCTGGCGATGTCGTCGTACTGACCCACATGGAACATCACGCCAATATTGTTCCGTGGCACATGCTTGTTGCCGAACGTGGCATTGAATTGCGTTGGATTCCACTCACTGAAGATGGTCAGCTCGATTTATCAAACTTGTCATCACTGCTTGATGGTGCGAAAATTTTGTCATTCACTGCAATGAGCAATGTTCTCGGAACAATCACTCCAGTGAAGCAACTCTGCGCAGCTGCTCATGCTGCTGGTGCAATCGCCATTGTTGATGCTTGTCAATACGTTCCACATAACGTCACCGATGTCCAAGCATGGGATGCCGACTTCGCAATGTTTAGCGGTCACAAGATGGTCGGCCCTTCAGGTGTTGGCGTGTTGTGGGGCCGCGAAGAATTACTCGATGCAATGCCACCGTTTCTTGGTGGCGGCAACATGATTGGTGATGTGCGTCTTGATGGTTTCACAACCGCCGAACTGCCATCAAAGTTTGAAGCTGGCACTCCTCCGATCGTTGAAGTGATTGGTCTGGGCGCTGCCGTTGATTATCTGAGCAACATCGGCATGGCCAATATTCGCCAACACGAAATGCAACTCACCGAATACGCATTGAGCACTTTGAGCGCTCGGTATGGCGATGAGATCGTGATTCATGGCCCGCGCAATGTTGAGGTTCGCGGCGCGGTTTTGAGCTTTGCCTTCCGCGACATTCACCCGCACGACATCAGTCAGATTCTCGACGAAAAGAACGTCTGTGTCCGTGCCGGTCACCACTGCGCCAAGCCACTCATGAAGCTGCTCGGGGCCAATGCCACTGCCCGCGCCAGTTTCTATTTATATAACGACCAGACAGATGCTGACGCTTTGGCTGATGCCCTCGATGGTGCAAGCGATATCTTTGGTGTATAGCCACGAGAGGAAACCATGCCCGGCTTAGAAGATCTGTACCGCGAAATCATCCTTGACCACTACCGCACACCGCGTAACCGCGGCGAGCTTGCACCCCCTGCCGTCATGGCTGAGGGCCATAACCCACTATGTGGCGATGAAATCACGATCTATGCCCAAGTTGAAAACGGCGTTTTGGTTGACGTCAAAGTCTCGGGTCAGGGTTGCAGCATTTCGCAGAGTTCGGCATCGATGATGAGCCAGGCAGTGAAGGGCAAGTCGCTCGCCGAAATTCAGGCTTTGGTGCATCGCTTCAAAGTGATGATGTCGATTGAAGAAGATGCCGACGATGCTCCAGCCGTTGAAGTGAAGTTGGGCGATCTTGAAGCATTGCAAGGTGTCGTGAAGTTTCCGGTGCGTATTAAGTGCGCAGTCTTGTCATGGAACACGTTGCTCCAGGCTCTCGAAAACGCCGCCCAATAGTTTTGTCACCTTGGGTGTCATTTGTGTGACATACTGGCTTGATGAAAGTCACTCTTCTCGGCACTGGTAGTCCTATCCCCGACCCCAATCGTGGAGGTCCGTGCACCTTGGTGCAAGCGGGTCAACAGCACATCATGATCGACTGCGGACGTGCCGCCATCATGCGCTTGCTCGGCGCCGGTGTTCTACCGGGAATGGTCAGCACCATTTTGATCACCCACCTACACAGCGATCACATCACCGATCTCAATGACTTGGTCACGACGCGTTGGGTCATGATGCCCGTCAACATTCCATTGAAAGTTGTTGGGCCAGTCGGCACTCGTCAAGTGGTTGACGCGATGCTCACCATGCTCACCCTCGATCAGGGCTATCGCCACGCCCACCACGACGACTTACGCGCCAATGGTCCGCTCACCGTTGACGTCGTTGAAGTTGGAAGTGGTGAAACATTCGCTATCGGTGAAGTTTCGGTGTCAACTCACGCAACCGATCACCGCCCCGTTGACCCGAGCATTGGTTTCCGCATTGAACACGACGGCAAAGTCGCTGCGTTAGCCGGAGACACGATTCCGTGTGCAGGTCTTGATGATCTGTGTCTCAATGCTGACATTTACGTGCAGACCGTGATTCGCGACGACATGGTCAAACAACTCGCCACTATTTTGCCAAA
>CAMDCI010000078.1 GCA_945889715.1 Bifidobacterium breve | reverse complement strand
CGACCGTCGTCAGCCAAAGAAGCGCCATACGAATGCGGAATTGTGCCGACGCGCGACCCACCTGAACGTTTCCCGGTGAGTTTCTACATCGTGGCGATGTTGTTCATCATGTTTGACATCGAAATCATTTTCATTTACCCGTACGCAGTCAACCGAGCAGAGCTCGGTGCTTTTGCGTTTTGGGAAATGCTGGCTTTCAGCGTGGTGTTCTTTTTGGCTTTTGTCTATGTGGTTGCTCGCGGCGCCCTTGATTGGGGTCCGGCTGCCAAGGCTCGTCAACTGGTCGATGGAGTTTCGGCAACACGCACGTCAACATCGACAATTCGTCGTGTTGGTCTTGAAGGCCGATCCGACAACAACCAAGCTGCCTGAGAAGTAGGGGATTCGATATGGGTGTAGTTCGCAATGTACTTGACGATGGACTTGGTGGTCTTGAACATAACTTCATCACCGGTCGAATTGAAGATCTAGTGAAGTGGTCACGTAGTCGTTCAAGTTGGGGCGCAACTTTTGGATTGGCCTGTTGTGCTATTGAAATGATGGGTACCGGTGGCCCGCACTACGACATCGCCCGCTTTGGTATGGAAGTTTTCCGCGCGTCGCCGCGCCAAGCAGACATCATCATTGTCGCTGGTCGTGTCAGCCAGAAGATGGCCCCCGTACTGCGTCAGGTATATGACCAAATGATGGAGCCCAAGTGGGTGATCTCGATGGGCGTCTGCGCATCGAGCGGCGGAATGTTCAATAACTACGCAATTCTTCAGGGTGTCGATCAAATCGTGCCCGTCGATGTGTACGCGCCGGGTTGCCCGCCAACACCTGAAACTTTGATTCACGCCATCGAAACCTTGCACCAGCAAATTGAAGACGGTGAAATCATGCGTCGTCGAGCCAAGAGTGGCGCCGGCGCAAACATTCACATCACCGAAATTCCTGCTCAGACTTCACCAGTGTCCGTGTCACTTGGTCGTCCAGCAACTCTGGGGACATCGTCGTGAGTGATGTTGAAGTAACCCCCGAAGCACAACCGCAATTGCATGGTTGTCCGCTCAGCGATTCACGCGGTCAAACGGTGGTGCACCCAACTCGTGCTCAGTATGTGGCACTCATGAAGAAGTTGCTCGATGGCGGTTACGTCATGTGCAGCGATCTCACTGCCACCGATTACTTGACTCACTCGGGTCGCACCTTGCCCGAAGGTATTGACGCAGAACGATTTGAAATTGTTGTGAATCTCACCGCCATCGCAACTCGCGATCGTATTCGTATTCGAGTGCAAGTACCAGAGTCCGACCCGTTAATCGCCTCGTTGTTTGATTTGTGGCCCGGTACCGAAGCCATGGAACGAGAAGTCTTTGACATGTTCGGTATTTCGTTTGACGGGCACCCCGATCTCACGCGTATTTTGATGCCCGAAGATTGGGACGGTCATCCTCTTCGTAAGGATTATTCAATTGGTCGTATTCCGGTGCAGTTCAAGGGATCAAACTCATGACATCGGTTGAAAATATCTTCAGAACAAACGAAGGCGCTCAAGAAATGCGCCCTCGCAGCGAAATCAGTGCAAAAGAAATTTTGCGCGAGGTGGGTTCGGTCTTACGCATGAGCGAAGCCGAAGTTGCCAAGCTCGGACAGATGCCCGCTGAAGCCGACGAAGACCAAACGATGATCATCAACATGGGACCGCAACACCCCAGTACTCACGGCGTCTTGCGACTTATGCTCGAACTTCAAGGTGAAAAAGTACTGCGCTGCAAGCCCATCATTGGTTACTTGCACACCGGTATGGAAAAGACCGGCGAAGAACTCACGTACATGCAAGGTGGCACCAACGTCACGCGCATGGATTACTTGAGTCCGCTCAATAACGAACTGGTTTTCTCAATGGCAGTTGAAAAACTGCTCGGAATTGAAAATGACATTCCTGAGCGCGCGGTTTGGATGCGCATGTTGCTATCTGAACTCAATCGCATGAGTAGTCACTTGTTGTTCCTTGCTTCGAATGGTATGGACCTTGGTGCAGTCTCGATGATGTTGTACGGATGGCGCGAACGTGAAGAAGTGTTGCGCTTCTTCCAAAAAGTGACTGGTCTACGTATGAATCACAACTTCATTCGTCCTGGCGGCGTCGCGGCCGACTTGCCACCAGGTTGGCGCGATGATGTTCTGACAATTCTTGAAATGTTGCCTGGTCGTTTGGCCGAGTACGACATCTTGATGACCGATCAGCCCATTTGGCGCGAACGTTTGCAAGGTGTTGGTGTCATTACCGCCGATGAGGCTTTGGCACTCGGAACGAGCGGACCGATTTTGCGTTCAACTGGTGTTGCCTGGGACCTACGTCGCGATCAGCCGTACTTGCATTACGACGAAGTCGAATTTGACGTCATTGTCGGTTCATACGGTGATGCGTTCGACCGTTATGCGATTCGTATCAATGAAATTCGTGAATCAATTCGCATTGTGCACCAAGTTCTTGATGCCATGCCGCTCGGCGACTACCGCATCCAGAACAAGAAGGTCACGCCACCGCCGCGTGCCCGCATTGATGAATCAATGGAAGCTTTGATTCACCATTTTAAGATTTTCACTGAAGGCTTCAAAGTGCCCGAGGGCGAAGTGTACGTCGCAATTGAAAGCCCTCGTGGCGAGATCGGTTGTTACATCGTGAGCGATGGCGGCCCGAAGCCCTATCGCATTCACATGCGTGCTCCAAGTTTTGTGAACATTCAGGCATTGCCGCATATGATGCGCGGTGGTTTGGTGGCCGACGCGGTTGCTGTGATTTCATCTATCGACCCGGTTCTAGGAGAGGTCGATCGCTGATGGCCCGCTTAACAGAAGACAACGTGCGTCTTGCCAAAGAGATTATTGGTCGTTATCCACGACCGCGCTCGGCAATGATTCCGTTGTTACATCTTGCACAACAACAAGATGGTTATGTCACTAACGAAGCCATGGTTCACATTGGTGAACTCGTTGGCACAACGTCGGCCGAAGTGTACGGAACTGCCTCGTTCTATGAAATGTTTAAGTTCGAACCAGTTGGTAAGTACCTCGTCAACATTTGCGGAACGATGTCGTGTGCGTTGATGGGTTCAGAAGAACTCATGCATCACGCCGAGCACAAACTTGGTGTGAAAGCCGGAGGAACAACCAGCGACGGAATGTTTACTCTTGAACATGCCGAATGTCAGGCTGCATGTACCGAAGCTCCGTGCTTACAAGTGAACTATCGCTATCGCTTTCGCGTGACGCCAGAAAGTTTTGATTCATTGATTGATGATTTGTCAGCTGGTCGTTTGACCGCCGAAATTCCTGATCACGGAACCGTGGCCAAAGTCCTTCAGCACATCCCTGCTGATCGTGGTGTTGGTGCAGTACCTCCTGAATCAGTGACTGAAGCGCCGGCTTGGCTTGATGGGAAGGCTGCGCTATGAGTGGAACATACGCCCACGCTCCAGGCTTCATCGCCGGAGATCGTCCAAAGATCGTGACCTCACGATTTGAATACGAAGACTCGTACACATTGCAGCGCTACCTTGCCACTGACGGTTATCAAGGTTTGCGCGCCGCGCTTGGTCGTGCGGCCAACGAAGTGCACGACGAAGTCAGGAGTGCAACTGTTCTTGGTCGCGGTGGAGCTGGTTTCCCCGCTGGTACAAAGTGGGGCTTAACGCCACAAGGTGTGTACCCGCGTTACTTGGTCGTCAACGGCGACGAGAGTGAGCCCGGCACATACAAAGACCGTTTGCTCATGGAGCGCGACCCGCACCAATTGATCGAAGGTTGTTTGATTGCGTGTTACGCAGCCGGTCTTTCGCAGTGCTTCTTGTACATCCGTGGCGAAATGGCACTTGCTCAAGAGCGCGTCGCCGCAGCATTGAACGATGCCTATGCCGCTGGATATGTTGGCAAAAACATATTGGGATCAAAGTTTTCTGTTGACATCGTGTTGCACTGGGGTGCTGGTGCGTACGTGGTTGGTGAAGAAACTGCGTTGATTGAAAGTCTTGAAGGCAACCGCGGCATGCCGCGACTCAAGCCTCCGTACTTCCCGGCTGCTATTGGCTTGTATGGTCAGCCGACCATTGTCAACAACGTTGAAACTTTGGCGAACTTGCCATGGTTGATGCTCAACGGAGCCGAGGCCTACACCGCAATTGGCACGAAGACGTCTCCAGGTACGCGCATGGTCGCAGTGAGTGGTCATGTCAATCGCCCCGGTGTTTACGAAATCATTAACGGAATCACCACCTTCCGTGACTTGTTGTACAAAGAAGAATTCTGTGGTGGCATTCGTAACGGTAACCAGTTGAAGGCGTTTGTACCTGGTGGCGGTTCGGCACCTTGGTTCACCGAAGATCAACTCGATATTCCTTTCGAAGGACCACAAGCAGGCGCTGCTGGTTCGATGCTCGGATCTGGTGCGGTCATGGTGATGGATGAGACAACCGACATTCCTGCCGCTGCTCTCACCTTGACTCGTTTCTATGCCCACGAATCATGCGGTAAGTGCACACCGTGTCGCGAAGGCGGAACATGGCTTGAGCGAATTTTGAGTCGAGTCGTTGATGGTAAGGGCACGATGGCCGACCTTGATCAGCTCATTGAAGTGGGAACATCAATTTGTCCTGGTGATTTCCCGCACGCGTCAAATGCAAAGTTGGGTATTAGCGCGGTGCCGTTCCCGTACAAGATGAACACCATTTGTTTCGTCGGACCTTCGGCATACGCACCTGTGAACTCGGCGCTTGTTTTGTTCCGTGAAGAATTTGAAGCCAAGATCGTCAAGCGCAACACGATCCCTGTTACCGCCGTTGGAGTTGCGTCATGACCACGACTGAACCCAACATCGAAAACGCGGCACCAGTTGACTTGCCCGTCGACCCAAATGCCATCACGATGTCAATCAACGGTAAGCCCGTCGCGGCTCGTAAGGGCGAACTGATCATTGCTGCTGCCGATCGCAGCGGCGATTACATTCCGCGTTTTTGTTACCACCCACGTATGAGCGCTGTCGGCATGTGTCGTCAGTGTTTGGTTGAAGTGGAAGGCCCTCGTGGACCAATGATGGTGGTCAGTTGTATGACGCCAGTCGCTGAAGGTCAAATTGTGCGCACCGAAACCGAACAGGTGAAGCGCGCCCAAGAAGGCATCGTTGAATTGTTGTTGGCGAATCACCCGCTCGATTGTCCGGTATGCGACAAGGGTGGCGAATGCCCGCTACAAGATCAAGCGTTCAGCCATGGTCCGGGCGAAAGTCGTTACATCGAAGAGAAGCGTCACTACGAAAAGCCGATTCCGATCAGCGATCTGGTTTTGCTCGACCGTGAGCGTTGCATCTTGTGTGACCGTTGTACGCGTTTTGCCGATGAAGTTGCTGGTGATGCGTTAATTCAATTCACGTCACGGGGCAATAACACGCAAATTCAAACTTTCCCCGACGAACCATTTAGTTCGTACTTCTCGGGTAACACCGTGCAAATTTGCCCAGTGGGTGCCCTCACTGCACAGCCATACCGATTCAAGGCTCGCCCGTGGGACCTTGAGAAGACCGAGAGCACGTGCACGACTTGTTCAGTGGGTTGTCGAATCACCCTTGAGTCGAGTCGCGATGAACTATTGCGCTATCAGGGTGTCGATAGCGATCCGGTGAACCACGGTTGGTTGTGCGACAAGGGTCGCTTCAACTTCGAATCAGTGAAGAGTGATCAGCGTCTGACCGAGCCGATGGTCAAGCACAACGGGGCCTTGGTTCCGACATCGTGGAGTTCGGCACTGTCGACTGCAGCGGGATTGATTTCGCAAGCTATTAGAGACAACGGAGCACAAAGCGTTGCCATTATTGGTGGTGCTCGTGGAACCAACGAAGATGCTTACGCTTGGTCTTTGTTTGCTCAGGCTCTCGGCGTCACTAACGTTGATGCACAACTTGATGACGGTCTGCCGGCATCCGTGTATGGATACAACCAGGCAACGATCAATCAGGCAGCTAACGCAACGACGGTTATTTTGTTGTCACCAGATCTCAAAGAAGAATTGCCAATTTTGTATTTGCGTTTGCGTGATGCCTCTGAAAAGAAGCGCAGCAAACTGATTGAATTCGCTCCGAAGCAAACTGGCATCACGCGTTATGCATGGAAGTCGGTGGCATACGAACCAGGTAACCAAGTTGCCGTAGTTGCCAGCACTTTGGCTGAAGCAACCGTCGCAGCTCAAGTTGCCAAGGGTTCAGTTGTCGTAGTCGTCGGTCGCGCCAACTTGGCCGAAGACGATTCGTTCACCATGGCTGCACTTGATGCAGTCATGGTCGCTGCTCCTAATGCTGCAGTATTGCCAGTAGTACGCCGTGGCAATGTGCGCGGCGCGATCGAAAGTGGCTTGGTCACGGGTTCGACGACTTCAATCTTGCGGTCAGCTGCAGCCGGAAAAATCAACTGTTTGATTCTTCTTGGTGCCGACCCAATTTCTGATGTTCGTGACACCGAACTAGTTCGTCAGGCCATGGCTGCTGTTCAACATGTCATTGCAATTGATACTTTTGCCTCAACTTCATCGCAACGCGCCGACGTATTGTTGCCCGCTGCAGCGTTTGGTGAAAAAGACGGAACCACGACCAACCTTGAAGGACGAGTGACACAACTCAATCGCAAGGTCAATGTTCACGGCACCGCTCGCCCCGATTGGATGATCGCTATCGAACTAGCCGACTATTTGGGTCACGACTTGGGTGTTGGTTCGGTACAAGAAGTTCACCAGAAATTGGTGAGCAAAGTTGCCGCATTCGCTGATGCAACTCGTGCAGCTCTCGCCCTTAACCCAGACGGAGTTTTGTTGCGTCGCTCGACAGGCAATGCTTCAGCAGCGTCTTCATCAGTCGCACCCGATCGCCCCGGTTTTGGTTATCGCTTAGTTGTGAGTCGTAAGTTGTACGACAACGGAAGCAACGTCGCACATTCGGCGTCGTTGGCTCCATTGGCAACAAGTTCGTCATTGCACATGCACCCGCTCGATCTCGATCGACTCGGAGCATCGGTCGGCGCACAGGTCAAGGTTTCAAGCGATCGCACATCAATTGTGATGCCGATCGTGGCCGATGAATCAGTGACTCGCGGGACAGTCTGGGCGGCTTGGGCACAAAGCGGTTCAAACATTGGCGAACTGATTGATTCGTCACGTTTGGTGAATGATGTGAAGGTGGAAACACTGTGAGCAACACGACTTCAATTCTGGGTCTAGATCCAATCGCCATTGGTGATTTGATGTGGGCACCGCTTGTGATCATCTTGCTCAAGGTCGTTGTGGTCTTTGTGATCGGACTTGTTGCCACCATGTTGATGGTGTGGTTTGAACGCAAGGCGATCGCTGGCATGGGTAACCGCATCGGACCAAACAAAGCTGGCCCCTGGGGATTACTGCAAACTTTGGCGGACGGAATCAAGTTGTTCTTCAAAGAAGACCTGTTGCCCGATCGTGCCGATCGCTTTGTTTTCAAACTGGCGCCGTACTTGGCCTTTGTCCCGGCCTTCTTGGTGTGGGCAGTTATTCCACTAGGTGGAGATTTCTCGAACGGCAAAGATGGTTTGGTGACGTGGTTTGGTCACGCGACCCGTGTGCAATTAGCCGATCCTCCGATCGGTGTTTTGTTGTTGCTGGCCTTGTCATCCATCGCCGTGTACGGAATCATGTTGGCTGGTTGGTCAAGTGGTTCCAAGTATCCATTGCTCGGATCAGTACGTGCTTCGGCACAAATGGTTTCGTACGAAGCAGCACTTGGCCTGAGCCTTGCCACAGTGATTCTGTTGGCAGGAACTTTGTCAACAAGTGGCATCGTTGGCCACCAGTCAAGTTTTGCTGATTGGCACGTTGTGTCAACTGGTGTCATTCCATTCATCATCTTTATGTTGGCCGCCACAGCCGAAATGAATCGCCCACCGTTCGACTTGGTTGAAGCCGAGCAAGAACTTGTTGGTGGATTCAACACCGAATACTCAAGTATTCGATTCGGTTTGTTCTTCTTGGCTGAATTCATGAACACCATCACTATGAGCGGTGTCATCGTGACATTGTTCTTTGGTGGCCCGCAGGGCTTGTTCAACATTCCTGGTATTCCGGGAGCCATTGAAGGTTCAATTTGGCTCATTGCCAAAGTACTGGTGTTCTTGTACATCTACGTCTGGATGCGAGCCACGTTGCCTCGCTTCCGTTACGACCAGTTGATGGATCTTGGTTGGAAGATTTTGATTCCAACATCACTCGGCTGGTTCATGTTGATGGCCGTCTTGCGACTCAGCCGTGACGAAGACTGGAACCGCGCCTTGGTTGCCATCGTCGCTGCTGTGATCATCCTCGGATGTGTTGCGCTGATGTCGACTGCTGTGAAAGTTAGTAAAACCAATCGCGAACGTGAAGGAGCGATGTTCTGATGGGTTACCTCGGAGGATTTCTTGTCACGCTGGCTCAGGTCGGCCGACGCAACAAACTGACACTTGAGTATTCAGGTGGTCGTGAAAACAAAAAGGGCAAACCGCAAAAAGACGAGAAGGCCCCAAAGCCCGAACGTTTGCATGGTCGCCATGTGTTGAACCGTTA
>CAMDCI010000077.1 GCA_945889715.1 Bifidobacterium breve | reverse complement strand
CCACCAAAGGCGCCACCAGGTCGAGGTGCTCCGGTTCGCGGGCCACCATAACCAGTGCCACTCGGACGCGCTCCAGGGGCTGGTGCAGCTCGAGGACCACCAGGCGGCGGCGGAACTGGACGACCAGTTGCACTGATTGGGCGACCAGGCGGCGGCGGAACAGGGCGACCAGTTGCGCTGATCGGACGACCAGGCGGCGGGCCGGCGGGGCGACCAGGTGCGCCTCCAGCAGCGGGCGGGCGCGGGGTGTCGGTACGCGGGGTGTCGGTACGCGGTGCAGCCGGACGCGGCGCTTCACGAGTGACGTCACGCGCTGGATCGCGCGGTGCAGTTCGACTCGAGACAACCGATCCAGACGGAGCTGCCGGGATCTCGGGAGCAACAGGAGCTTCAACAACAGGCGCTTGAACGACCTGAACAACTGGTGCCTGAACAACTGGCGCTGCAGGTGCTTGAACGACGGGCGCTGCAGGTGCTTGAACGACGGGCGCGGCGGGGGCTTCAACAACAGGCGCAACTGGCGCAACAACTACTTCAACAACAGGAGCGGGTGCATCTTCACCCTTGTCGGCTGCCTTCTTGTCGGCTGCCTTCTTGACGGGCTTTTCTTCTTCAACCGGAGCGACCTCACGAACAAGGCCAGCAGCAAGGGCCTTACGTTTCAAGATCGGAACATATGCATCAACCAAAGTTGACTGTGGAGTCTTTGCAGGGACGCTGTTGGCCTTACAAAGTTCCAGCATCTCGGCATTGCTCATGCCGAGGGACTTCGCTAAATCACTGACTTTGGTTTTTGCTGTTGCCACGCGGCGTTCAGTCCTTTGATGCTTTTTCGCCGGTGTTTCCGGCGACATTTTAGATTGTCATGGTTGTAAGACTCGGGTGAGGTGACGACCATTATTCATTTTCTTCACATCCGAACGAGTTTTCCAGGCTCGATCAAATGCACGTATTTTCATTGCAGCCTCGAAACAACTTGCTGACTCGGCGCACATCCATGCGCCGCGTCCGCTTGCTGACCGAGACACGACAGGCTCACCCGTTTCGTTGGGCACATAGCGAGTGAGTAGCTGCTGTTCTTTGCGAGAACGGCATCCCACGCAGGTGCGCACCGGACGAGTCAACGTTGTCATGTGAGATTTATGCCTCGTCCTCAACTGCCGCAGCAGTAATTCCGGTGACCTTTTCCCACTCTTCAACACTCATCACTGATCCGTCAGCGGCGTGGAATTCTTGAGCGCCAGTTTCGGCGTTCAAGATCCATTCGCCATCGGCGTATTCAGCATCTTCAAAAATTCCGTTGAGCTCGTTGTTGTGCTGGGTTTCGCTCTTGATGTCAATGCGAACACCAGCGAGTCGAGCAGCAAGACGAGCGTTCTGGCCTTCTTTACCAATGGCCAAGCTGAGTTGGAAATCGGGAACGATGACATCGGCCTGGCTGCGATCTTCGCTCAGGCGAACTTCGGTGACTTTGGCTGGCGACAACGCTTTGGCGATGAAATCAGCCAAATCATCGCTGAAAGGAATGATGTCAATCTTCTCTTGATTGAGCTCGTTCACAACCATGCGCACACGTCCACCGCGGGCGCCAACACATGCACCTACGGGATCGACATTGCTGTCATTCGAGAACACGGCGATCTTGGTGCGATGACCTGGTTCACGAGCACATGCCTTAATTTCGACAACGCCATCGGCGATTTCAGGAACTTCAAGTTCGAAGAGTCGCTTGACAAGACCGGGGTGCGTACGGCTCACAACAATCTGCGGGCCCTTGTCGCTGCGACGCACTTCAACGATGTAGGCCTTGAGGCGAGTACCTGGTGTGGCGCGCTCAAAAGGAACTTGCTCACTTTGTGGCATGAGTGCTTCAACTTTGCCAAGATCAAGCAAGGCATAGCGGTGATCGTTTTGCTGAACAATGCCAGTGACAATGTCGCCTTCGCGGTTGGCATATTCTTCGAACTTCTTGTCCCGCTCGGCTTCGCGGATGCGCTGACCCATCACCTGACGGAAAGTTTGTGCCGCAATGCGACCAAGCTCGTTCTTTTCGGGAGTGTCATCGCGCTGGTTGACCCAGTTGCCATCTTCATCGATGTCGAATGCGGTGAAGGTAATTTCAAGAGTGTCGGTGTTGAGGCCTACTTCAACTTCTTCAGCCGAACCTGGGCGACGCTTGTATGCGGTTGCCAAGGCTTCTACGAGAACTTGCAAAAGGGTCTCTTCTGAAATGTTCTTTTCGGCCGCCAACATTTTGATGGCTTCTTTCATGTCGATATTGCTCATGACTGGGATGACTCCTGGTCGTCGTCGTTGTGGATGTAGTTGTCGGTTTCTGGATCTAGTTCTGTATCAAGGTCTTCAAGATCGTCGTTACGATCAAGAAAATCATCGATTTCTTGCTCTGAGTCTGCCGTGGAAGCAGCCGAACTGCTCGTGCCACTGGACTTTGATGTACCCGTAGACGCCGATTTCTTATTTCTGGCGCCGTCGGCTTTTGCACCTTTGCCATTTTTGTTACTGGGCTTAGGTTGGACTTCCCAAACAAAGATCGTCTTGGCGCGATCGATTTGGTCGTAGGGAATGATGCGTTCTTCGCCGTTGGCCAAACGCAAGAGGAAGGTGTCGGGGCCAGCCGATTCGATGACGCCACTCAAGCGACGTTCGCCATTGATGACGTTTTGCAGGCGAACCGCGGCTGTTTTACCAGTTTCACGGTGAAAATGCCGAGGAAGACGGAGATTTCGCTCTAAGCCAGGGCTCGAGACTTCAAGGGTGTAATGACCAGGTACGGGGTCGTCATGGTCGAGTTCGCGCGAAATGAGGCGTGTGCACTGGGACAATTGGTCGACATCAATGCCGCCCGGCGAACCTGGGGGCGTATCGACCGTGATCTTGACGATTCCGCCGTTGTACTCAAGGTCGTACATTTCAAGACCGAGGTCGGCCAAGACTGGGGTGATCAATGCTTCAATGCGTCGTGAGACTTGGTTTTCAGACATTAATTCACCTCCATATTGTCAAACTTTGTGTCAAAATTTCTATGTTCTGCACTCAATATTTCCTAGATTTGTACTCAATCTGTACTTATCTGGATCGAATATGACCCCAGTGACTAAAAAAGACGAGGGCTGAAGCCCTCGCCTTTCAGACCCACCGGAATGGAAATTCTCTTCAGACCGCTTCATCATACAAGAATGCGAGCGCTATCCGACACGAGTGATCTCCCTCAGTTGACCGTGCATGACAAGTAGCCTGACGGAATGTTGCGTTTATCCAGCCTGTTCGTCCGCACTCTGCGCGAAAACCCCTCCGATGCCGAGGTTCCGAGCCACCAATTGATGGTTCGGGCTGGATATATCCGTCGAGCAGCCCCCGGTGGCTACACCTGGCTGCCCCTCGGCTGGAACGTCTATCGCAATGTTGAACGAATCGTGCGTGAAGAAATGGATGCCGCTGGCTTCCAAGAAGTGCACTTTCCGGCCTTACTTCCCCGCGAACCGTACGAGGCCACCAATCGCTGGACCGAATACGGTCCCAACTTGTTCCGCCTCCAAGACCGCCGAGGCGTTGACTACCTACTTGGCCCGACCCACGAAGAGATGTTCACGCTGCTCGTCAAAGATCTGTACAGCAGTTACAAAGACCTGCCGCTGAGCATCTACCAAATTCAGACGAAGTTCCGCGATGAGGCTCGCCCCCGTGCGGGCCTATTACGCGGACGTGAGTTCGTGATGAAGGACTCATACAGTTTCGACATTGATGACGCTGGCTTGGCCGCAAGCTACGAAGCCCACCGCGCCGCATACATCAAAACCTTTGAACGTCTACATCTTCCCTTTGTCATCGTCTCGGCGATGTCTGGAGCCATGGGTGGATCGAAGAGCGAAGAATTTTTGGCTCCCCTCGAAGTTGGCGAAGACACCTTCGTGCGTTGCATAACTTGTGGGTACGCCGCCAATACCGAAGCTGTCACGGTGCCAACTCCGGGAGCAATTAATTTTTCCAATGCAGCGCCTTCGCAAATTGTTGATACACCCGACACGCCAACCATTGCCACACTTGTTGATTTGTTAAATGCGCGAGCTGATATCAACAGTGCAATTGGCAAAATAACACCGTGGGTTGCCAGCGATACCCTCAAGAACGTCATCATCATGCTGCGCCATCCCGATGGTCGACGTGAACCACTCGCAATTGGTCTACCAGGTGATCGCGATGTGGATATGAAGCGCGTTGAAGCACAAGTTGGTCCCGCCGAACCTGATGCATTTACCGAAGCAGATTTCGCCAACTATCCCGCACTTGTGAAGGGTTACATCGGACCTGAGGTGCTCGGAGCAAAATCGGCATCTCAGATTCGTTATCTCGTTGATCCTCGCGTTTCAACAGGAACCAGTTGGGTGACTGGCGCGAACAAGGCCGGCAATCATGTGGTTGGTTTGGTATGTGGCCGCGACTTCACACCAGATGGAACGATTGAAGCCGCCGAAGTACTACCTGGTGATGCCTGCCCAACCTGTGCTGCCAAAAATGCACCTGGCGTCCTAGAAATGGCTCGCGGCATTGAGATTGGTCATATTTTCCAACTGGGCCGCAAATATGCCGAAGCACTCAACCTCACCGTTCTCGATCAAAACGGCAAACAAGTCGTGGTCACCATGGGCAGCTACGGCATCGGAGTTTCACGTGCTGTCGCAGCAATTGCTGAGGCAACCCTTGACGACATGGGCCTGTGCTGGCCGCGCGAAGTTGCCCCAGCCGACGTGCATATTGTCGTTGCGAGCAAAGGTGCCGATGCGATTGCCGAAGAAGCCGAGCGACTTGCCGCCGAACTTGAAGCTGCCGGGATCCGAGTTTTGCTTGATGACCGCACATCAGTGTCACCTGGCGTCAAGTTCAAAGATGCCGAACTCATCGGAGTACCCACCATCGTTGTGGTGGGCAAAGGTCTCGCCGACGGTGTGATCGAAGTTCGTGATCGCACCAATGGTGAGCGCAGCGATGTCGCAATTGGTGAAGCAGTTGCAACTTTGCGCACAATTTGTGGGCGGTCAGGAAACTGATCATGAAGTTGGTGCGAGGTGTCGTACAACATTATTCATGGGGTCATCCCACGTCGATTCCACGTTTGCTTGATATTGAACCCGATGGCCGACCTTGGGCCGAACTGTGGTTTGGTACTCACTTAGGCGGCGCTTCAAAAGTACTGAGTGTTGATGATGCAACCGAGGCAGCTTTACGACGCAGTGCTACCGACGACACCGGTGGACAATCAATCCCGCTACTTTCAGTTGCTGGTGAATTGCCGTTCTTGTTGAAGGTACTTGCGTCCGCTGAACCATTGTCGTTACAGAGTCACCCATCGACCGAACAAGCAAAAGCCGGATACGCCCGCGAAAATCGACTGAACATTCCCGTCGGAAACTCGCGACGCATTTATCGCGATCCATTTGCCAAACCTGAACTCATTTGTGCCCTCGGACCATTTGAAGCGTTATGCGGATTCCGCGAACCAGCGGCAACAGTTGAACTCTTGCACTCAATAGGTGGTGGGGCATCAATCATCGCTCGCCTATTGGCCGACCATGATCTCGATCACACCATGCGCTATCTGTTCGGTGGTGGCGAAGAAATACAAGTCCTCACTAAGGATGTCATTGAGGCCTGCCAAAATCACGAGTCACCGAGTGCACAGTGGGTCAATCGTCTGGCAGTTTCATATCCCGATGATCCAGCAGTTGTTGCATCATTACTTTTGAACTACGTCACTTTGGAAGCCGGTGAAGCGCTCTATCTTGACCCAGGCAATTTGCACGCATATCTCAGCGGCACCGGAATTGAAGTCATGGGATCAAGCGACAATGTCGTACGTTGTGGCTTGACTAATAAACACGTTGACGTCAATGAACTTCTCGCAACCGTGGTTGCTCAACCTCTTCCCGACCCGATAGTTCGCGCGACACCAGTCGCCAAAACCGAAGCGGGTCGGTTGTGGAAATACGCGACTCCAGATGCGCCGTTCACCTTGTGGGTGCATCAAATCAATGGCACTGAAACTTTGCGAGCTCGCACACGAGAACTCACGTTGTGTGGAGTAGGAGCAACCAATCTATTGCATCGTGGCGAAGTGTGTTATCTCGCACCGGGCGAAGAATTGACTTTGAGTGGCAAGGCGACCCTGTTTAGGGTCACCGAAAACGACTAGATCTTTTAACGACTAGATCTTTTTGCGGATCTCGACAAGGCGATCATGCGAATGATTGACATCATCGCCTTGCGCATCAAGCAACATTGAGCGATCTTTTGCCGCTTCGCGCTCGGCTATTTTCGTGTCGACTCGAGCGATAGCTGCTTCTGCCCCATGCTCGTGAATGAACTCAGCCCATTCAACTAATGCCTCAACCATTTCACTTTCGGGTACGACGGCCACATTTCGGCCCTTCACAAACAAGTGACCGCGCTTGTTGCCGGCAGCAATACCAAGGTCGGCTTCACGCGCTTCGCCGGGTCCGTTGACGACGCAACCCATGACGGCTACTTGCAACGGAATTTTGCGCTCACCAAATGCTTGCATCGCCCGATTCGCGACATCAATGACATCAATCTCGGCACGACCACAACTTGGGCACGCGATGAGATCGACGTTCTTTCGTTCGCGCAGACCAAGAGCTTCGAGTAATTGACGTCCGGCACGAGCTTCTTCAACAGGATCAGCCGTGAGGCTGTAACGAATCGTGTCACCGATACCTTCAAGCAAGAGAGCAGCAATTCCAGCGGTGGCTTTCAATAAACCGTTCGGCAACGGACCAGCTTCGGTGACACCAAGGTGAAGCGGATAATCGGTGACTTCGCTCAGTTGGCGATACGCCTCAACCATGAGTGGAACATTTGACGCCTTCACGCTGATTTTGATCTGATCAAAACCAACTTCATCAAAGTAAGCAATTTCACGCAAAGCCGATTCGACCATCGCTTCGGGGGTGACCTTGCCGCCGTACTTGTCGTACAACTCGGGATCAAGAGAACCACCGTTGACGCCAATGCGAATCGGTATGCCGCGATCTTTGGCTTCTGATGCAACAGCCTTGATGTGTTCAGGTCGACGAATGTTTCCCGGGTTCAAACGCAGACCGTGCACTCCGGCCTCCATCGCGGCGAGCGCCATCTTGTACTGGTGATGAATGTCAGCGATGATTGGCACCGGCGAGCGGGGCACGATTTGCGCGAGACCCTCGGCTGCTTCAATTTCGTTACAAGTACAGCGCACAATGTCGCAACCAGCACCCGCCAATGCGTAAATCTGTTGCAACGTGCCTTCGACATCGGCCGTCTTGGTGATTGTCATTGACTGCACCGTGATCGGCGCTCCCCCGCCAACAGGAACTTTACCCACCATGATTTGACGGGTGGGGCGGCGATTGGTGAGCGAACCAGCGGAGGTTGACATTGATTACATCCTGTCAGTGTTTAGAACGGTCGCGTGATATCGAGATACAAACCAGTGAAAGTTAAAAACAACAAAAGTGTCAAAACAACGACAGTGACTGGCCACATCTTTTCGACGTCGGCGCGATACATGCGATTCTTTCGACTGCGAATTCGTTCATAAGTGGCGATTGCGGCATGTCCGCCGTCAAAGGGCAACAATGGCAACAAGTTGAAGAGACCGACAAAAACATTGATTGAGGCCAAGACTTCAAGGACTCCAAACAGTCCGTCGCGATCGCCAATATCGCCAGCGACCTGAGTGATACCCACCACAGTGGTTGGGCGCTTCATGGGGTCGGCATCCTTATCGGTCAGTTGCGTCCATTGATTCGTTGGGTTAATGACGGTTCCGATTCCCGAAATCGTGCGACCCATGCCATTCCACAAGTCGCTCGCCACATGACTCGACGCCGAGATGAGACCCAATTTGTCGCGACCAAAATTATCGGTACCGACGCCCAAGTAACCAATACCTTGAGTCGTGTCGGTTGGGTGAGGTGCCAACACGACATTGACGGCTCTATCTGAACCGTCATCGCTTGGACCATTTTCTGTAAAGACAACCGAAATTTCGTCGCCCGCTTGCAATGAGCGAACCATGGTTCTCAAGTCATCAGCCGAAGCCAACATTGTTCCGTTAACGGACACAATCTTGTCGCCAAGTCCGATCCCAGCAGCTGCTGCCGGGGAACCTTCAGTCACCGCGAACACCTTGACAACTCCAGTGTCTTGATAACGACCACCGACTGTGTAGACGAACATCATGATCAGAACCGCGATGATGATGTGCATGATCGAACCAGCGGTGATCACCAACAAACGCCAACGATATGGTTTTGCTGAATACGCGACGTCTTCATCGCCGGCCTCGACTGGGTCGAGATTGTTCATCCCGACAATGCGCACAAATGCACCAAGAGGCAACGCCCGAACTCCGTACTCAACACCATTGCGATGAGTACTCCACAGTTTGGGTCCAAAGCCCATGAAGAACTGGGTGCGCTTCATACCAGCCCAACCAGCGGTTGCGAAGTGGCCGAGTTCGTGCAGGAAAACCGAAATCAAAAGACCGACGACCAACAACAGGCTCCACTTATTGCTTAGGCCCAACCAAATCAATAATGCAACGATGGCAATACCCGACAAGA
>CAMDCI010000076.1 GCA_945889715.1 Bifidobacterium breve | reverse complement strand
TTGAACACCTTCAGGAAAATCCATTGAGTCCAACGGTAGAAATTTTCATCAGTCGTGCTCACACTGCGACGAGCATCGTGACCTAAACCGAGCCGACGTAATTGACGACGCATATTGGCGACATTTGCTTCGGTATTGACGCGTGGGTGTATGCCAGTTGCGATGGCATGTTGTTCGGCGGGCAATCCGAAACTGTCGTAACCCAACGCATGTAAAACGTTGTAACCAGTCATGCGCTTGTATCGCGCGTAGACATCGGTGGCGATGTAACCGAGTGGGTGACCGACGTGTAAGCCGGCACCGCTTGGATAAGGGAACATGTCAAGCACGAAAAGTTTCGGGCGACCCGCAACCTTGGCGAGATCGGCTAGTGGTCCTGCTGGGTTCGGGGCTTCGTAGGTGCCGTCAGATTCCCATTGGTCTTGCCAGCGTTGTTCGATGTTCTGCGCGAGGGACGAGTTATAACGCAAGCGGGGAGTCACGCCACTCGATGTCGAATCGGACGAAGTGTGGTCGGGTGTGCTCGCAGACATAACACCTCAAGGATATGGGCATTAGCCCTGCTGGGGACTCTTTTGGGATGGGTCGCAGGCTTCGAGATGTCCTAGAACACCTCGCCAGGGGTCTCGGGCGAGTAATTTTTCCCCGTCGCCATGAATAACTCGCCTGATCATCTCAACCCAAGTTCACGTTTTGACGATGTGCACGCTCTCAGCCAGGCTCGTCGAGACGCGGTCACTCGTGAGTTGCCTACTGGCTCAGTGATCGATCGTTTGGAGAAGTCTGCTGATGCCCCAACCGGCGTCAGGTTTGTGGGTCAAAGTATTGCTCCTGCTGACGGGCCAGCATTTATCTCGTGGCGTGAAATTCATGATGACGCGCGCACCGTTGGTGCGGCTTTGCAAGCCATGGGAATTGTGCCGGGCGATCATGTCGCGATTTTGGGTCCGACGAGTCGTGAATTGATGACGATCATTCGTGGTTGCTGGCTCGCTGGAGTCGCGAGCATGGTGTTGCCGCTGCCAATGCGCATGGCCTCTCTTGATGCCTTTGTTGAAAGCACACGGTCACGTATTCGCCATGGCGAGGCAAAGCTTGTTTTGATCGATGATCAACTCGCGGCTTTTTATCAAACGATTCCTGGCGATCCACCGACCCTGCCGATGGCATCGGTGATGCCTGGCCCTGGCAAGCCTTCTGGTGAGCGTTTGGAGTTACCACCAAATGATCCAGAGCGACTGGTGATTTTGCAATATACGAGTGGTTCAACATCAGAACCCAAAGGTGTGATGATTCCTGATCGAGTGTTGACAGCAAATGTTGACGCCAGTTGTGCTGCGGCCGAACTTGACACCAATGAAGTCATGGTGTCGTGGCTTCCGCTCTATCACGACATGGGCCTCGTTGGCTTCTTGTCAATTCCGATGTTGAACGGTGTGCAGTTAGTTCAAGCAGCACCACAAGATTTCATGGCGCATCCTGGTCATTGGATGCAATGGATTAGCGATTGGAAGGGGACTGCGACCGCTGGCCCGAACTTTTCGTGGGTGCTCGCGACACGAGCATTAAAGAGAGCAACCGATCTTGACTTATCGTCGTTGACTTTGGCTTTGTCTGGTGCCGAACCAGTTGATCCACAAGCAGTTGATGCTTTTGTGAAGGCTGCTGAACCGTTCGGCTTGTCGGCTGGAAGTATTTTCCCGGCATTCGGAATGGCCGAAGTCGCAATTGGCGGCGCTTTCCCACCGCGCTATCGCGGTTTGAAGTGCGACACGGTCGATCGCATCGTGATGGAGCGTGACCGAATTGCGCGCCCCGTCAGCGCAACGCAAGACGATGAAGTCACCGTACGACGCCTTCCGTTACTTGGGAAAGCGGTGCCTGGTCTCGAAATGAAAGTCGTTGATCCGACGACTCGTGAAGTTCTACCCGAGCGACACGTCGGTGAGTTGTTGTTGCGTGGCACGAGCGTGACTCCTGGTTATTACAAACGACCCGAGGCAACGCGCGACATGTTTTATGAGGGCTGGCTGTGCACCGGCGACTTGGCGTACTTGCTTGATGGAGAATTGGTTATTTGTGGACGAATTAAAGATGTGATTATTGTCGGTGGTCGAAATGTCTTCCCCGAAGATATTGAGCGAGCTGTTGGTGAAATTGAAGGCGTACGCGCGGGCAATGTGATTGCCTTCGGCGTTGATGGATACAAGGGTAAAGAAACGGTCATTGTTGTTGCTGAAGTAAAAGCCGACAACCTTGATTCTGTTCGAGATTTGATTCACCATTCGGCACTCGAAGTTTCGGGATTGCCACCGCGCGACATCATGTTGGTCAAACCCGGAACATTACCGAAAACAAGCAGTGGCAAACTGCAACGAGCCAAGTGTCGTGAGTTGTACTTGGCTGACGAACTTGAATTAGTCGTTTAAGTATTGAGGTTTAGGGATTTAGGCTGCGTAATGCCACAGCAGTTGTAAAAACTTGTGGCGAGACAGGTTCTTGCCCACAAGTGAGCGCAACGAAACGGGTGGTGTTTTGTGGGGGTGACGTTGACTTGCTGACTGCAGAGAGGTCAAGCGTGTTGATGCAACTCACATCTGCAGGGCGAGACTCAAGTGCTTGTGAAGTGAAGCAATAAGAAAACATCGTCACCGAGGCGGCAATGAGGGCAATCAAACTGTTGACCCTGAATTGAGAAATTCGCATGCAGATCACACTCTGAACTGATGCCTCAAGTTTGGGACAATCGGCTTTCTTGACGCTTTCTAGACAGTCGCCGCTTGAGTCGGCAAGTGCGCGATTACGCCGATTGCAAGGCCGACATGACCTTGCTCCAGCGCTCGGGGTCACTGCTGTAGGGGGCGTAGAACGAGATTCGCTGGATGACATCGCCATAACGATGGTTGAGTTCGGGTGCAATCTGTTCGGGGAGTCCGACAACGGCAAAGGTGTTGAGGATCTCGTCGGTGATGAGCGTGCCCATCTTGTCCCATTCGCCCTGTTTCGACAGTGCATTCAGTTGATCTTGAATCTCGCCCCAGCCGTGCATTTCAAGTACTGGGCGGTATGCGGGTGTTGAGCCATAAAAAGCGATCTGTTTGCGTGTTCCGATGGCGGCTCGATCAAGTTCGGCCTCGTTATTGCCGGTCACAACAAAACTTGGGCCGACGATTTCAAAACCTTCCATGGTCTTGCCGGCCTTGGCGCGACCGCGCTCTAAAGCAGGAATGGTGACTTCGCGGAGATACTTCTCGGTAGTGAATCCGTGACAAATGAATCCGTCACACACTTCGCCCGCAACTTCGGTCATTAATTCGCCAACACCTGCTAAGAAAATTTTGGGCTTTCCAAATGCCGAGATATCGCTCGCTGGAGGACTGAACATGGGGGTCATCAAGGTGTGGGTGTAGAACTCTCCGCGAAATTCGAGTTTGTTGCCAGTAAGCCAGGTATCCCAGATGGCATGAATTGCAAGAACCATTTCGCGCATGCGCGCCGCGGGCTTGCTCCAGGGCATGCTGAAGCGCTTGGTGATGTGGGGCTGAATCTGGCTTCCTAAACCGAGAATGAAACGACCTTGCGAATACGCCTGCAAGTCCCATGCAGTATTGGCAAGAGTCATTGGGCTGCGAGCAAAAGCAACGGCGATAGACGTACCAATTTCAAGCGTGGTGGTGTGCTCGGCGGCGAGTAACAACGGCAAGAACGGATCATGGTTGGTTTCAGCGGTCCATGCGCCGGAATAACCAGCAGCCTCTGCCTCTTTGGCGGTCTTGATTGCGTCATGCAAATTGGCGCTGATGCCTCCGTCTACCTTCATGATATTCCTCCGAGTCGAAACCAGTAGCCGCTCACACAATCGGCTGACTTCAAACTAGTCGGAGACGTACCCGCCGAACTAGGGGAGATCAGGGTTGGCGTTGCGCAGAAATGCCTCAAGTTCGGCGGTCATTTCTTCGGGCGACGGAATATCATGCTCGGTCATCAGCGGCTTTTTGGGATCGCTGTTGGTGTTTTGTACCACGGAGTCGTAAGCAGCTTCGAGTTTTTCGACCATTTCGGCATGTTCGCTATTGCGCGCGACCATACGATCGAGGCGTTCGCGTTGAATCACCGATTCTTGTTCGAGGGCTGTTCCGTCAAAATGTAAATCGGCTACCGGAACGAGGCCCCGCAAAATAGCAAGTGAGGCCGCAGGGTAGGTCATGCCCGGAATATATTGCGGCACTTGGGCCCACACACTGATTGATGGAATGCCACTGTCGTGGAGAACTTGTTCAAGTACCGCGGTCATTCCAGCAGGGACATCAACGGTGCTGCGCAAAAAGGCAATCTTGTTCAGTAATTCAATGGTTGGCGTGGTGCAGGACAGGTTGCTTGCTCGAGTATGCGGTGTGGGGAAGGGGTAGGCGCCGAGTCCGACCATCATGGAAACATTCATGCGTACACACAATTCACGAACCGCTGCCGAAAAACGATTCCAGGCAGAATCGGGTTCGTGGCCACGAAGAATGAGCACATCTCGACCGTTGTTGTCTTTGCCGGCGTACATGCCAATTGAAGGCCAATCGATTCCGTTGTTGCGTCCTTCACGAATTTCCATCGTTGGACGTCGGGCGCGGTAGTCGATGAAGACATCGGGATCAAATGTTGCCACTGGCAATGGATCAATTTGGCTTTCAATTGCTGACATGGCGTCGTTGGCAGCACCTGCTGCATCAATCCAACCTTGCAACATCACAATCAAGATGGGTGAATGAAGCGAAGGAAGTTCTCCGTGCAATTCAACATCACGAATTTCGCCGTTCATGTTGCTCGTCATTTTAAGCGACTCAACATTTCTTCAGCTCTAGCAGCCGCACCAATGACTTGCTGATTGAACGGTTCGAGTTCTGCTGGATCGCGTTGACCTAAAGCTCCGCCGAGGTAACGCGAGTACACGCCCTCAAGAATGCAGACCAGTTTCCAGTAGGCAAAGGTTGTGTAGAAGTCGAGTTGCGAAGTATCGCGGCCGCTGACGGTGGCATAACGCTGTGCAAGGTCGGCTCGATCAAGGAAACCCGGGGCCGAACATGCAGAGCCATTCCATGCCGATGCGTCATCGCCAGGACCAGTCCAGTAGACCATCAACAAACCAAGGTCGGCCATTGGGTCGCCAAGTGTGCAAATTTCCCAGTCGAGTACTGCGATGACTTGTCCACTCGCATCAACCATGCAGTTATCTAAGCGATAGTCACCATGGACGAGAGTTGCGGGGCCCTGTTCGGGAATGCGTGCCATCAGTTCATCATGGACTCGATCGACGCTTGGTAAATCGCGCGTCTTTTGTTGATTCCATTGTCCGTACCAACGCTTGAGTTGGCGAGCAATGTAACCCTCGTGACGACCTAGATCGCCGAGACCAACTGCTTCGGGACTGACCGCATGAATTGCAGCCATGGTGTCAACGATGGATTCGCTTGCATGGCGACGAGCATCAACGCTGAGAAGTCGTTCGGCTGCTTCGCGTTCGCGGATGACGAGTCCATCAACGAACGTCATGACATAGAACGGAGCACCATTGACATCGAGATTGTCGCAATAGCCAACGGTGGGGGCAACAGGAACTGCAGTGCCGTTGAGGGCGGCAATGATTCGATGTTCGCGACCCATGTCATGAGCACTGGCAAGTACATGGCCAAGTGGTGGACGACGCAAGACGAATTGCTGTCCGTTGCTTCCTGTGACCTTGAAGGTGAGATTGGAGTGGCCGCCAGCGATCACATCAAATGTGAATGGACCCACGGCGCCAGCAACGTTGGATTCGAGCCAGGCGGTGACTTTGCCGATATCGAGACCGGGGTTGCTGGGCGATTCACTACTCACGCCCCCGTACGGTATCTACGAACCAACGATCTTGTGTGTCCATAGAACGGTCAAAGTCGGTCTCAGGTATCGTCAAGGTATGGCTATTGACGTCACCGAAGAGACATTTGAGACTGAGGTCTTGGCCAGATCGGCTGCGGGTCCGGTACTGGCGTATTTGTGGACTCCTCGAAGTGAGGCTTGTGTGGCATTTGCCCAGGTTCTTGACGCGATTATCGCGGATACTCAGGGAAAAGTTCTGCTCGCCAAAATCAATGTTGACGATAATCCCGGAATTGTGCAGGCCTTTCGCGTGCAAGCGGTTCCGGCAATGTTCGCGCTTCGCGACGGCTCAATTATGGGCGAGTTTCAAGGTCCGCTTGCCGAAGCAACCGTGCGTCAATTCGTTGAGCAGATGCTTCCAACAGCGACACAAGAACATATCAGCGCTTTGTTGAATCGTGGCGACGAACAGAGTTTGACCGAGGTGCTTGAAATTGAGCCAGGCCACGAGGCAGCCATCGTTTCTTTGGCAACAATTCTCACGGCGCGAGGCGAAGCCGAAGCAGCATTGGCTTTATTGGCCCGAGTGCCAGAGACCGATGATGTACGTAAGGCTTCAGCAGCAGCACGTTTGTCGCTACGTCCACAAGATGATTATGACCAGCAACTGGGTCAACTGTTAGAACTCGTGAAGACCGATGACGAAGCTCGTCAGCAATTCGTTGACATTCTTGAAGTTATGGGTGTTGAAGATTCGCGCACAGCAGGCTGGCGCAAAAAACTAACTATGCGCCTGTATTAATGATGGCGCCTCTACTGACAACGATTTTGTTATGAACTCGACATCATCTGCCTTTACGATTCAACGTTCGTTCAGCGACGTCGATCAAGAATTTGATGTGATCATTATTGGTGGGGGAATCACCGGGATTTCCGTCGCTCGTGAAGCAGCGTCTCGTGGGTTGAAAACAATTTTGTTTGAACGCGGAGATTTCGGCTCGGGTACAAGTGCGGCGACAACCAAATATATTCACGGTGGAATTCGCTATCTTGAGCAGTACGACGTTGCAGTTGTGCGAGAAAGTTTGCGCGAACGACGAATCTTGGCGCTCGGCGCGCCACACCTTGTTGAGCAGACTCGTTTCATTATGCCCGCATGGCGGTGGAGTAAACCCCCAACCGCGCTCATTGGCGCCGGCGTTTTGTTGTACGACACCTTGGCCTTTGATCGAAATTTGCGGGCTCCCGACAGTTTGCGTATACCGCACCCGCGCTGGCTGAGTCGCGCAAAATTATTGGCTGCTGTGCCGTGGCTAGATCAAGGTGGATTACAGGGTGGATTTGCCTATCACGACACCCTGAACGTGCATCCAGAGCGTTTGTTATTGGCGTATGCGAAGGCGGCGACAGCTGCTGGCGCGGTGTTGCTGAACCATGTGCGGGTCACCGGATTTGTTTCAACCTCATCTGATCGTTTGAACATCGAAGGCGTGACGGCAACTGATGTGTTGTCGGGCCGCGAAATCACTATCACAGGCAAAGTAGTCGTGAACGCTGCTGGGCCGTGGATTGACAAAGTTCTTGCAACGCTCGGCAAGGGAACAGGTGTGGGTGTCGATCGATCAAAAGGCGTACATATTTTGACGCGCCCATTAGGTGGGCCTGGCCGAGTCGCTGATGCGGTATTTGCCCGTGCTCAATCTGGTCGACATGTGATTGTGTCTCCGTGGATGGGCAAGTCGTTTATCGGTCCGACCGATACGCCAATCGCAAGCGACGAATCAGGTGTTGTTGTCGATCCCGACGACGTGACGCTCATTCTTGACACAGTGAATTCAACGATGGCTGCATCAGAACCAAAACTGACAACCGACGATGTTGAAATGACCACAGTCGGAGTTCGTCCGTTGATTCGCGAAACATCTGCCGGGGACAATGCCAGTCAAGACGATGGAACATATTCGGCAAGTCGTGCTCACGAGTTGTACCACCATGCGGGCTATGGGGTGGACAATTTGTGGTCGATCGGTGGTGGCAAGTGGACGACCGGACGCGCGACGGCCGAAGAAATGGTTGATGAATTATTGAAAAATGAATTGCAAGGTGTTCGATCACGACCCTTTGATTCACGCAGTGCTGCGGCTGGTGGCACCTTTGCTTGGGCCGAAGATGCTGAACCTTTCATTACCGAAGCGGCAATGATCATGAACGACCACGGCATTGCATTGCACATTGGAGAGCACATGGCTCGTCTGTATGGCACCGAGTGGGTGCGAATTGATGCCATCGTCCAGCAGAACCCGACAGCGGCTCATCAATTGTCGCCAAGTTGCAACGACATTGAGGCCCAAATTATTTTCGCCGTCACCGACGAAGGTGCGCGCACACTGTCAGACATCGTTGATCGTCGTTTGGTGATCGGCACAATTGGTCCGGTGAGTCGTGAAGTGCTTGAGCGCGTTGCATTAGTTGCTGGTCCGCTCTTGGGATGGGATGAGACGGCGATACAGGAAGCGATTCGCCGCGAATTCGATCGTCGAACTGTGATCGCGACGCATTGGCGTACGCCAGTTGGTGGTTCTTCTCAGTAGTTATATTCCTGGGATATCGAAGACGAGGTGAAGTTGTGGAGCAGTGGCGTCCTGCACCGCCTGAAGAAGGCGAATTGTCCCCAACTTTGAGATTGAGTGTCGCGTCGCGTGTGCGCCAGATGACGAGCCACCTTGTCAAGACCGCAACATGGTTCGGTTGGGGTCGAATAATCACGGCGTGTGTGTGCGTTCCGCTAGTCGGATTTGGTGCTTTCTTTTTGTTGCGGACTCCAGCAACGCCGGTTGAAGCTTC
>CAMDCI010000075.1 GCA_945889715.1 Bifidobacterium breve | reverse complement strand
TCTTCGGCGAACTGCTCGGCCGCACCAGCCGAAAACACTCTGTTAAACAGTTCCTTAGAGCCGCGAATTGCATCTGGGCTACGTCCAGCAATTTCGGCGGCCATTGCCATTGCGTCCTCACGAGGAGTATCGGACACTCGGGTTGCGAGCCCAAGTTCGAACGCTTCCTGGCCGTTGAAAACTCGCGCCGTGAACGTGAGTTCTTTGGCGACATCGGGGCGTACCAAATTGGACAAAACCTGAGTGCCACTCATGTCGGGCACGAGACCCCAGTGAGTTTCGCGCACCGACATCTGAGTATCGGGGTGCACGATGCGAATATCGGCGCCGAGGCAAATCTGGATGCCTCCGCCAAGCGCATGTCCATGAACAGCAGCGATGACTGGTACAGGAATCTCTTGCCAGACCCAGGCAACCTGCTGACCAAGATGAGTGATGCGACCAGCGGCCATTGTGCCCGGATTGCCTTCGCCAGCATTTTCTGCCTTGGTTCCGCCGGCCATTTGCTGAAATGAACCAAAGTCGAGGCCAGCGCAAAAGGATGAACCCTCGCCCGACAGCACGACAACGCGCACCGACTTATCGGTCTTGAGTTTTTCGCCAGCAGCGGCCAAGGCGAGGAACATTTCATTGTCCAAAGCATTGCGCTTGTCGGGACGGTTCAACCGCACATCGGCGATTCCGTTATTGATAGTTACTGAGACGCGATCTTCAACAGCCATACCCCATCTTGGCAGGTCAACAGTTCTGGTGTCGTAGCCTGACAGACTCAACAGGTGGCTCAGTCCAAAAAACGACTTTCCCCCATTCAATTCGCTGGTCATGAGCGCTGGGTTGTTGCGACCTACAGCCTCACCGCTTTGGGCGCACTCGTCGTTGGCGTCCTGCAATTTCGCCAGGGAATTGTGCACCTCCTCGACACTGTGACCTATTGGAGCGGCACCGAAGCCACCAGTAACGGACACCCATTCACCACCAATCTCGCTCCGTCATTTTCTAACTTCTCAGCGATCGAATTTTTAGAGCGTTCTGGCCGATTGCCGTTCGTTGACTTCCCTGTTGGCTATCCCCTCGTTGCCGGAGTACTCGGAATCGTGATCGGCACGCGTCATGCAATGGAACTGCTATGTGTCATCGCCCTCATCGCAATCGCATGCGCATTCATTGCGGGTGCGCACAAATCTAAAGAGTCGAAGCCCCTGACTCCGCTTCTTGGCATCACCGGAATACTCATCGTGATGTCGCCGGCCATGCGTCTTGTGACGCAAGGCGCGTTGTCTGAGCCATTGTTCTGCGCGGTGACTTTGTGGTTGGTCATTGCGCTGGCGAAATTTCGCGCCGGTGCACGTTGGACCCCCGTCGTCGTGTTGACAATCGCTGCTGGGTTACTTCGTTTTATCGGAGCACCACTTGCAATTCTCGCTGGATGGGAGCGTTATCAAAAGACCGGACGCAAACTTTCATCTGTGGTGTGGACAATCGCGATGATGGTCCCGGCCGCCGTCAATATTTTGTGGGCGTCGTCTGCGGGTGGTGGACATAACGCTGGATGGCGTGGACTCGGACGACTCGATATTGAAGTCTTCGTGCGTTCAATAGGCGGATGGTTCGATGCCAAACAAGGCGACCTACGGCGGACATACTTCACTAACGAGGGTCCCTCGTGGTGGTCATGGATTGTTGCGCTGATGTGGCTCGCAATCGTCGTCGTCGCATTGGTCGGGATACTCCGTCGGCGCCACACGTTCACGGCAACTGCCGAAATTGCACTTGGTGCATCGGCCATCATTTCTGCCGGATTAGTTGCGGGAATGATGGGCTTTGATGCGTTGGTGATCGCCGACAACCGCTTGATGCTGCCCACAGGGGTCCTCACTCTTGCGGCCGTCGTTTGGTCGGTGCATGACATCGTCATCAAGCAACAAGGCACGCGTCTGATGCAAACCATTTCAGGCGCCTCGGTTGGTCTGGTTCTCTTTGCGCTGCTCGCAGTTCGACCCTGGAATGTTGCCGAAAGTTTTAGCGATAGCTCTGAACTCAAGCCATATTCAATCGCCGCTCTTCAGTCGGGCGCCGAGATCATCATCACCAACGATGCCGACGGAGTGCATTGGGATACGGGCCTGCCAACTGCCTATGCACCGTTGGCCGTCAAGGCGCTCACTGGACAGGCTCAAGATGTCAGCACCTTGTATGCAGAACTGCCATGTGCCCTACTCCAGCACGATGGCGTTGTCGTCCTGAGTAATGACTTCACTTTTTCGGGTGCCAACAACGAATTACTTACTGAACAAGTTGAGGCCGGCCGGTTAACAATCGAGGCATCAGACGAAGCGACTGTTTATTTACCCACTGACTCTGCGTGTGATTGACCCGTCTGCGTGCGAAGGTATCGATACCAACGCTGGATGACAGGAACAACCAGCGCCAGAAACATCACAGTCACAATCGGATCAATCATGGTGCGAAAACGAGATTGTTCTCCAAGTTCGGCGATTGCACCGACAATCACGGTAAACGCGACAGTGAATGAGCCCACCACATAAATCGTTGATGCTGCGCTCAGTTTTCTTCTCCGTAATCGTTGCACGATTTGCCACAAACCAATCCACCCAATGGTGAGATACATCGGGATCAGCATCAAACCAAAATCGGCACGTGCTTCAAGTTGCCCATAAATTGGCGTTCCCCAACCCTTTGTCGAAAGCACTCCACCAAAATCAAGCCGAGCAATTGAAAACACTCGATCTAAGCCAGTCATGACTTCAGATTTGCTTTCCGATGGAATTGGTGAGACTGCGATCGTCGTTCTTAGTGACCACAATCGGCCCTCAAGCCACGCTTCAGGATGTTCCTTGATCACCGCGATCGCATCTTTTCCGGCTTGATCATAAATCGGCAAGAAGCATTCGTAATTAAAGTTTGGGCTCCATTGATCGGTCGTTCTCATCGGCTCAGCCAATGATCGGTGCGAGCGATTTGGGACACATTCTTCAACAGCGTTTTGGTACAACTCGTAGTTGCCAAACGGGCCGATCATTGCAATCTCGGAGATTTGACCCGTCGCGTACATTTCATCAAGATCGGCCTTCGGCAGTACCGGAATGACAGCGCGCTGCAAATTCATTCCGAACCAACTCGACATCGTCGCCTGCCCAAACAAGACCTCGTTCTTGGCCATCCATCCACCCATAAAGATCACCGGGATCGACAAGACCAAGATTGTTGACTTCCAGTTAATGCAATGTCGTACCAGCCACAATCCAAAAATCACGATCACTAACGCCCACGCCGGGTGATACAAACTTCGAGTCAGCGCCGTGACTGTGACTGCACTTGCAAGAACGACCAACGATCGAGGCACGTTTTCTTTTCGTGTTAAGTCGGCGACGGCGATAAGCACTACCAACAGCAAGGCAGCAGTCGCTAATTCGTATGTTGGTTCAAATGCGCCCTTCAAGACTTCGGGATGCAAAGTCGCGATCAATGCCACGATCACTGATGCTCGGCGAGACAAACCCAATCGCCGAGCCAACACTGCGGCAAGCCATGCAACTGCAAAACCAATCAGGGCCATCAACACTTGCAGCGTCAATTGATCAGAAACTGGGGACAACCAAGCTGTGGTTCCTAGAAACAAGTTCCATAACGGCGGCTGAATATGCAGATAGAAAACACTTCGCAACGGATCAGTGGACAAAACATCCCACGGAATCAATTGCCAGCCAAAATTAAGATAATCAGAGTTAAATTTCTGACCAGTCAAACAAACAAGAACATAAACCGCCAACCAAATGAACGCAGCTTGTGGACCAGCCTGACGCGATATTTTGACCACTACCAAAACTTTGGATTCTTCGTTACGGAGCGACATACACGTCTCGAATCGTTTGATCAATCCACGTCACTAATTCGGGGGCGTAGGTCAAATCAATATGGGCCCCGTCAGGGCGCATCTTGGGTTCGAACTCGCCACCAGGATGAGCTTTTACTTCTGCAGCAAAATCTGCGAAGACAACTCGCTCATCAGATTCAGCAAATTGTTGAATCAGTTCGTTGTAACGCGCCGAACGCACCTGATCGGCCTCATCAAATGGCGGGACGCCTGTTTCACCGGCGATATAGGGCGGATCAACGTCTGGCGAAGAGAACCAAACAATTTGCGAGCCACCCGACGACATCACATCGATGAATTTCTTGAATTTTTCAAGCAACCACGCGTCATACGCGGGCTCACCAATATGAGACCAACCTTCAACTCCCAGAATCTTTCGATCAGAAAGATCGGCAGTTCCTCCAACAATGATCACCAAGTTGGCGCGAAACTTCTGCACGATCGGACCAAGCGCATCGCGCCATTCGGTACAACCAGGACGAAATTCTTCTTCTACTCCGAGATATTTGATGGGCGTATTTTCACCGATTCCGCAACCGACTCCGGGACTTGGTTGAATCACGACTTCATTTGCTGCTTCCCAGTCATCAAGACCAGAAGCCAACACCCAACTTTGCGAGTCGCCCACCATCATGATGCGTGCCGGCAAAGCAGCATCGGCTGGCGAGACGGTCGGCGCATCTTCGGGAAGATCTGGTAGATCGGCGAGAGCTTGTTGTTGCATCGCTAAGGCGTCTTCGCTCAGAGTCGACATCACGTCATCAGTGCTGTTGCGACGAGCATTACCTGCAAACGCAAGCACAGTCCCAACGAGCGCAATCAATCCCAGATAGACGAAGAGCCGCTTACCTTTCCACAACTTTCGCTGACGTACGGGATTTTCGAGCAAGTAGTAGATCAAGCAGACGATCAGCAAGGTACTCGCGGCTTTGGCAACAAACATCCAAAAATGATCGACCGTGACCCAATCGGTTCCAGGCACCCGAATTCGCGGCAAGTTTGGATTGAGTCGTAATGATTCCCACACCAAGAACGTCGGCCAGTGAACGAGGTAGATCGTGTAGGTGACTTGTCCCATCCACACCAGTGGCTTCCACGACAAGAAACTGCACATGCCACTACCAGTTGCCGCATACGCAATGATCAACAAGGTAATCAGACCGTTGAAGAAAACTGCCCAAGGAAAGAACACATCACCCCACTGGTTTTGCCAACCAATTTTGAACCAAACGATGAAGGCTCCAGCGATGAGTGGCCACGACAGAGCGACAAAGACAGGCTTGCGCAAAGTTTCAATAATTCGTGGGACCCGCCGCCACACCGCCCACAACACTGCAAACGCTGCACCCATCAAAAATTCACCAACACGAACTTCAGTTGCGTAATAAGCGCACGACGAATCAGAACAGCGGGCATTGAGTCCAGGCAATTGGCTCCACAATGGCGAATTCGTTCGGTAGTAGGCGCCTAGTGCGATTGCTCCGATCGCGAGAGATGCAAGAACTACAAAAAGTTTCCACACCGCACTAGGCGTTGCTTTCTTACGCAGAACCAACAAACACAACACCGGGAAAACGAGATACACCTGTTCTTCTAACGAAAGACTCCACAAGTGTTGCAAGGGATTCCCAAGACCAAACAGTCCCCCGTAACTCTTGCCAGCCGACTGCAAATAGATGTTCTCGTAATACGCGAGACCCGAAAACCATTCCCATGGCGCCAAGCGTCGCCCGGAACCCGGAAACAAGGTCCAGATGACGACTACGGCCAACAACACGACGAAGGACGCTGGGAATAGTCGACGAGCACGACGTTCATAGAACGAGCGCAGCGAAATCGTTCCAGACTTATCCCATTCGGACACCATCAGTCGCGTAATCAAAAATCCCGACAGTGTGAAGAACATCGAGACGGTGAGTTCGCCACCAGTCATCCACGTGATGCTGTGGTGATAGAGCAAAACAATGATGACGGCCAGACCGCGAACGCCGTCTAACGCAGGCAGATGCCCAAGACGCGTTTCGATGCGAGGTTCGTCTGACATGCCAAAGCGAGGTTAGTTGTTGCCAGACGGCTTCTCAGGGCTACTCAACCAGCCGCAAGCCAGTTGGAGCAATTGACCGCTCGGCTTGAGGAAGTTCTACAACAAACTCAGTGCGGTGTGCTGGGAAAATATGCTCAGACAACAACACTGCCCGACCGTCGGTATCGGTCGTGGTGCGAGTGCAGCGAAGAACCGGAGATCCAACGGGCACTCCCAACAACAGAGCGTTCTCAGGTGACGCAGCATCAGCCCCGATGGTTTGAGTGGCGCCTTTCAGCGGAACATCAAGAAGTTCATAGAACGGCGATCGTTCAACATCAGCTCGCGACAAGTGCTGACCCAAGTCAGCACGACACCACACCGTGACTAAGGCGAATGGTTCACCATCGGCCAAGTTCAGCCGTTTCACTCGCAACACTTGGTCGGCATCAAGAATCTTTTGGACCTGTGTCGTGGCCTTTTCAAAGGCGAATTCGAGGATTCGACGCTCAGGTTTAATTCCACCTTCAAGCAATTGCGCTTCAATCGTCGCTAATTGACCAAGGCTCTGCTGCAAAGGAGCCGCTGCAACAAACCATCCAAATCCTTGACGAGCGTCAACGAGTCCGTCATCACGCAAGGTCTCAAGGGCCCGACGAATGGTGACGCGACTCGCATCAAACTCTGATCCCAATTCAGATTCGGATGGCAACAGGCGACCCGCGCCGTAGGTGCCACCTTGCACTCGAGTTCGTAACTCGTCGGCTATGACTCTGTACCTAATCTCACGCACACTTGTATTATACTTGTCTCATGAGCCCCGTTTCTGCAGGTACCCCCGTCGAACTAGTCAATAACGTGTATTCCACGCTCGCCGAGCGTTCTGCCTTGGGCCGTCAACGCCTGGGTCGACCGCTCACGTTGGCCGAAAAGATTTTGATCAACCACCTCGTTGATCCAGTCAACCAAGAGATGGTGCGTGGCGGCAGTTACGCCGACTTCAACCCCGATCGCGTGGCTATGCAAGATGCCACTGCGCAAATGGCCTTGCTGCAGTTCATGACCGCAGGACTTCCCACGACTGCAGTGCCATCAACGGTGCACTGCGATCACCTGATCTTGGCCAAAGTTGGCGCCAAGATCGACCTCGGTGTCGCTATTGACGACAACCGCGAGGTGTACGACTTTTTAAAAACTGTTTCGGCCAAATACGGCGTTGGTTTTTGGGGTCCTGGTAGCGGAATTATTCACCAAGTGGTTTTAGAAAATTACGCGTTCCCCGGCGGAATGATGATCGGCACCGACAGCCACACACCAAACGCTGGCGGACTCGGAATGGTCGCCATCGGAGTCGGTGGTGCCGACGCTGTTGACGTGATGACTGGTTTCCCGTTCAACGTGAAGTGGCCCAAAGTGATTGGCATCAAACTGACTGGCTCACTCAGCGGATGGTCATCGCCCAAAGATGTCATTCTCGAAGTTGCCCGCGTACTCACTGTCGAGGGTGGCACTGGCGCAATTGTTGAATACTTCGGACCTGGCGCCGACAGTATTTCGGCAACTGGTAAAGCAACTGTGTGCAACATGGGTGCCGAAATTGGTGCAACCTGCTCGGTGTTTGCCTACGACTCAAACATGTCGGACTACCTGAAAGCAACCAGCCGTGCGGGCATCGCTGCAGCAGCCGACAAAGTTGCCGCCGATCTTCGACCCGACGAAGGTGCTCAATACGACCAACTCATCGAGATCAACCTTGACGAACTCAAGCCGCTCATCAACGGACCCCACTCGCCAGACCGGGCCCACAAAACCGGTCGAGCTATCGGCGCAGCCGCTCGAGAAAACGATTGGCCGCTTGAAGTTTCTTCAGCACTCATTGGTTCGTGCACCAACTCGTCGTATGAAGACATCACTCGCGCCGCATCAATCGCTCGCCAAGCAGTTGCTGCTGGCCTCAAGGCTAAGTGCGAACTTCTCATCAGCCCAGGCTCTGAACAAATTCGTGCAACCATCGAGCGCGATGGCCTGCTTGCCGATCTTGAAGCAGTTGGCGCAACTGTTCTTGCCAATGCATGTGGTCCGTGCATTGGTCAGTGGGAACGCTCGAAAGAAACAACCGACAAACCCAACAGCATCATCAACTCATTCAACCGCAACTTCCCGAAGCGTAATGATGGTTCAGCAAATACTTTGAGCTTCGTCACCTCGCCCGACACTGTGATGGCGATTGCATTATCTGGCCGTCTCGACTTCGATCCCACGACCGACACCATCACTGCTCCCGACGGAACCGAAGTGCGCCTTGTTGCACCCGTCGGCGAAGTATTACCGAGTAATGGTTACGATCCGGGTTCAAACACATTCACTGCTCCCCCAGCAGATGGAAGCGGTGTGTCTGTTGCCGTCAGCCCCACCAGCACACGTTTGCAATTGCTCGAACCATTCCCCGCATGGGATGGCAAGGACTACCTTGGCTTGCCAGTGTTGATGAAGGCCAAAGGCAAGTGCACAACCGACCATATTTCGGCAGCCGGAAAGTGGCTCACGTATCGCGGTCACCTTGAAAACATTTCTGGCAACTTGTTCATTGGTGCAGTCAACGCGTTTGACGACGCTGTCGGCGAAGGAAAAGACATCACCGACGGAGGCACGCGCCTCTATCCCGACATAGCTAAGAACTACAGCGCTGCCGGAATTCGTTGGTGTGCAATTGGCGATCGCAACTACGGCGAAGGATCATCACGCGAACATGCTGCAATGGAACCGCGGTTCCGTGGTGGCGTCGTGATCTT
>CAMDCI010000074.1 GCA_945889715.1 Bifidobacterium breve | reverse complement strand
CATTCGGCGTACCGATCACTGAAGCCGAAGCAGGCCGTCGTCGATGTTTGGAACCTGCTTGGGAACGGTGTTCTGGTATGAACCCGAGTGTCTCTATCGTGATTCCTGCATATCAAGAGGGTGAAGGTGTTGTTCCGGTGTTGCGTCGTTTAGGCGAAGCTGTTTCGTTGCCATGCGAGATTGTGATTGTCGTCGACACTCCCGATGATTCAACCGTGCCCTTTGTTGAACAACTCGCCCTGATCGATCCCAGAGTACGCGTGGCAATTAATACATACGGTCGAGGCCCAGCCAATGCAATTCGGTTTGGTATTCATGCAGCCCAAGCACCTGTTGTTGTTGTAACGATGGCCGATGGCTGTGATGATCCATTTCAGATTGATCAACTCACGCGGTTGGTTGATCGTGGGGTAGTTGTGGCGGCAGCGAGTCGATACGCCCGTAGCGGCCAACAAGTTGGCGGACCATGGATCAAGGGTTTCATTTCGCGCATGGCAGGACTCAGTCTGTATCACGTGGCTCGAGTAGGAACGCGAGATGCCACCAATTCATTCAAGGCCTACTCGAAGTCGTTTATTGACAAGGTTGGTATTGAAAGCGATCAAGGTTTTGAGATTGGTATTGAGTTAGTTGCCAAGGCTCGTCGTTATCGAATGCCAGTTGCCGAAATACCGACAATTTGGCTTGATCGCGCCTTTGGCACTTCTAATTTCAAACTTGTTGCCTGGCTACCGCGTTATTTGAAGTGGTATTTCTATGCCTTTGGCGCCAAGAAAAAGCTTCAGTAATTTCATTCATCGTTTCTAATAGGGAGTAAGACATGAAGGTTTTAGTGACAGGTTCAGCCGGATTCATTGGCGGCTATTTGGTTGAAGAGTTATTAGGAAAGGGTTATGAAGTTGTTGGCATTGATAACCATTCAAAGTATGGTCCCATCACCAAGAGCTACGACTCGCACCCTAATTACAACTTGATTATTGGTGATGCGCGTGATGTCGACGTCATGACCGCGGCGATGATGGATTGCGAGCACGTCATTGCTGGGGCAGCACTCATTGGCGGGATTACCTATTTCCATGCTTACGCATATGACCTTTTGGCGACCAACGAACGCATCATGGCCTCAACGTGTGACGCGGCGATTCGTGCTCATCGACAAGGAAAACTGAAGAAAGTTACGTACCTCAGTTCGTCAATGGTTTTTGAATCAACCGAGCATTGGCCAAGTAGCGAAGGTGACGAACGCAAGATTGCTCCGCCATTGTCGTCGTACGGCTTTCAAAAACTTGCAGTCGAATACTTCGCCAAGGCTGCATGGGATCAATACAAGTTGCCGTACACAATTGTGCGCCCGTTTAACTGTGTGGGTGTCGGCGAAATGCGAGCACTTGGAGAGGTTGAAGTTCTTTCCGGCAATATTGAATTGGCCATGAGCCATGTTGTCCCAGACTTAGTGCAGAAGATTCTGAAAGGTCAAGACCCGCTACATATTTTGGGTGGCGGCGAACAAGTTCGGCATTACACCTATGGTGGCGATCTTGCGCGCGGGGTCGTACTGGCGATGGAGAGTGAAGCGGGTTATAACGAAGATTTCAACCTTTCAACTGCTCAAGGAACGACTGTTCTTGAATTGGCCGAAGCAATTTGGCGAAAAATCAAGGGTCCCGATGTGCCGTTCCGATACATCTCTGATCCCGGCTATGAATATGACGTTCAAAAGCGCGTGCCGAACGTTACCAAAGCTAAAGAAGTTTTGAATTTCGAAGCACTCACAACTTTGGACGAACTTCTCGATGAAGTCATTCCGTGGATTGAAATGGCAGTTGACGAGGGTTGGATCTAGTCAACCTCGGCTAGAGAGCCCAGGAAACTTTTTCAGAATTTGCCGGCGGCGCGAGCCTGGCGGCCCAACCAGTATGCGAACCAATTTGCGATTGTTGGCCTGTGATACTCGTCGACTCACTCGATTGAGTTTTTCGATGCGTGCGCGATAATCGCTGGTATGAATTTGGGCGAGCACGGGTGCCTCTGCCCAAATCGCATCAACACGATTCTTCGGGCTACCAAGAACCTCATCAATCAACGTGAGAAACTCGCGTCCGGCTCGCTGCCAGGTAAAGAGATTTCCGCGTTTGATGAGTTCTTCGACAATTGAATTAGCTACTGCGCTATCGCTCAAGATACGCACAATCTGTTCGGCAGTGCGGTCAACATCAAAATCAACAACTGTTGGTATGTCGAGCGGAAGGATCTCATCAAGACTGGTGAGACGCGATGAAAGAGTCGGAGTGCCAAGCCGAGCCGCCTCGAAGGGGACCAGGCCAAATCCTTCGGCAAGTGACGGATACAGAATCAAGGAAGAGTGGCTCACAAGCCACTGTTTTTCTTCTTCACTTAATGCATCAAGGATCGTGACATGATCAACGAGTTCGGGGTGTGCTACGAGGAATTCATGTTCGGCTTTAGATGCACTTCCGAATTTCGGAGTTGCTCCGGCTAACACCAAATGACAGTCAAAAGATTGATTGATCAATTCCTTGAGGACGCGAAGAGTAAAGATGCGGTTCTTGTGTAAATAATTGACGCCCAGAACCGTGATGAGACGTGACGTTGAATGCAGTGCTGAGGGCCGTTGCGACGTTGATGTTCGGTGAGACGGATTGGTTCCACAAAATGTGACGCGATGTACGGCGTTGCCAGTGACTATGCCCGAACGCCGACCATCTTCAAGCGAATAGTTACTAATCCAAGCAACGCCGTCCACTGACGCCAAAGTGAGACGAGTCAATTCACGCTGACTGAGCCATTCGTGATCGGAGGCGAAATAGGTGGGATTGTGGTACGAAATGAAGTCGAGTTGTCCGATGATACAACGACCAGCAATTCGCTTGAGCCAACGTAACTCTTCGGTTGAATTCACTTGATGCGGTCGGATGACGAGGTCAAAACGGTATTGACGGTCTTCCATGATGTTTGGAATGACCTCGGCAGAAACGTTGGGAACATTGATGATTTCATCAACGATGTGTTTCGGAGCATGTTCAGAAAAGAGAACGACAAACTTTTGCTCGGGGCGACCTTCTGCGAGTGAACGAATCACTTCAAAAGTCAGTTGCTGAGTTCCGGCCCAAGCCCAGCCAAAACAATGACCGTCAATTGCGATTGTCGGTTGGCGAAGTTGGAACGATGCTCGATTGATTGCTGCAGCGAGAGGTGAATAGGGGTCTGACGCAAAACGGCTGACACCTCCGCGGTAGGTGGGGTATCTCTGGTAAACGATTTCGTCGTTTGCTAACTGCTGTAGGCGGGCGTTAGACGTGAAACTTGATGAACCTTTGTGGAAAACAAAAACGTCGTCAGCGACGATATGGCGCAGGCCAATCTGAATAAGTCGTTGACTGAAATCAACTTCTTCTCCGTAGCCAGTTCCGAAGATCGGATCAAAGCCGCCTACCAAATTCAGTGCACGTCGTTTAATGAGAAAGCAATGCCCAATGGCGGTTGGGATTGAAGGTCGACTCAATTCAGCAACACTGGCAACTCGACGGGATGCTTCAACGATGTCAATGCCATTCGGAATATTTGGCCAAGGCATATTGCGATGAGGAAGAGAAAGAATTGTTCCGTTGTTGGTGAAAACCGAAACAGTAGCGATGTCTGTTGCGCTATTTGCTGCGGCACACATGCGTTCATACCAGGTTGGTCCGACGATCACATCGGAGTTGACCAAGATGACGTCTTTGTCAAGGGTGGCGTCGAATGCCGCGTTACATGCACCGATGAAACCTTGGTTTTTCTCGAGACGTAAGACGACGATGTTGTGCGCGAATTGTGCCGCTTGTTTTTCTAGGTCAGTGAAGAAAGTTCGATCGGGGCCGTAGTCATCAATAATGAGAAGCGAGACTGATTGCTGTGTGTGATTGAGTATTGATTCAATGCACAAAGCAGTTTCTTCGGGAGCGTTGTACACCGGAACGACGACAACTGGCGAAGGAGAATGGATGAGAAGCGTTTTTGCCTCGTCAACGGTGCCGGCTTGGTGAAGGGCCATGGTGAAATCTTTACACTTCTTCAGGAAGTCGGCGACCCATTCGATTAAAGATGGCCCAACCGAGTGCAAGGCTGATGACAGCAGTAATCAACATCATGCCTAGTCGTATGGCAGTGGGCCCTTTGGCGTCGTACAGAAGATCGCGATAAGTCGTGACGAAGGCCCGCATTGGATTGAGTTGTAAAATCTTGTTCGCCCAAGCCGGTGCACGATCTTGGACCACACTTGGCGCATAGACGACCGGGGTCAAGAAAAACCAGACTTGAATGAAGATCGTCCACAGATACGTGATGTCACGGAAGTACACCGACAACGTACTCAGGGCCAGCGCAAAGCCTGAAGCGAATATTGCCAACAAAATGCTGATCAATATCACGACTGGTAGCCAGGGTAAGAAGGGGCTGCCGGCGATCAGCAAGACAACAGCGAGCAGACCCATTTCAATCGAGAACTGCACGCACGCATGCAACACGTTGCTGAAGACCAAAACCTCGCGAGGGAAGGCCACACGACGCACGAGGCCCGAGTTGGCTGAGATTGCACCCATGCCGAGGTTGGTGATCAGTGAGAAGAAGTTCCAGGGCAAAAGTGCGCACAATAAGAAATAGGCAAAACCCTTTAAGCCGCTGGGGTCACCGACGGGGGCACTCGACTGGAAAAGCACGCCAAAGACGAACGAGTAGATGGCAACGGTGGCTAGTGGGTTGAGCATTGACCACGCCCAGCCGAGTAACGAACGGCGGTACTTGGTGCGGAGTTCACGGAGAGTCAGATTCCACAACAACTCGCGAGAATCAAAGACTCGTTTCAGACTATTCATGACCTAGGCGATACTAGTTGGTCATTTGGCGGCGAGGGTGTTGCCCGAGTGAGCCTCCCATCGGCAAGAATGGATAATCATGTCAAACCAAGCCGTCGTTGTCTCTGGACTGTGGAAAAACTTCCGCCTGTACCACGAGCGAAACCAATATTTGAAAGCCGCGATTTTGCGGGGTCGTCGGGCCCGCTATGAAGAATTCTGGGCTCTCCGCGAAATTGACTTCACCGTGCCGACGGGAACGACGTTTGGAGTCATCGGCTCGAACGGTTCTGGCAAGAGCACACTTCTCAAGTGCCTCACCGGGATCTTGACTCCCGATAAAGGTTCAGTGAAAGTGAACGGTCGAATTTCGGCGCTTCTTGAATTAGGTGCGGGATTCCACCCCGAACTCACGGGTCGCGAGAACGTGTTTATGAATGGCGCGATTTTGGGTTTGACTAAGAAAGAAGTCACCGACAAGTTTTCTGACATTGTCGAGTTCGCTGGGCTTGAAGAGTTCATTGATACTCCTGTCAAAAACTATTCGTCCGGAATGTTCGTGCGATTGGGTTTTGCGGTTGCTGCACACGTTGAACCCGAAGTGTTGCTCATTGACGAAGTGCTATCGGTCGGCGATGAAAGTTTTCAGCGTAAGAGCGCCGAACGCATCGAGCAGTTTCGCCGCGAAGGTCGCACGATTGTTTTTGTGAGTCACGGATTGGCGTCGGTTGAGCAGTTGTGTGAACAAGTCGCCTGGATTGAAAAAGGCGAACTAAAAATGATTGGTCATGCCGGTGAAGTGATTTCGGCATATCAGGGTCAGAGCCATCAGGCAGCCCGCGTCGAAGGTGAACTTGGCCAACGTTGGGGTAGTGGCGAAGCACAAATCGTTGCCGTGCAGTTACTTGATGAGGCGAATCAACCCCTTGCAGTATTGACAACGATGGAAGCGGCGAAGATTCGTGTTGATCTCACTGCCCATATGCCCATTCAGGATCCGGTTGTCACCGTGCGTATTGACACGCTGGCCGGTCACCCAGTGTGGGGTTCGTCGACTCGTCGAAACGGCAAGTCGATGGGGCTTGTTGAAGGCCCAGCCAGTGTTGAAGTGGCGATACCTTCGGTGCCGTTACTGGAAGGCGTGTATGACCTGACTGTTGCCGTGACCGACCATACCGAAATGAGCCCCTACGACCATTGGGAAAAGCGTGTTCGCTTTGAAGTGCGTCAGTACAAGGCTTACGACTTGGGTACGATTCATATTCCTGCTGAGTGGTCGATCAGTGGCACTCGCGGTGTGATGCAAGGCGGCTGACATGCCGCATGTGAGTTGCATCACCGTCACGTACGGACCGACTCCAGAGATATTCGCTTTACTTGAATCGGTGCAACGTCATGCTGGTGACATTTCTTTCGACATGACTGTGGTGACCCAGCCATCTGATGGTGGGTCAATGGCTGAAGAAGTTACTCGTCGTGCTCCGTGGGTGCGCGTGATTGCGCTTGACAGCAACATCGGATTCGGTCTGGCCAACAACCTTGCGGCTGAGCAGGTAACAGGCGAATTCATTGCATTGTTGAACCCCGACGTTGTTGTCACCGAAGGTTGGTTGCCACCGTTGTTGTCGGCTCTCGATGATCGTGCGGTCTTCGTTGCTGCACCTCCGTTGTTGTCGGCAGAAGGTCGAGTTGACGAGGCGGGGCAAGTGATGTTTGCCGATGGCGGAAGTGACGCCGTCGGAGGACTGCAATGGCCAAATGACTATGAGCAGATGATGTTTAGCCGCGATGTTGACTATGCATCGGCGGCTTGTTGGTTAATGCGCCGATCAGTGTTTCTCGAACTCGGTGGCTTTGATCCCGCATTTGCGCCGGCATATTTTGAAGACCCCGATCTGGCGTTCACGGCGCGGTCGCATGGTTTGGTGTCGCGATTAGTAGTAGATCGGCCGGTCGTGCATGCACATGCCACTGCGACCGAAGGTCGAGTGGCGCTGGCTGAACGCTCACGCAAGGTATTTCAGGCAAAGTGGGCTGAAGTTTTGAAGTCACAACCAAAACGTTTGGTTCATGGCGAAGATGGTTCTTGTGCTCGTGATCACATGTGTGGATCACGGACATTGATTTTGATCGGCGACGCTGTTGCAGACACAGAAGTGATTGCGATTGTTGAGAAGGCTGGTATTGCCGCTGCGGCACAACCACGAGAACGGGTTGCTGTTGCTTTGAGTGCGCGTGCATTTGTTGAGGGGTTGCGACGTCGGTTTAGCCGTATGGGACTCGAGATCATTCAGCAAGCGCCGCTTGATGTGTTGGCATCGCGCCGTGAATGGGCGACCACTGTTGAAAGGCATGGCGTATGACGAAGTCACGCCTGCTAACAATCGCAGCCGTGATCGTTGGTGTTTTCGGGCTGTTGATGCGTTTGCATTTGTTGCGCACTCCGGCGGGAATGATGAACGCTGATGAGGCCTATACAGGGCTTCAATCATTGGCAATTTTGCGGGGTGACTTGCCAACAGTTATTCGTGGTGCTGGCTACACCGCAGTTTTAGATAGTTACTTCTTTGCGCCATTCGTTTGGATATTCGGTGCACATGTGGTGCCACTCAAGTTGTTGTCATCGTTGTGGTGGTCGGGCGCAGCAGTGCTGATGTATGTGCTTGCCAAGCGATTCGTTGGCCGTTCATGGGGACTCTTAGCAGCATCGATGGTGTGGGTTGCGCCCGGCGCACTGATGTTGTTGTCGACGCGGGCGTACGAGGCCTACGGGCTTGGCCTATTGACATCAATCTTTACTGCCCTCGCAACAATTCGAGTAGTTACCAATCAAGAGTTCAGTCGTCGGTGGGTGATGTTGGCTGGTGCAGGAGCGGGACTGGCCTTCTATCTGCACCCCATGTTTATTGCAGTCGCCTTGCCGATGGTGTTGGTGGCATGTTGGGTGCATCGCCGCGACATTCGTGGGTGGTGGATCCCGGCGGTTGGATCAGCGGTGTTTGTCAATATTCCGTTGCTGTTTTGGAATGCTCGTCATTCGTGGCCGTCGCTGTCGCAACCAGCACCGGCAACCGAATCAGCAATCACTCGCCTCGGACGTTTCTTTAGCGGACTGTTGCCGCGGGCTTTTGGATTACGCGATCCTGGAGGCGAATGGATCTGGGGTTCAGTTTCAATCGTTTTGTATATCGTGCTACTTGCTCTCATCGTGTGGGGAATATTTGGCCTGGCGCGTTTAGGTCCGCGAGGTTTGGTGTTGGCATTGCCGACAGTGTTGTGTTGGCCCATTTTGTCGTTGTTCAGCAATATGGGATTTGTCGATGATGGTCGCTACGCAATCGTTGGATTTCCGTTTTTGATTATTGCGCTGGTCATGGGTCTGCGATCGCTCGTGATACTCGTTAAATGGACGCAGTTCACCGGGTATGTCGCGCCTGCCGCAGTCGGAGTTTTGTGGGTCGCTGTCTTTTTGATTCCGTGGGTGAAGAACTACGCTCCCGATGTTGTTGATGATCCGAACGCAAATGTTCAGGCAATCGTCGACGTGCTCGTTACCGAAAAGTATGAATATGCCGCTGGCAATTATTGGCTCACGCTCTCGATCGAATACCAAAGTGATCGACAAGTAGTTACGGCAGTTGCGGGACATCCGTGGGGAGTCGTCTTTCCGTGGCAACCGCAGTTCCCGTGGGGAGTGCGGTTTACCGACACTCAAGCAGAAGTGATGGCGGCGTATCCATCTGATGTTGCCTATGTCTTTTTGCCTGGCGATGAACAGGTGGGAGCTTTGCGCTTGCCTGTGGAAGAGTACGAACGGCGAGAAGTTGGTGGTGCAGTCCTGTATCTTCCATTGATGCACTCTGTAGTGCCCGAATAACGAAAGCGAATACGACATGTGGAACGGACAACGGCTGGCAGTAGTGCTGCCGACCTATAACGAGCACTTGTCAATTGCCGAATGTATTCGTGGCTTTGAGGC
>CAMDCI010000073.1 GCA_945889715.1 Bifidobacterium breve | reverse complement strand
TTGTCAGTTGAGTCGTCCTTGGTGAGGAATGCGATGCCAAAGAATAATGCCAAGATGATGACAATGGCTCCGACAATGCGGACAGTCGTCTTGGTGGTCTTCTGGCGCTTGGCAGCGGTCTCTTGAGCCTGACGGCCCATCTCGCGGTTCATTTTTTTACGTTCACGTTTTGCTGTTCCCATAGTGGGGGAAGGCTAACGGGGCAGAGGCCTGCCCTGCAGGTCAAGAATGGTGACGGTTAGGTAAACAACCTGATCTCAGCGCTGTAAAGAGGTAGCCTGAAACCCTTGTGGCACTCATTGTCCAAAAATATGGAGGCACTTCGGTAGCCGACCCTGAACGTATCCGTGCCGTGGCCGAACATGTGGCCTACACGAAGCGTCACGGCAACGATGTGGTCGTCGTGGTTTCGGCCATGGGTAAGTCGACCGACAACCTGATCAAACTGGCTAATGAAGTCTCATCGGTGCAGCCGGCCCGCGAACTCGACATGTTGCTCACCACTGGTGAGCGCATCTCGATGACTTTGGTATGTATGGCTCTCGCCGGCGTGGGTATTGACGCCATCAGTTTCACGGGCAGCCAAGTCGGCATCATTACCGACACGGTGCACACCAAGGCCAAGATTCTTGAAGTGAAGGGCGATCGTGTGCGTGAGGCACTGGCCCAAGGCAAGGTCTGTGTCGTCGCTGGCTTCCAAGGCGTGAGTACCGATAGTGAAATCACCACCCTTGGTCGTGGTGGCTCTGACACCACGGCAGTTGCTTTGGCAGCTGCGCTCAATGCCGATAGTTGCGAGATTTACACCGACGTCACTGGTGTGTTTACCGCCGACCCGCGCATTGTTCCGCAAGCACGCAAACTGCAACACATCAACTTTGATGAAATGCTCGAAATGGCCGGCGCCGGTAGCAAGGTTCTTGCACTGCGTTCAGTTGAATTTGCTCGTAATCACAATGTCCCGATTCAAGTGCGTTCCAGTTTCACCTGGGAACCTGGCACTTGGGTCACTAGTCAGGAGCCTTCGATGGAAGATCCCATTATCTCTGGTGTTGTCACCGATACCAGTGAAGCCAAAGTCACTGTGCGCAAGGTGCCCGATCGCCCCGGAATTTCTGCAGCGTTGTTTGAACAACTTGCCGAGTCAAACGTGAACGTCGACATGATCGTGCAGAACACGTCAACTGACGGCAACACCGACATCAGTTTCACTGTGCCTAAGGCCGACATGAAAGTTGCTCAAGGAATCGTTGAATCGGTTGCCAAAGAAATTGGTGCTGCTGGCATTGCACAAGATGACTCAATTGCCAAGATTTCATTGGTCGGTGCTGGAATGAAAACTAGTCCCGGCATTGCGGCCAAGATGTTTCGCACTCTTGCCGACAACGGCGTCAACATTCAAATGATTTCCACATCAACCATTCGTATTTCGGTGGTTGTTGCTGCCGCCGATCTTGAAAAGGCCGCCCGTTCATTGCACACCGCATTTGGTCTCGACAGCGGCCAGTCCTACAGCGCTCCCTTGCCCGAGCGGAAATAGTTCGTGTCTCGCGCTCGTCGTCGCCAACATGTGCCGTGGAATGCGGCCGGTCGTGCATCTGAAACTCAAGGTGATGGCGACAGTGTTGTGCGCGACACTGGCTGGGTCTTTAACAACGAAACCGGTCAGCAACTGACTCTTGCTGAATTTGTCAATTCGGGCGAACAAGAAGTTGGCGCCTATTTGCAATACTTCGGTTTCTTGCCCGAAGAAAACGCGCAACGTTCGTTCGTCGAAATTGGTGCCGGCATTGGTCGCATGACTGCGGGCTTTACTCAGCGTTTCAAATCGGTTGTTGCCTGCGATCTTGACGCGGCGTTTCTGGAACGTTGCCGCGAGGCTGTCGGCAAGTTTGGCGTTCCTGAGCGTCTGTCAACATCACACGTAGCCGATGGCAAAACTTTGGCGTTACCTGATGCATCAACCGACATGGTGTTTAGTTACATCACTTTGCAGCACTGCGAAAGTGCAGACGCATTGGCACTCACCGAAGAAGCTATGCGTGTCGTGAAGCCTGGTGGCTATGTCGTGTTGAACTATCGCACATGGGTTGCTGCCGACTTGTTGTTGTTTCCCGCCGGTGTTGTCACGCGAGCCCTCTGGCGCGTGCCCACCATTGGCGCATGGTTGGCCCGGCAACGTTGGTCGACTCGCCTTGGTTGGCAGGCCAATCGCCTGGCACCCAAAGTGGTGCTCGATCACCTCGCACGCAAGAACATCGAATTGTTGAATCCCACTTTGTGGTTTAGCCATCACCGTCGCGTTGGCGGAGTTGAAGGCATTCCGCAATGCACATTTGTTGGTGTGAATGCCAGCCATTGGTGGTTAATTGCCCGTCGGGCGGCGTGACCTGCCCGTTAGCCTTGCGTGTTATGCGTATCGGAGTAGTAGGAGCAACCGGCCAAGTAGGAAGCGTCATGCGCACTCTGTTGGCCGAGCGCAATTTCCCGATTGATGAGATTCGTTTTTTCGCTTCGGCCCGTTCGGCCGGAACAACGCTTCCGTGGAAGGGCGGCGAAATCACCGTTGAAGATGCGGCGACTGCCGACCCGTCAGGGTTAGACATCGCACTGTTTTCGTCGGGTGCAACATCGTCTCGTGAACTTGCACCGCGCTTTGCTGCGGCTGGTGTGATCGTGATCGACAACTCGTCGGCTTGGCGTATGGACCCCGAAGTTCCACTTGTTGTGAGCGAAGTGAACCCTGAAGAAATTCGTAATGCACCTAAGGGAATCATTGCGAACCCCAACTGCACCACGATGGCCGCGATGCCCGTCTTGAAAGTGTTGCACGATGAAGCCGGCCTTAATCGTTTGATCCTGAGCACGTATCAAGCAGTGTCGGGTGGCGGACTTGCTGGCGTCGACGAACTTGATAAGCAGTCGCGTGAAGTTGCTGACAATGCCCGTGAACTTACGTACGACGGTGAAGCGGTTATCTACCCAACACCAACAAAGTTCACGAAGCCAATCGCGTTCAACGTGTTGCCGTTCGCCGGCAAGTACACCGACGACGATTCATTCGAGACTGACGAAGAACAAAAATTACGCAATGAAAGTCGCAAGATTTTAGCGATTCCGAACTTGCGCGTTTCGGGTACGTGTGTGCGTGTCCCGGTGTACACCGGTCACTCATTGAGCATCAACGCAGAATTTGATCGACCGATTTCGGTGGCCCGTGCCAAAGAGTTGTTGTCGTCTGCGCCGGGTGTTGTGTTCACCGATGTACCGACACCGCTTGAAGCAGCTGGCAAAGACCCGAGCTTTGTTGGCCGTATTCGCCAAGACTTGTCGCTTGAAGATGGTCGTGGTTTGGTGTTGTTTGTCAGCAATGACAACTTGCGTAAGGGTGCTGCGTTAAACGCAGTGCAGATCGCTGAACTGTTTCTCTAAAGATCAGTTAGCAAGCACAGGGAAGAGCCGCGCATCGCGGACACCCGTTGGCGTAACGCTCAACGCACGCAGATAAGTCGACACCCATTTGATTGGCGAGGGTGGCGACCCAGGCCAAGACATCGCCGAATTCGTGTTCTTGTTGAGCCTTGGTTCCTTTGCGCACGGCCTGAGCTAATTCACCGATTTCTTCGGCCAACCAGGCGACAGTTGAGGGCACGCCACGAGCACGATCGCGGTCGCCGTATGTACGTTCGATGACATCTTGAAGTTGGTCTGTATCCACGGGATCACCGTAGAGCGTTTCAGGAGTCTGAAACTGCTCTTGTCATAACTTTCAAGGCGCTCAACCTTTGCGGATTGATCGACCAGTAGCGACGGCGCCAGCTATTGCCACGACCCCGCCAAAAATCCGTGCACCTAGTCCAACGTCGATTAGTGCGAGCCACGCTCCCGCGAGAAGTGCAAGTGATCCGATGATTGCGCCCACAACCCGCGACCAAACACGTTTTGGATTACGGATGGCCACACCGATGGCAACTAAACCCAAAACCAGAATCGTGGACAAGATGAAGACAACAACGACGGCCAACGAACCCATGAGGCGATGCTAGGTGGAAAGTAAAGAACCCCCCGCCGGAGCAGGGGGTTCTTGGTCGGGGTGAGAGGATTTGAACCTCCGGCCTCCACGTCCCGAACGTGGCGCGCTAGCCAAGCTGCGCTACACCCCGATGGTGCAGGTAAAGAGCCTATAGGGACTCGGCAGTTTCCCCTAACCGCACAACCGGCTTTTGGTGACCGCTGCCTACCTGGCTTCGTTTACTGTGAACTCAAGTGGAATAAAGGGGCCGAAGGTGAAACAGCATTTTTTGCGATGGTTCAGTGCAGGTGTTTTGGGCCTGGGGTTGCTGGTCGGATGTGGCGGTGCGACGAGCACAAGTGATGAAGGCTCAACACCGATTTCAGAAGTGCCGATTACTGACGCGTCAACTACTTCGGTCGAGATGCCAACACCTTCATCGCCAATTGATCTTCGGCCGGAGTGTTTGATGTCGGCGGTTGATCCAAATGAGACGAATCCGATTGGACAGACCATCAAAGGTCTCGCCGTCCTTGAATGCATCGGTGACTGGATGATCACGCAGAACTATCCCGACTGTGGTGAATGTGAAGGCGTCACTCCGTTTCACATTGAAGACAACGCGTGGAAAATGTACGACCCGATCTATGCCTATTGCTATTCGGTTCCCGATGGGTATGGGCCAGAACCTGAAGGCGCAATTACTGGCGAGAGTTTTATCCTGACGACAATTCAAATCGCCGTTGCAGGTTTTCCGTGTGACGAAACCAACAAGGGCTATCACCCCGAAAGCGCCGCAGATCAATTGCTGTACGGCGACACTGGACCGCGAGTTACCGCACTACAAGAAGCCTTAATCAACGTTGGTTTTCTTGAAGATTCGGCCGATGGTTCGTACGGCCCAAACACCATTCGCGCGGTGATGAACTTTCAGTTCTCGCAGAACGTTCCCGTTGATGGAATCGCCGGACCCAACACGCACGAGTTGTTGGGCATTGCATACCCGTAATCAGTTGGCGGTTGCGACTTCAACTTCTGCAGCAGCGACTTCTTCAACTACTTCTTCAATGACCGGTTCGTCGACTGCGGGGATTCCTTCAGCGAAGCAACCTCCGGCAGCAATGGCCTTGCTCGCACGGCGTAGACGCAACGCATCAAGTGGCTTAACAAGCCAACCGTCGGCGCCACTGCGACGAGCCATGTGCACATCGGCTTGACGATCGAGCAACATCAAGATCGGAACATGGGGCAACGTGCCGCCACTTTCGTCGAGGCGTAAATCCATGGTGACGGCGATGCCGCCCATGGTGCCGATCTGTAAATCAAGAATCACCAGATCGGGAGTACGACCTTTGACGACCCCAACGACCGAGCGTCCGTCGCGACAATGGGTGAAAGTTGTTTCGGGTCCGCCAAGGGCGGCGACGACTTCGTCGACCAGCCAGTCAGCATCGGTAGCCAGGATCACATGCACGTCTGAAACGCTACCTCGTGGGCGTGCTGGCCACGAGATCCCGCCCCAAATCGGCGATGGCGTCAAGATCGTGGACGTCGGTGGCCCGTTGGTACAGACGAACCACAAGCACCGACCCCACTGAATCGAGCAGTGGCTTCAAGGTGGCTTCTTCGGCCTGCACAATTCGGCGTACATGAGCCAGGTTGCTCTGCAGGGCAGCTAAATCGGTGTCGCCATCTTGTGTGGCTTTGCGAGCAGCGGTGGTTGATGAGGTTGCCGAACCCTTGCCAAATTTTGGCTGTAGGCGATTGATGATCAATCCGGTCACCGGAGTGCCCACTCGCGTCAGTTCATCGGTGAAAAAGATCGCCTCGCGGATGGTGTCGTGATGTGCCGATGCCACCACAACATATTTACTGTCTTTCGACTTCAACAAAGTCTGAACGGCGAGAGCACGCTGACGAAAACCTTCTTCAATTCCGTCGAAGGCTTGAAAGAAGTTGACGGCATCGGCCAAGACATCGGCTCCAATAACGCGGCCAATCGTTTTCAGAATTGGTTGGGCCGCGAAGTTCAAGACTCGCAGTCCGCCACGAGCGGGCATCACTAACCAGCGATACACGCGGTGGTCAAGAAAGTTCATCAGCTTTTGCGGAGCCTCGAGAAAATCAAGAGCCTCACGAGTGGGGGGAGTATCGACGATCACAAGATCAAAACGATCATCGTTAAACAACTCATAGAGTTTTTCGGCCGCCATATATTCTTGGCTGCCCGACAGACGACTCGCAATATTGCTATAGAACGGATTCGTCAAAATCGCTTGTTCTTGTTGCTTATTTCGTGATTGTTGACGAATGACTTCATCAAATGTGGCTCGAGCATCGAGCATCATGGCCCACAATTCGCCCGAACAATCGTGTTGTACACGCGAAGGTTCGTTACTCAAGTTAGATAGCCCAAGTGCATCGGCCAAACGCTTGGCCGGGTCGATAGTAATCAACACAACTCGTCGACCAATTTCGGCCGCTTGCATTGCTAACGCGGCGGCAGTAGTTGTTTTGCCAACTCCACCCGAACCGCAGCACACCACAATGCGCGAAGTTAAAATGACCTCACCGAAATTCTTGCGGCTCATGATGGTGCGCTCACTTCTGCAATCAAAACTTTCGCCAAAGTCTTGATATCGCCGGCTGACAAACCCGCGCTCGCGAGATGTGGCAATGAAATTGAACCAGTCGCAACAAGTTGATTCACTCGCTCAACTGCCTGGGCGTGCATCGCACATCGTGATGCTCGATAGCGCGCGGCATCACCGAGCTCATCGTCCGGCAATCGGCCAGCGGCGACGAGGGCAGTGATTTCAGGAGCCTGATCTACTCCGTTAATCACAATCGGTCCGAAATGAACACCAACGGTTTCGGTGAGTAGTGCAGTGGTCTCGAGCAACTCATTGACGGGAGTGGTCTCGGGCAGGGTCACCATGATCACCCGACATTTTTCGGGGTCGTGCAACATGGCCAGCACTTCGTTGGCCTGCGAGTGCAAAGGGCCTCCGCTAATGGTCGTGGCCATCGCTGCGGGGGACTGTAAAAACGACATCGCGTGACCAGCGGCCGGGCCATCGACGATGATCAGGTCGTGGTCGCCGTCGGGGCCAGTGATACTGACCAAATGTTTGAGCTTGCCCAAGACCAAAAGGTCGTCAATCCCTGGGGCGGCACTGGCAACCACATCCACGACCCCAGTTGACACCAGGCGCTTGGCCAAACGGGCGAGTCCTTGGGTGCCCAAGTAATCCTCGAGGGCGTCACTTGCGGTCAACGAGCGCAACAGAATCGAACCGGTGTTTTTTGGACCAAGTCCGCTCAAAATAGTGGTGCCGTCGTAGTCAGACCCATCGGTTGCTGTCCCGCCCAGCAGTTCGCTTAAACCTTGGCGCGAGTTAAGCGTCACAACAAGCACTCGAAGTCCGAGATCGGCTGAGGCGCGTGCCATCGCAGCCGTTACGGTTGTCTTGCCGACACCACCCTTGCCGGCCACCACAAGCATCCGCGACATGGTGAACAAAGGGTCAATATTTTTCTTTTTCGGAGACACTCGTGCGCAGACTAGCCATCCTCTTCATTGCAGTCGGCTCCGTGCTCGGCTTTATTGATGTGGCACATGCGTCATCGGGCACTGAACCGCCCGTTCAAGAGGCAGTGACCACAAGTGCCGAAGTGACTGCAACTGATCTAGCCCCAGTTGACGTGCTTCAGGTTTCTGGTCTGATTGACAACATCATCGTCGACGCGATCAACAACGCGATCGCCGACGCTGAAACCAATGGAGCACAAGCTCTCGTGTTGCAGATCAACTCAAAAGCATCGCTCGTCGGTCGCGACTCGATGCGCGAGTTGTACAACCGCATCGCCGACGCCACTGTCCCGATTGCGATTTGGGTCGGACCTTCTGGTTCGAAAGCCACTGGTCTGGGCGCACAACTTTTGTCAGCAGCCGATGCCACCGGAATGGCACCTGGTACTCGTATTGGTAAGTCGGGCACACCGCTCGTTGACAATGTCGACTTCGGTGAAGCAACTGACCAACTTCGCACCGAAACACTCGGCTTCCAAGACGCTCGTCGTGCGGGAGCATTGAAACTTGAAATCAGTGACGAAGGTGCTCCCACCATTCGCAACATGGTCTACGCCCTTGACGGCCTCACTGTTGATGGGGTCACCCTTGATACGGCTGTTGAAACTCTGAACGACGACGGCAGTGTTTCTAACGACATCACCACAGTGCGTTTCCACAAACTTGGTTTGTGGGCGCAGATGTTGCACACTTCGGCTAGTCCGCCCGTCGCTTACTTGTTCTTGATTATCGGCCTCGCGCTGTTGATCTTTGAATTCTTCACTGCGGGTATTGGTGTTGCCGGTGTTGTTGGCGCAGTGTTGTTATTGCTTTCTTTCTTCGGTCTTGGCGAATTACCCGAACGCAATTGGGCGCTCATCTTGATGTTCCTCTCAATGTTTCTGTTCTCTATTGATGTTCAAGTTGGTATTCCGCGGTTCTGGACGGGCGTTGGGCTCGTTGCGTTCACTGTTTCATCGGTCTTTATGTTCCCAGTGGTTGATCAGCAATCACTGCAAGTGTCGTGGTTGAGTTTGCTCGTTGGCGTTGGTGGCATTGCACTCACCTTTGTGTCGGGAATGCCAAGTATGACTCGCACACGCTTTGCGACGCCGACGGTTGGGCGTGAACGATTGATTGGCGAAGTGGGTATGGCGATCTCTGACATCAGCCCCGACGGTGCAGTGCAGATTGGCGCAGCCCGTTGGAAGGCTCGCACCAACCGCGCGACTCCAGTGAAGTCTGGTGAAATGGCGCGAGTCGTTGCCCTTGACGGACTTGTTTTGCAGGTTGAACCCGAAGAGGGTGGAGCGCGCGATTACCGCGAACGTCGACCCAAAGAAGCTGCGGCTACTGAAGAGAATTAATTCTTAGTTGAGATCGCATGAGACTTTTTGACGAGCCCATCATGCAAC
>CAMDCI010000072.1 GCA_945889715.1 Bifidobacterium breve | reverse complement strand
GACATGCCGACACTTCTTGGTCTCGACTCTGACGATCCAATGTCACTTGGTGAAGTCGGACGTTGTGGTGTTGCTATTGACACTCTCGCCGACATGAGCGACTTGTTCTCCGATATTGATCTCGGAAGTATTACGACTTCAATGACTATCAATTCGCCAGCGGCAGTTTTGTTGGCAATGTTTGTCGCCCAGGCCGAAAATGCTGGTGTACCCCGCGCCAAGTTGGGCGGCACCTTGCAAAATGACATTTTGAAGGAATACCAAGCTCAAAAAGAGTTTGTTTTCCCCCCACGTCAGTCAATGCGCCTTGTGCGTGACACCGTGGCTTTTACCGCTGCCGAAATGCCCCGCTGGAACTCGATTTCGATTTCTGGCTACCACATTCGTGAGGCTGGTTCGACGGCTGCCGAAGAATTGGCCTTTACATTGGCCAACGGTTTTGCTTACGTTGAACTTGCTCGTCAAGCCGGCTTGCCCGTTGACGCATTCGCGCCACGTTTGTCGTTCTTCTTTAACGCTCATATTGATTTCTTTGAAGAAATCGCAAAATATCGCGCGGCCCGTCGTATCTGGGCCCGTTGGATGACAGAGCGTTACGGTGCAACGTCTGAACGTTCAATGCAACTGCGTTTCCATACCCAGACTGCTGGCGTGTCATTGACTGCGCAACAGCCCGAAGTCAACATCGTACGAACTGCAATTGAAGCCCTTGCTGGCGTGCTTGGTGGAACCCAGTCATTGCACACCAACTCAATGGATGAAGCATTGGCCTTGCCAACCGAACGTTCGGCTCGCATCGCGCTGCGAACCCAGCAAGTTATTGCTTATGAAACCAATGTTGCGCATGTCGCCGACCCGCTAGGCGGCTCATATTACGTCGAGGCACTCACCGACGAAATGGAACGTCGCGCCGAAGAGATCTTCGCCAAGATCGACGAGATGGGTCACGGCTCAATGCTCGAAGGTTGCATCGTCGGTATTGATGAAAACTGGTTCCAGGGTCGGATCGCCGACAGTGCCTATGACCTCGAGCGGGCCTTCAACCGCGGAGAGCGCACCATTGTTGGCGTCAGCAAGTTCCTCGAAGGCAACGAAGAAGACCAGATGGATACCCTGAAGATCACCAATGCTGATGAAAAGAAGCAGCGTGAGCGTTTGTCGGCTGTTAAGCAAGACCGCAATGAAGCAGCGGTGCAAGATGCCCTTGATCGTTTGGCCAAGGATGCCGTAGATACCGAAGTCAACTTGATGCCTGCGCTCATTGATGCTTCAAATGTGTACGCCACAGTTGGCGAAATGATGAACACCATGGCTGGAGTCTTCGGTCGTCACGTTGAGGTACCAACAATCTGATGAACACAGAAAACACTTCGCTACGAGTTCTCGTTGCCAAAGTTGGGCTTGACGGCCATGACCGTGGTGTCAAAGTTGTGGCTCGCTTGTTGCGCGACGCCGGAATCGAAGTTATTTACACCGGCCTCTTTCAGACTCCCGAAACAGTTGCTGCGGCTGCTGTTGACGAAGATGTTGATGTCGTGGGTCTCTCGATGTTGTCGGGTGCTCACATGACTCTTGCCCCGCTCGTTGTTGCCGCAATCCGTGCCCGTGGCGTCGATATTCCTGTGGTGATCGGTGGCATCGTGCCGAACGGCGACGTTGCTGAATTGAAGGCGGCTGGCATCGCCGAAATTCTTGGCCCCGGTGCACCAGCCGATGAAGTCGTTGCTGCTGTCCGTCGCGCCGCTGCCAACGCTTCTGTCTGATTAACAGAAGCCGATTTACTGAGATGACTCAACGACAGGGTGTGCCGATATCGGTTCTCGACCTGTCAATTCTTCGTGAAGGTGCGTCAAGTGCTGATGCGCTGACGCAAACAACAACGTTGGCTCAGTGCGCTGATGCGTCTGGCTACAAGCGGTTTTGGGTTGCTGAACATCACAACATGCCAAGTGTCGCGTGCACAGCACCGCCGGTATTGATTGGTCATCTTGCCGCACTGACATCGCGTATCAATGTCGGGTCGGGTGGAGTGATGTTGCCCAACCACGCGCCGTTGGTAGTGGCCGAGCAGTTTGCCATGCTCGAGGCTCTGCACCCCGGACGCATTGACGTCGGAATTGGTCGAGCACCCGGTACCGATCAGCGAACTGCTGCTGCGGTGCGTCGATCTGTTGATGCTTTAGGTGCTGAAGATTTCCCGACAGACCTTTTTGAATTGATGGATCTTTTAGGTGATCGTCGTTTTGATACAACGATTGGCGATCACTTCAAGGCGACACCTGCGGCCTCGTCGTACCCCAAAATCTTTTTGCTTGGATCAAGTGGATACAGCGCGCATCTTGCCGCCAAGTTGGGATTGCCTTTTGGTTTTGCTCATCACTTCGACATGGGTGGCACATTTGAAGCAGCCGAGATCTATCGTTCACGCTTCGTCCCATCACATATTTTGAGTGAGCCCTACATGATTGTCACCGCCAATGTTTTGGCGGCCGATACCGACGAAGAAGCGCTGTGGCACGCTAAATCATCACGATTGACTGGTTATCTGCGTCGAACTGGTCGATTCTTGCCATTGCCCTCAGCAGACGATGCCGCTCGTCATCCAGATATCGCTGAAGCCGAACGAATGCCATCAAGTCGCATCGTTGGCAATGGCGAACATGTTGCTGAACAACTACATCAGTTGGTTCAACGAGTCAATGCCGACGAAGCAATGGTGACTGCAGTTGCCTACGAGACTTCAGCGCGAGTGCGCAGTCTTGAATTACTCGCCAAGTATTGGTGACTGGTTCTTTATTGCAGACCGTGCAATGCGCCACCGTCAAGTGGCAAGCCCACACCAGTCATGAACTTGGCATGTTCAGAACACATGAATGCTGCGACATGACCAAAATCGTCAGGGTCGCCAACGACTCCAGCCGGAATCGAAGATGCAAGTGCTGCTGGATCGGGATAGAGCGACGACAATCGGTCAGTGAGATGAAGTCCAGGCTGAATTGAGTTCACGGTGATGCCATCTTTGGCAACTTCACGCGCGAGAGTTTTCAAGAAACCGGTTAACCCAGCGCGTGCAGTGTTTGACAAAATCAAGCGGTCAATTGGTTCACGAACCGAACTTGATGTAATTGCCAAAATGCGACCCCACTGTTGTTTTTGCATGGCGGGTACAACGGCTTGACACATTGCCACGCTTGACACCAGGTTCAATCGCAATGCAACGTCGTATGCCTCAATAGGAGTTGATGCAAAGTTTCCTGGGGGAGGACCACCAGCATTGGCAATCAAAATGTCGATTCCGCCAAGAAGATCATTTGTTTGTTCAATCAATGAAGTGACCTGAGCAAGATCACTCACATCGGCGACGACACAATGCACGGTTGCTCCATGAGCGGGCTTGATTGAGTCCTTGGCAATGGCAAGTTTCTCGGCCGATCGTGAAGCCAAGACGACGCTGACCCCATCTGCGGCAAGTGCACGAGCAGTAGCGAGACCTAAGCCGCTTGAACCTCCGGTAACAAGTGCCCGACGACCGATGATTCCAAGTTCCATGCCCGTCATCCTAGGCAGACGCCGATTGGCGGTGGCTATTTCTGGCGAGCGCCGAGAACAGTTTTGAGTCGCGCATCTGCCGAAGGACGCGCGCCGATGTGCTCAATGACCCATGCAGAAATTGTTGTCGCAAAACGCGCGGCCTCGACTGGTGATTTGTGCACGAGATAATGGGCCAAGAAAGATCCGGCAAAAGAGTCACCAGCGCCAGTCGCATCCACCAGGTTGTTAGTAGCTGGCGGAATATGAGTTGCGTTTCCGTTGTCGTACAGCAATGCACCTTCAGCATCAAGCTTCAAAACAATCAGTGCTCCGGGGAAAATCTTGGTGAGTCCCTCGGCGATCGCCATTGGTTCGTCACAGCCAGTGAGTACTTGGCCCTCTTCTTTATTGGGGAGCACGATGTCAAAATTGAGATCGGCAGTCACCGCCAAAAAGTTTTTGACACCCATCTCTTGAATCATTTGGAATGAGCCAGGGTCAAAAGAAACTGTTGCACCATGTTCACGAGCAAGGCGAGCCGCCTTGCGAGCAGCCGAACGAGGGGGATCAGTGAAGAAAGACCACGCAGTGAGGTGTAAGTGCTGTGCCGAAGAAATTGCTTCAACTGGCAACTCGCTTGACATGAGGTAGAAGTCGGCACCGTGACCCGAGACCATTGAACGTTGGCCAGTGTGGTCGACGAATACTGCGACCGATCCTGTTGAGTGAGCTTCGGTTTCAACCAAGTGAGCAATGACTCTTTCGCGTTCAAGATTTTCTTGAGCAAGTTGTCCGAATCGATCACGACCAATTTTGCCGACGAAACGAGTATTCATTCCGCATCGACTAGCCCACACCGCAACGTTGGCTGCACTTCCACCCGGCGTGAGCATCACTTCACCAAAGGTGTCTCCGCCGTGAAGTAGTTCGGAGTTCGTACGAATGAGCACATCCCAAGCGAAGTCACCAAGAACGCATAAAGGCGTTTGGGGATCGGTCGGGGAACTCGAGTTGGCACCCAAAGTGGTACTCATATTGTTCAGGGTATCTGCGAGACTAGACAGAATGCCTAGTAGTACCCCTGCCGCCTTTAGTCGCACAGTCGTGCTATCGCTAGCAGCGGTATGGATCATCTGGGGATCGACCTATTTGGCAATCAAGATTGGGCTTGAAACCTTGCCGCCGTTCTTGATGCAGGGCATTCGCTTTACCGTGGCGAGCTCGGTGATGTTGAGCGTTTTGAAAGTCAAGAAAGTGCCGTGGCCATCAGCTACTCAGATTCGTAATGCGGCGCTGATCGGCGTGCTGTTGCTGATCGGTGGTCTTGGCATGGTGACTGTGGCTGAAGACCGCGGAGTTGACTCTGGCTTGGTTGCCACGATCATTGCGATTCAGCCGATGTTGATGTCGTTATGGGGCGGATTATGGAAGACATGGCCAATTCGGATGCAGTGGGTCGGGATGTTGATCGGAATGGGCGGTGTATTAGTTCTCGTTTCAGATAATGGTCTTTCCGGAACGTGGAGTGGTACATCGCTGGTTTTCATTGCATGTCTCTCGTGGAGTTTTGGTTCAGCCCTCAGTCGCCGAATAGATATGCCCCCTGGTTTCATGGCGACGGCAATTGAAATGGCTGCAGCGGCGATTGTTTATTTAGTTCTGTCGGTGATTTGGCAAGAAAATGTTCAGATGCCAAGCATGCGTAGTTCGTTGGCGGTCGTCTATCTCATTTTCTTTGGTTCAATCGTCGCCTTCACGGCTTTCACGTATCTGAACAGCCATGTGAGTGGTCCATTGGCAATGAGTTATGCCTATGTCAACCCGGCTATCGCGGTATTGCTCGGAGTTGTCTTGAGCGACGAACTTGTATCAAGCAATATGGCAATTGCCTTACCCATTATTTTGTTGGGTGTCGCCATCGTGACGAACTCGTCACGCGGCGTTGAGTCGTGACTCAATCAATTTGACGCGCTGTATGAGTTCTGCGAATTCGTCGTTGAAATCATCTGAAGGTTGAATCAAAACAGCGTCAACCAAACCGCCGAACCAGTCACTGATGACCGAAGGAAGTTGGTTCCATGTTCCTGACGGAATCAAGGCGTCAAGCACTTCATCGGTCATGAGTATTCCGAGTTGTGACCAATCTCCGCTACGAGTCATGAGTTGCAATTGGGCACCCAGGTCATCCCAGCCGAACAGCTCAAGAGTTCGTCGATAGGCGGGTGTTGAATATAAGAAGCCCAACACTGCTCGTTGTGCTTCGCGACTCTGATCGACCGATGTTTGATTGGGTCCCGTGATGTATGGAATTGCAATTGCTACTTGAACATCGTTGGCTGCCCGTTGTGCTGAGTTAATGCCCTCGGCCAGTCGTGGTAAAGCACGATCTCGTAGAAAACGCGGATGCGAGTTGGTGGGGTGGGTCACAAACCAGTCGGCTACTTCGCCCGCAAGGCGTATTGCATTGTCATTGACTCCGCCAAGAAGTAATTGCGGACCAGCATGGGGCAAAGGTCCTGGGTTGAAAAAAGGTTGTAGCCGATTCATGTGGTAATGCTCGGTGTCAACAATGAATGGATCACTGGTGGCGAAACTATTCCAAGCGGTTTTTACGGCGACGACGTAGTCGTTCATCTTACGAATAGGCGATGACCACGGAATTCCGAATCGACCTTCAATGTTTTGCTTGATCTGAGTGGCAAGCCCGAGGTCGAAACGTCCCGAGCTCATCTGCGAGAGATCCCATGCTTGTAGTGCAAGCAACATCGGGCTTCGTGGGAATGCCAAAGTGAGACTGGTCTGCACCCTCAAGGTCGTGGTGTGTTCAAGTGCCAACAAAGCAACAGCCATGGAATCGTGGATTGTCTCGGGAATGTGCAAAATGTCGTAACCGAGATTCTCGACGTGATGGGCGTACTTTCCTATTTCGTTGAGCGGAATTCGGTCGCTCATGCCAGCAATGACCTTCATAGCGGTGACGACGTTTCCGAGTTTTCGTTAAGAATTTCTGTGATGATTTTCATTAACTGTTTCGGCGAGTTTTTGCATGAAGCAAGTTCGTTTGAATTCAGCAGCAGTCTGAAAGATCCATCTTCATATTCACAGATGATGCAGGGTGCCGCATATCCAGATGTGGATGCGACTGACTCGGGGGCATCGTTGCGGTGATGAAGTTGAAATTCGCATCCAAGTTCGGCAATACAACTGTCCCAACTGCTGCGGCGAGAAAAAGTTGAGTGTGTGATATCGCAGAGAGAGCAATGCTGTTTCAAGAAGGTTCGCCGAAGAAAATACGAAATCTCCCCAATAATTGTTCCTGAGGCGTCGTACACCCCATGGAGTCGCACGACTTTGTTTGAAAAAGCCACCCTCATATGTTGGCATAGCAGCCTGAGAAGTGCTGTAGCAGTCGTCGCCACTCGGCCATTTTTGGTAGAAATAGAGTAAGGAAACGAGGGTGCCGTGGTTCATATTCCAGTTCGAGGAGAATTACCAGCCCGTTTAGGTCCGTCTGTTCAGGCGCTTCCCAACTTTGGCCCGAGCGTGATGGATGCGAGTGTCTATCGCGATCCGACTCGTTTTGAACTTGAACGTGAGCGGGTACTTGGTCGTCATTGGATGCTTGCTGGTCGCAGCGCACAAGTTGGAGGCACCGGCGACTGGATTACTTATGAAGGTCATGATGAAAGTGTCGTTGTCGTTCGTCAAGCCGATGGATCATTGTCGGCATTTCATAATGTGTGTCGCCATCGTGGGCCAGCGATTGTGGCTGAGAAGACAGGTTGTGGCGCTCGCCGTTTTTCGTGCCCGTATCACGGCTGGGTGTATGACACCCAGGGCAAGCTCGTCGGAATTCCCGAGCGTGAAGATTTTGGTGCCGACCATGTCACCGACATTGGTGCAATCCCAGTTGCGGTAGGCGAGTGGGGCGGATGGATCTGGATCAACTTGGCTGGACCAGACAAGGCTGTTCCGTTGCTCGAGTCAATTGGTCCAGATATCTCGAACGATCTTGGTGCTTTCAAGATGGAAGACATGATCTTGCATGAAGTTATTGAGTGGGACGTGCCCATTAATTACAAGGCGATCGTTGATGGATTCAACGAGATTTATCACGTCACCGAACTGCATCATTCTCCGCCCGAATTCACTAAAGCGACGCGATTTGCTTCGTTCCATGTCACTGGCGACAACTTTATGTGTTTCGTACCACGACCGACGTCGCTCAGTGAATTAAGTAGCGACTCATACGATCACCATCGCAATTCAATTTGTCACTATGTGGTTTTCCCGAACACGGTGTTCAATTGCAACCCTGAACACCTTCAGGTCTTTCAGCCCATTCCATTGGGAGTCGACCGCACGAAATTCTTGTGCTGGGAACTCATTTATCCAGGTGACATGAACGATCCGGAGTATGCGTCTTATTACAAAAAGACCATGGCGCATTGGGAAGTTCTGAAGGGCGTCGTTGGCGAAGACATTGCTGTCTACGACCAAATGACTCGCACCAAAAAATCGAGTGCTTTCAACCAGCAGATTCTTTCAGAACGCGAATTTAAGATTGCGATCTATCACGAGAACATGGATCGTAAGATTCGCGACTAGTGATCTGCAGGCAATAAAGCCTGCTCAGAGTATGATTTTTCAATAGTTATTTAAGTTTTTCGTGAACGGGTCCGATACAAAAACCCGTGAAACGAAGCATGAAAATAATGAGCAAGACACTTGCAGTGTCATTGTGCTCGGCGATCATGCTTGGTGTTGTCGGTGTTCCTGGTGCCCTTGCAGAATCGAACAAAAAGACCTCAAGTTCGTCATCGGCGACCGCAACAACTGGATTGACTTACGTTGTTGCAAAGAACGATTCTTTAACTGGTATTGCTAGCAAAGCAAAAGTGAAATTCACTGATTTGCTGGCTGTTAATGGCTTTAAGGCCACCAGCGTCATCTTGCCCGGCCAAGTCATCATGCTCCCTGATGCTGCGGTAGTGGCGGCTGTTTCTGTCAATGGCTCTGTAGTTGCTGCTGCTCCCGTGATTGCTAGTAGTTCGACGTACACGGTTGCCAAGAATGATTCATTGAGCGGTATCGCGTCAAAGGCAAAAGTTTCGTTGTCAGCCTTCTTGGCAGTGAACGGTTTCACCAAGTCCAGTGTGATTATTCCTGGCCAAGTCGTGAAGTTGCCTGAAGGCGCAAAGGTTTCAGTCGTTATCGCGGCCGTTGCTGCGACCAATACTGCGCCCTCACGGCTACAAGTAGTCCTTGACTTCGCAAAGGCTCAAGTCGGTAAACCGTATGAATTTGGAAAGGCTGGCCCGACTTCGTATGACTGCTCGGGTCTCACTTTGGCGGCATTCGCTCAGGTGAAAGTTTCGTTGCCGCACCAAAGCTTGCTTCAATCAAAACTTGGCACTGCCATTGACTGGAAGTCGGTAGGTGTGCAAGCGGGAGACTTGGTGTTCACATTCTCAAGTAGGAACCTGACACAAATCAGTCACGT
>CAMDCI010000071.1 GCA_945889715.1 Bifidobacterium breve | reverse complement strand
GGAAGCATGTCGCCATCACCAGGAGTTGTGTAGCGCTCTTGTAGCCAGCCAAACAGAACCATGCAGACGTTGACTGCGAAAATTGAAAGAAGAGCGATGTAATCAGCGGTGCCGTTGAGCTGCATGATCACGATGAGCATGATGGACGACGACAACGAGTATTCGATCCAGCGGTATTTGTTGATGTGCACCTTCAGGCCGTCGGCGTATTGATTAAAGACGCGCGGGGAAGCAACAAAGAAATGGAAGAAGGCCGACAGCGCCATGAAGGCGGCAACCATGTACCCAGTGTTGATGTTGAACAAATTGAGGGAGTCGGTGAACATGCCGCGACCAGGTGCATCGGTCAGGTAAGTCGCCTGTACTGGCAACGAGAAGTTATTAGACAGCAACAAAATCGCGATGAACGACACAGTGTGCAAAATGCCGGCACCAATGTTGAGGCGACGAAGGCGAGAGATCTCTTGTTCCATGTCAATGAGACTAGTGGCAGCGATCTGGTCTGCCGAAGTGGCAGAAAACCTCAGTTATTCCCGACCAGATCGTCTAAGTCAGTAGGCGGGGATGCGGATGCTGGAGTTGTTGGCTTCGAGTGATGGACGAATCTCTCGGAAAAGTCGGCGATACCTAAAGAAAGGCACGCGTGGATACATGTGATGAATCAAGTGGTGGTCCTGGCCGAGCAACATGACGTGGCTAAAAATCCAGCCACGAATCTGAGTATTGCGATAGCGCGATGTTTCATTGAACGGCACATGAGGCAGCCATACGAACCACACTTGCAAAATCAACTGTGCGAACTGTGTGGGGAGCCACCACAGCAACAAGAAGTTGAGTCCCTGTCCAAAGAAGAACGAGACAACCAACAGCAACAAACTGATTTGCAGATGGCGATACAAACCGGGACGATCTGACTTGAAGTATTTGATACCAACACTGATTTGTGCAGGCAAGACTTTGAACAATGCATCGGCCAAGAAAGGGACGCATGCGACGGTTTTGATAATCGTTGTAATGAACCAGCGGGGAAGTATTGCTTTGCCCGGTCCGGCCATGAAGTTGTCGGGGTCTTTGCCCGGGATATTGGTGTGGGCATGATGCAATAAATGCGATGGGGCATAGGCCTGAAAGTTCAACTGCAATGGCAACGAGGCAACGGTGCCCATGACTTGGTCAATCCAACGCAGCGACTTGTTCTGGCCGCTGATGTTGCCATGGTTGGCTTCGTGGTGAATCGTGTAGAAGAAGTAGGTGATGATCGAGTTAATGATCATTCCGACGTACATCGGCAATGAGTCATTCACGCACAAGATGATCGTGCCCGTGAAGACGGTGCAGTTGAAGATGAATAGCAAAACGGTTGGCCATGCAAAACCACCCATGTACTTGGAGGCGATGGCTCGTTCTTCGGCGGGAGTCATGTCAGTCAGTCTGACACAAAGTATTCCTCTAGCCTGAGTTGTGTGAGTGCTTCGCTTCAGGTTCGTGGTGTGTCTTTTTCGTACGGGCCACGCGACATATTGCGCAAGGTCGATCTGACGGTGGCGCCTGGTATGCGGGTTGGTGTGCTGGGGCCCAATGGAGTTGGAAAATCGACCTTGTTGGGCGTTTTGTCGGGCCGATTGCAGCCCGATGAAGGCGCAATTATCTATGCCCCAGCCACGGCGACGATCGGGGAGTTGCGTCAAGAGACCGAGCGAGTGACTGGCGAAACTGTTGAGGCTTATCTTGCCCGCCGCACCGGAGTCGCTGGCGCGCAAACCGAACTAGATGCGGCGACCGAAGCCTTGTCAAAGGGCGAACCTGGCTCTGACGATCGTTATAGCGATGCACTTGAACGCTGGCTCGATCTGGGTGCTGCCGACTTTGAGTCGCGAGTCCAAACAGTGATGGCCGAAGTTGGTCTGCCCGATGCAACGCTGGGTTCGTTGATGACCACGTTGTCTGGTGGTCAAGCGGCACGGGTCGGGTTGGCCGCGTTGTTGTTGTCGCGTTTTGACATCTTGATGCTTGACGAACCGACGAACGATCTCGATTTTGTCGGACTTGAACAGCTCGAGAAGTTTGCGCTTGATTTCAAAGGTGCATTAGTAGTTGTCAGTCATGACCGGGCATTTCTAGATCGTGTCGTGACACACGTTGCCGAAGTTGACGACTACACGCATGCGATCAAAGTGTTTGCCGGCGGTTGGACTTCATATTTACATGAACGCGAAATTGCGCGTCAACATGCCGAAGAGGCGTATGCCGAATACGACGCTCAACGAAGTGGTCTTGGTGCGCGAGCTCAACGTGAACGCAACTGGGGTCAAGTGGCAGTGAAGTCATCAAGCGATGGCGACAAGATGGGTGCAAAGTTTCGTGCCAATAACACCGAACAACTTGCCTCGCGAGCTCGCCGTACCGAACGAGCAATTGAGCGATTAGACGTTGTGGAGAAACCGCGTGAACCGTGGTTATTGCAATTCACGATTGCCACTGCCGAGCGCGCGGGATCTGTTGTGGCACGACTCGATAGTGCAGTCGTCAAGCAAGGTGACTTCACGCTTGGTCCAGTGACGCTTGAAATTGGTTGGGGCGAACGCATCGGAATCGTTGGAGCCAACGGCGCGGGCAAAAGTACATTGTTGCGAGCGCTACTTGGTCGCGCTGAACTGGCTTCTGGTGCGGCATGGATTGGGCCGAGTGTGGTGATCGGCGAGATCGATCAAGCCCGTGCGCAATTTGCTGGAGAACGCTCGTTACTTGATGCATTCATCGATGCATCTGGATTAATCATTGCCGAGGCGCGCACATTGATGGCCAAGTTTGGTCTTGGGGCCGAACATGTGAATCGCACCTCAGATTCTTTATCGCCTGGTGAACGAACTCGGGCCGGTCTTGCACTGTTACAAGCACGCGGTGTGAACCTGCTGGTGCTTGACGAACCGACGTACCATCTAGATCTTCCTGCCATCGAACAACTCGAACTGGCGATTACTTCGTTTCCGGGAACCGTGCTTTTGGTAACTCACGATCGCCGACTACTTGAAACCATTCCGTTCACGCGCACCTTGCGCGTGAACGGAACAGTCACCGAAATTTAGTACTTGATATTGAACAGGCTCTCGGTGATTGCCGGGCCGTACTTGGCACCTTCAGTTGCCATCAATGCGAACATGAACAATGCGCCACCGGCCATTGAAACGTTCTTCAAGAAACCGATCATGTCAGCCTGCTTGGCCTGAGCATCTTCGAGTGTCCAGAAGTTGTGCATCTTGACGGCCATGAGCAACAAGATTGCGGCAAGCACGATGGCTCCGAGGTCGGCGTACACACCAAGAATGAGTGACAAGCCACCAAGACCCATCACGACTCCTGAACCGATGACTGCCAACTTGGGCGAGGGGACACCCTTGAACTGGGCGTAACCGACCATGTGGTCAGCTTTGGTGATGTGGTTGATGCCAGACATCACGAACATCGCTGAAAAGACGATGCGGGCAATCAAAAATACTGTGGACATTTTGTTCTCCTTCATTCAGCCGAGGGTTCGGCGGAAATACTTGCGCTCGCAACTTTATCAACTCTGAAGGAGAATGTGGGGTATTTGTGTTTTTCTGCGCTCCAAGGTTCGTTACCGTGTAAGTCATGAAACGAATAATCGCTGTATCTTGCGGATTCTCATTGTTGGTGGCATGCAGTACCGGAGGCAGTGGCTCAAATGATGCTCAGCCAGATTCAACAGACCCATCGGCGATGACGTCTGAAGTTGTGACTGAAGCTCCCACCACAACGCTGGCTCCAGTAAGCGAACTTGAATACCTCACTGCAGCGGTTGACCCGTTGTGGTCATCTACTGCCAACGATGACTTTGCTGGATTGAAACTGGCTCAGACCGGAGGTGGAGACGCAGTTGATGTGGCGACTCGGATGTTTGGTCAACCCTTTGATGTGCCGCTTCCCGATGACGTGATGTTTTTCTCGGGCACACACTGGATTACAAAATCAGATGACGGAACATGGAATTCGTGGAGTCAAATTGATTACGCAACGATGGTTGATGTCGAGACTCTTGAAGCTGCGGTGAATTCAGATTTTAAAGATGCGAATTACGTGCCCGGAGTCAGAGTCGAATCAATCGTGGGCGACGGCGTGAAAATAGTGACGCTTAACTTCCCTACAACTGAAGATGCTTCGGCTCAAGGTTTTGAGACGATGACAATTTCAATTGGTCCCGAACTTGATGGGCTAGATCCGACTGGACGTAACGCGATCACGGTTCGCTGGGAACAAAACGTGGAAATACTCAACGAAATTCCGGTGACACCGTTCTTGCGTGGATGGCTGAGTGAACTGCCTATTCCAGAAGATATTGATGTCGCCGAATTTCATGCTTCGATATACAACTTGTCAACAACGACTTTGGATATTGAAGCCAACTTCACGACATCTGCTGATCGCTTTGATGAACTGGCAGATTTCTTTGCCGAAGAACGCATCAGTGGTGCTTTGGTTCTTGAGGGCTACACATTGCCCCCCGACATGACGATCATCAACGAACTTGATTTCGGATTCTTTCCGATGTTGGCCGACAATGATCTGACTGTTGAGATCACTCGGGATCTTGATGACTCATCTGCCCCGATGAACATCCGCCTCGGAGTCAGTTTCGACGACTTCTAACCCTGTAATTCTGGTGAGGATTTTTCTTCATTTTGAGGAAAATCTCTCACCAGAATCACGAGTGAACTACTGGTTGGCGGCGATGTAGGCCGACAACAATGCGTTGGCCTGAGTTGCGGCATCAGTAAGTGCTGCTGCAACATCTCCACCTTGAAGCACTGTCGCAATGGCTCGAGCGCTCAACGTACGAATCTCACGTTGCGGTCCAAGAATTGCACCAAGACTTGCTGGCGAATCAGCAGCCTGCAACAGCTGATCGTAAGCAACCTTGAAACGGGGATCGGTCGTGTACTTCTCGGCGATTGCGCCAACTTCAAGTGCACTTGAACGCACCGGAACATAACCAGTTGCGGCGGCCCACGTTGATTGACTTTCGGCAGTGATTAAGAACGAGATGAAATCCCATACTGCTGCAGCCTTGGCAGGATCATCATGATTGACGATCCACAACGAGGCACCACCAACAATGGCGCCTGGTGCATCGGCATCGCCAGGGGCGGGCATCGGACCAACACCAATGTCGTCGGTCGTGATTCCGGGAATCAATCCACCTTGAACAGTTGTCAACACGGTGCCGAGTGCAGCAGAAGTTGAAATGGTCATCGCAGCTGCACTTTCGGGATCGGCCAATTTGAGCAATGCATCCTGACCGCTGGCGTTGTCGCCCACGTTGTAGGCAAGACCGTCATTGACGAGCGACTGCAAATCGGTCAGCAAATCAATACCGACCTGGCTGTCAAAGTTAACCTTTGTTGAAGGCGCGAGGCGACCATTGTCGTTATCTGAATACAACTCACCAAGCTTGGCGAACCACTGCTCTAAGAACCAACCGCCACCACTGTCGGCGCCAGTGTCGAGTGACAAACCAAATGCGGCGGCTCCGCTATCGACAATTGCCTGCGACATCGTGCGCACTTCGGCCATATTGGTCGGTGGCTTGTTGGGGTCGAGACCAGCAGCTTCAAAAACCTTTTTGTTGTAGTACAACACGGGGTCAGACACGTTGAATGGCATCGACCACTGCACGCCTTCGGTGAAGTACTGATTCAAAGCCTTGGGCAAGAAATCAGATGTGTCGTAAGCGGCTGATTCAATACATGCACCAACGGGAACATTCGAATCGGTGTCACCCATGACCTGTACGGCATATTCGGGAGCCTGCACCATTTCGGGGCGACTGTCTTGGCTGCTCTGCAGATACTTGTCGAGAGTTTGTTCGTAACCACCTTGGTTTTCAAGTGACACGTTCACTTTGGTCTGTGAAGCGTTGTACTCAGCAGTCAAAGCAGTCAGTGCATCTTCGAGGTCACCATTCATGCCATGCCAGAACGTGATGTCAATGGTCTCGGTGACTGAATCAAGTGCCGTTGTGTCACATGGGGGCAACGATGCCAATGGTGTTGCGACAGTGGTGGGTGCCGCTGTTGGTGCACTGCTGCCATCTGTTGCAGGGGCTTCAGTGTTGCCAGAGTCGACGATGGAACTACTTCCACCACCTCCACATGAGGCAAACAACAATGCACTTGCGGTCAAACCGGCAAGTAAGAAACGGGATTTATTGGGGGTTTTCATTTCATCCTTTCACTGCGCCGGCGGTAAGCCCACGCACTAATTGTTTTTGGAATACGACTAAGACAATCAAAATTGGAACTGCAGCAATGATCGTTCCCGCCATAATCAAGTTTGGCTTGTCAAGGTCGGACGACGCCAAGTGTCTCAAGCCTGTTTGTACAGTGTTCATGTCATCTTCGGTAGTGATGAGAGACGGCCACAGGTATTGATTCCAACTTGCTAAGAACGAGAAGAGCCCGAGTGCACCCAAAGTAGGTCGCACGAGCGGTATTGCAACTTCTTTCATAAAGCCCCAATGACCGAGACCATCCATTTGTGCAGCCTCACGAAGATCGGGCGGAATCTGCATGAAGACTTGGCGGAGCAAGAAGGTTCCGAAGGCCGTCGCAATAAAAGGGACGGTCAAACCTTGGAATGAGTTCAGCCAACCGAGTGAATCAATCGTGCGGCGATTGATCACCAGAGTGACTTCAAGTGGAACCAACAGGGTTGATAAGAAGATGCCGAAAACCAATCGCTTGAGCGGGAACTTCAAGAACGAAAATGCGTAGGCCGAGGCAATCGATGTCATTAGTTGAACCGACGTGATGATCAGGGCAACGACCGTCGTGTTCATCAAGTAGCGACCAAGACGACCTTCGGTCCAGGCGTTCTTCAGAACATCAAGTGTGAATGCATTGGGTAGAAGCGGATTATCAAGAACCTTGTTGCCTGGTTTCAAAGCAGCGATGACAGTTGTATAGACCGGGAACAAAATGAATAATGCAACGATGGTCAACATTGAATAGCGGGCGAACGAGCGCCAGCCTTTGGGTGCAGTATCAAGAGCCATAGTGCACTCGTTTTCCGAAACCACGGAACTGCAAAGCCGACAGTGCGAGCAAGATCACAAACAACAACACCGCGACCGCGGCCTGCAAACCATCGTTGTTCTTGATGATTGAACTACTTCCATAAATCAGATACGTCACAGTCGTCGTTGAGTCTTGGGGGATTGGCCCACCATTGGTGAGCAAGTCCATTTCGCCGTACGCCTGAAATGCTCGCGAGGTTAAAACAACCGTTGTGAACAAGAGCGTGGGTGAGATGAGTGGCAACGTGATGTTGGTGAAGCGCATCCATCCACCAGCGCCATCGACGTAAGCACTCTCGTGCATTTCTTTGGGAACACTTTGCAAACCAGCCGTCACCAAAATAAAAGTGAATCCAAGGTTGGCCCAGATTGAAGAGATGCCGACCGACCACAAGGCTGTACCCGAATCTTTCAGTAAACCAGGTTCTTTGATGACGGGAAAGATGTCGTGCAACCAGCCCAAGTTGGCAAGCACACCAATAGATGGTTGTAACAAGAACAACCACATCAATGACGCAACAGCAACCGACGTGGCGATGGTGCTGCTGAAAATCGTGCGAAAGAAACGCATGCCGCGCAATTGTTTGTCGGCAAGCACTGCAAGCCCGACACCAAGTGCCAAGCCAATCGGCACGGTAATCAATGCGAACTTCACCGTGACCCACAGTGCATGTTGGAACTGATCACTCTTTATAACGTTGGTGTATTGGCCCCAACCAACCGACTTGCAATTCTTCCCTTGCACGTCGCAGGTTTGCTGGCCGAGCCATACTGCTTTGCCAAGCGGGTACAAAACAAATGTGAGTAGCACAAGAAGCGACGGCCCAAGCATGGCAAATGCCAAAGGAATATCGCGCAAACGACGTGTCTTAATGGCCATCAAGAAATCCTGAGACCCGTCTCAACATTGAAACGATGACGATGGTTTTCATCCGCGGTCAAAAAGACCGGTGACCCGTTGCTTGGAACTTCGGTGCCAGCTGGCAGTCGAACAGTCGCGCGATGCTCAGAATCAATTGTGCATACAACTTGAATCTCATGACCCAAATGTTCAACCAGAGCAACTGTTGCCGCAACTCCCGATGACGCGATGTGCGTGTGCTCGGGTCGTGCGCCCACAAGATGATCTGCCGCTTCGACGCTGCCTGCTGGAAAAATATTCATAGGTGGTGTGCCAATGAACTCAGCAACGAACACCGAGGCTGGTTTGTCGTAGACATCTTTGGGCGTGCCAACTTGTTCGATGATTCCATCACGCATGACTGCGATGCGATTACCCATCGTCATTGCTTCAACTTGATCGTGGGTGACGTAGACAAAAGTTGCATCGAGTCGACTGTGCAGTGCAACAAGTTCGGCACGCGTCTCGGCGCGCAACTTGGCATCAAGGTTTGACAAGGGCTCGTCCATGCAGAACACCGCTGGTTGACGAACGATGGCGCGAGCCAATGCAACGCGTTGACGCTGACCGCCCGACAGCGCGCCGGGTCGACGCTCAAGGTAGGGAGTCAGACCCAAAACTTCGGCCGCTTGTTTGGCTGATTCGGAGCGTTCGGCTTTATTGACTCCGCGCACCTTCAGCGGAAATTCGATATTGGCTTGCACCGATTTGTGTGGGTACAGCGCGTAACTCTGGAAGACCATCGAGACATCACGATCTTTAGGTTCTACATCGTTGACCATATTGTCGCCGATCCAGACCTCACCAGCGGTTGGGTCTTCGAGCCCAGCAATCGTTCGCAGCAAAGTTGATTTGCCACAACCCGAAGGGCCGAGAAGGATCATGAAGTCGCGGTCGGCAATGTCTAAAGAAACATTGTGAACGGCTTTGACGTCGCCAAAGTGTTTGGAAACGCCGACGAGTCGGATGGATGCCACAGATGCATCGTATTGCATCGCAGACGGTGGGCGAACCGAGGCACTCGGTTACTCATTAATAATTTCTATTAGTTACCTCTGCGCAACCAAAAGTTTCTTTAGGCCTCTGCTGAGGTGAGATCTGGCCCTAAAACGATGGTGCCAGCAAAGTG
>CAMDCI010000070.1 GCA_945889715.1 Bifidobacterium breve | reverse complement strand
GGGACTTGATGCCACATGATTGTCACCAATCCGCGCATCGTAAATAACTCAAGATGGCGTAAAGATGAAGTAATCATGACGCTTTGCGAGGCAATGACCCCGAGGGCGTGAAGAGGCGTCTCCATTGCTTGTACCCTACATTCACTATGGCTTCTACGAGTTCGAACAAGCTTGACCAGCTCAGTCCCGAGGAGCGCGACACCGCGTTACGCGTCGGACGAGCATGGCGCGAACTTCGTCGTGGCGCCTCAATGGGCAAACTCATTGAATACTTTTTCGGTGTCGGCGACGACGCCCTCGAATTTGGGCAAATGGACACGCTTGATTTGTTGGTCCAGCAACCTGGCTGGCGTATGGGCGATTTGGCCGACGCACTTCGCGTCGACCCGTCAACTGCAACTCGCGCAATTCAGCGTCTTGAAAAGTTTGGTTTGGCGACGCGTTGTAGCAGTACCGACGACAAGCGTGTGGTCGTTGTTTCGGCAACCGAATCGGGACGTAAGCGTCACGCTGATGCTGCGGCTCGTCGTCAAGAACTGATCATTCACATCATGTCAACATTTGACCGAGACGAGTTTGGCGAACTGGCGGTATACCTCGATCGCTTTGTTGGTTCGCTCGACCAATTCGTTGCCCAACTCAATCAACCGAGTGATTCGTCACAGTGACTCGAAGCGCCCAAACCAAAAATGGTCACCCACCTAAAGTGTGTGCGGCCTGCAATCGCCCCTTTGAGTGGCGAAAAAAGTGGGAACGCCACTGGGACGAAGTCCGTTGGTGTAGCGATGCCTGTCGTTCTGCCAAGGGGAACGTTCTCAATCGCAATCTTGAGGCCGAGTAACTAGCAGGTCGCCCTGCAAAGTGGCTACCATGACATTTATGCTTGCAGCGTATATTTGGCACTGGTGGGTCGGCGTCGTTCTGACGATCGTAGGAATCTTGACCGTGGCTGGCGTCGCTGCTGGCTATGTCAAGCAGGTGTCGGCCTCCCGCTTCCCGGGTAAGCGCCAACGCCGCGGCCACGACGAGGGCTGAGCCATTCCCGATTCGGGACCTCAGACGTGGCAACACTCGCCGCTCATTGTTGATCTTCTCTCTCGTACAACTTTTCCCGTTGCGGGATCAGTTGTTTCATGTGCGGTCTCGGGTGGTGCTGATTCATTAGCCCTCTTGGCACTGTCGGTTGCGGCCGGACTGAACGTGACCGCAATCCATGTCGATCACGCGTTGCGCCCCGAATCGGCATCTGAGGCCGACGTTGTCCGTTCAGCCGCCGAGTCCCTGGGCACTCATTTTCAGGCTCTCACTGTTGAAGTCGGGCAAGGTCCCAATCTTGAGGCCCGAGCTCGTCAGGCGCGCTATGAAGCCCTTCCTGGCGACGTTTTCACTGGCCACACTGCCGATGATCAGGCCGAAACTGTGCTCTTAAATATTTTGCGCGGCGCTGGTATCGATGGACTGGCCGGAATTCGACCAACCGGTGGTCCGAGCCACCACGTGGGGCATCCGTTACTCGCAATTCGTCGGGCTGAAACTGAAGCCGTGTGTGAACTCTTGCAATGGTCCCCAGTGTCAGATCCTTCAAATAACGACCACTCGTTATTGAGAAATCGCATTCGTCAGCAGATTTTGCCTCTGCTCAACGAGGCTGCCCACCGCGATCTCACACCGATTTTGAGTCGTCAAGCCGCATTGATGGCCGATGACTCAGACCTTCTTGACGAGTTGGCCACCCACATTGACCCAACTGACGCCAAAGCACTTGCTGGCGCCCCCGTCGCCCTGGCTCGGCGGGCGATTCGGCGCTGGCTCTCAACGACCCATCCCCCCGATGCCGCTTCGGTTGAACGGGTCCTTGCCGTCGCTCGTGGCGAGGTCATTGCGTGTGAATTACCCGGCGGAATCAGAATTAGTCGAACAAATCAGCGGATCTCGATCACTCCCGCCCCTGCTCAGGACTAGTGTGACGGCGTGCCGCCTAAGTTACGTGGAAAGTGGGCTCTGGGAATCACCCCCAGAAACTTCACTTGGATTCTCAAAGACCGATTAGCAGTATGTGAACGCCCCGGGGGCTATGGCGACAACCATCGCCGAGTCCGGCGCCAAGAAGAGATCATCTGGATCAGGGAAAACCATTTCGGTTGCCTGATCAGCATTATTCCGGCCCCACACAACCTGCACAACTACGACGAACTCAACGTCAACTACCAGCACCGGCCCTACAACAACGAGAACAACGAAAAGATCGACGAATGGGCTCGTGGACTTTTTAAAGAACTCAAGAAATTGCTCACCAGCAACGTGAAGGTCATCGTCCACGGCGAAGAAGTCGGCGACATCATCATGGGTGCCATGGCGGCGTTTGTGCGCTGGCAAGGAATGATCGAAGATCCGATTGAGGCAATTGCCATCGGTGAGAAGCTCGCGGGTCATCAACTCGATCCGTCAGCTCGCGAACTCATTTTGCGCGCTCACCTCTTGCGCTAAATCACCTCGCGACGTACCTCATCAAGACATGGGGCGACATTGTAAAAGAAAAAGCATGAGAGTGATGACGGCTGTTGCGGCACAGTGGGTCATCAATGGAAATCAAAGCACAACAAGGTCAAGATCGAGCAACGTCACCTACGCTCTGTTTCGTGAGTGACATTGTTGTCGTCGGTGCCGGCCTGAGTGGATTAACTGCAGCCCGTTCGTTGCAAGAAAAGGGACACAAAGTTATTGTGCTCGACAAAGGCCGTGGACTCGGTGGACGCATGGCCACTCGTCGCATCACTGCACCCGATGGATCGGTTGCCCTCTTTGATCATGGCGCACAATTCTTCACAGTTCGCAATCCAGTTTTTCAACAACTTGTTGACCAATGGATTGCCGACGGAATTGTTCGCGAGTGGTGTCGAGGATTTGTTGCTGACGACGGGCATCCGCGCTACGTGGCGAATAACGGGATGGCCGCACTCACAAAACACATTGCTCAAGGTTTAGATGTACGAACATCAACTCTGGTTTTTGCAGTGAAACCATGTGACGCTGACCCCAAGAAGTGGACTGTTGTCATTGATGACAATTCACGAATTGACTGCGACGCCGTCTTGATGACCTGTCCACTACCACAGTCATATTCATTGACAGTCACAACTGGTGTTGAACTTCCTCAAGATTTATTGCTCACCGATTACGACCGCACTATTGGATTGCTTGCTGTTCTTGATGGTCCATCTGCAGTTCCTGCACCGGGGGGCCTGCAGAATTCCGATGATGTGTTTTCGTGGATCGGCGACAACCAAGCCAAAGGAATTTCAGAAGTCCCAGCAATCACTTTTCATGCCAATCCCACGTGGAGTTCGGCTCATTGGGACGATTCACTTGATGATGGATTAGCTCTCATCACGCAAGCAGCACAGAAATACTTAGGTGATGCACAGATCGTTGCGAGTGAATACAAGAAGTGGCGCTTTGCCACACCGCGCAAGCTCTGGCCCGATCCGTACTTTGCTGCAGGAACTTTGGTGTTTGCTGGTGATGCGTTTGCTGGACCAAAAGTTGAAGGAGCAGTTCTCTCCGGCATCTCTGCATCTCAATATCTCGGCGATCTGGTCGGCAATAACTGAGGTTTTCTACTACTTCACCAGACCAGATCGTTCAAGGTTTTACCGACAAGGTTTGTTGCGATCACAAGCTGGCCTGAACCTTGATCTAAGTCTCTCGGAATCTCGACAACGTGTGGAACTCCCAACACTCGACATCCAGCCGCCAGTGCTGATCGCACACCCGTTGGTGAATCTTCAATCGCCACACAATCGCGAGCATCAATACCTAAACGTTCAGCCGCCAACACATACGGTTCGGGGTGCGGCTTGCCACGCGTGACTTCGTCGCCCGTGACCAACACCCGAAAGCTGCCCGATGGCAAACACTCAACAACCTGATCAGCGAAACGTTTCCACGACATGGTGACTAATGCGGTGGGAATACCTGCCTCATTGACTGCTGCCAATAATTCACGAGCACCGGGACGCCACGGAACTTCGACGCGCAACTGAGCCACAACTCGATCAAGCAACATCTCAACTATTTCTGCGGGCTCGCGATCGACGCCACCGTGCTTGCGCATGTACGCGCCAGAGTCCAAAAGATCTGAACCAACTAATGCCCTTGCGTGTTCATGCGACCAGGTGCCACCGTGCATTTCGACGATTTCAAATTCGGCGGCAAACCAATACGGCTCGGTGTCGACAATGGTTCCATCCATGTCCCATAAAACGGCGGCTGGTTGATTCATACGTCGCTACTTCAGGACAACTGTTGAATACGTGAACTTATTGAATGATGCGACTTCAACATGTCGTCGAGTGCGGGATGAGTTAACTGCCCATCACGTACGACGACACGACCGTGAACAACGGTGTGCTTGGCTGACGCCGGTCCACATCGCAACCAGGCTTCAACCGGATCGGCGATTGCTCCGGCAAAGGAAGGTCCAGTGAGCGACCATACAGCAACGTCACCAACTGAGCCGACACTGATCTCGCCGATTTCGCCTTCACGTCCTAAGCAACCAGCGCCGCCTCGAGTTGCAATCTCAAGAGACATCCGTGCTGTTCCGGCACTCGCACCATTACGTAATTTCGCCAGCAACATTGCCTGACGCGCTTCAAGCCACATTGATGCCGAATCGGCTGACGATGAACCATCAACGCCTAATCCGACTTTCACGCCAGCGGCACGCAGATCAACGACTGGTGAAATACCTGATGCCAAAATCATATTGCTACTCGGGCAATGTGCAACGCCAATACCTGCGGCACCCAAACGATGAACTTCATCATGATTGGGCATCACACAGTGTGCGACCCACGTGCGGTCTGAACACCAACCGGTGCGTTCGAGATATTCCATGGGTCGACAACCAAATGTAGCAATCGAAAAATCATCATCTTCAGCATTTTCAGCGAAGTGAGTATGTAAACGCACATCAAGTTTTTCGGCGAGTTCAGCCGAACGCACCATCAATTCTTCGGTCACGCTAAACGGCGAGCACGGGGCTAATGCCACACGAACCATTGCACCAAATGAACGATCATGATGTCGTTCAACTGCCAGTTGACTCGCTGCCAAAATTTCGTCATCATCGGATACAACATCATCTGGTGGCAAGCCGCCATCTTTTTGCGATAACGACATCGATCCACGCGTTGGATGAAAGCGCATTCCGAGTTCTTGGGCTGCGCGAATTTCGGCAGTCAATAAATCGCCGGCTCCATGCGGATGCAAATACAAGTGGTCGGTGCTCGTTGTGCAACCCGACAACGCCAGTTCGGCGAGTCCGACATACGCACTGACATACACGGCCTCTTCATCAATCGCTCGCCACAACGGATAGAGCGATTGCAACCAGCCAAATAATGGCTTGTCAGTCATTGGAGGATACGCACGAGTGAGGTTTTGATACATGTGGTGGTGAGTGTTCACCAAACCTGGGGTCACCAAACAATCGGTCGCGTCAAGCTTTTCTCGAGTTGCAGGCTTTGGATCTAACGATGATCCAACTCCGCTTACCAATCCATTAGTAATCGCAACCCAGCCACCCTTAAGTTCGCGTCGAGAATCATCGACCGTGGCAACGACTAAGGCATTTTCAATCAAAAGATCTGCCGTGTTGTCTGTCATGTTGTCTGTCGCGCTCACGATTCCTCCGGTGCCAATGAATCAAGAATTTCGATGAGATGCTGTCGTCGCGTCCGTGGATTCACAATGCAAAAACGCAAAACAGTTTCACCGTTCCATGAACTCGGAACAATAAACGATTCACCCGAGTACAACTGCTGATCGCTCCAACGTTGATAATCCTCGGGGGTCCAACCGAGACGACGGAAAACCAAAATACTCAGATCCGGTTCAAGCAGTAATTCAAGATATGGCCGTGAACGAATTTCTTCGGCACCTTGTTGTGTCACTTTGAGCGTGCGTTCAACTGCGTCGGCATACGCATCAGTACCATGGGTCGCCAAACTGAACCACAGTGGCAATCCCCGCGCTCGGCGGCTCAGATGGTGAGCCATATCGGCCGGATTCATCTCTAGCCACGGCTGGCTTTCATCGACTTCGCCATGCAGCACATCCAAATACTCGGCATGTTGCGTATGCGCACGTGGTCCGTCGTGCACATTGCGATAAATCAACGCGCAACTGTCATATGGACCAAACAACCACTTATGTGGATCAACAATAAAACTGTCGGCACGTTCGATTCCGATGTACTTGTGGCGGACACTGGGCGCACATAAGCCAGCAGCTCCGTATGCGCCGTCTACGTGAAACCACACATTGAGTTCTTGAGCCACGTCGGCTACTACCGATAGTTCGTCAATAACTCCGATATTTGTGGTTCCACATGTTGCAACAATCGCAAAGAGGCGATCTCGATCATCTTGCAACATCGAGTCAACTGTCGCGCGAAGTGCCGAACCCACTAAACGACCGCGTTCATCGGCCGGCACCAACAACACGTCGGCATCCATGGCCCGCGCGGCTTGAGCGACCGACGAATGGGCCCCTTTTGACGCCATAATGAGTCCGCGCGTGTGATCATGACGACCTTCGTTGCGTGAACGCCACCAATGACGACCCGCAATCAATGCCGACATGTTTCCGGCCGTTCCGCCACTGACAAAAACTCCACCAGCAGACGCTGGGAAGTCAGCAAGATCGGCAATCCAACGCAATGCTTGATTCTCGGCAAAGACCGCACCTGCACCTTCGAGCCACGAACCCGCATAGATACTCGCGGCTGAAACAACCATGTCGAAAATGATTGAAGCTTCGGTCGGTGCACCTGGAACAAACGACAAGAATTTCGGATGGTCCACCGAAATTGACGATGGCGCTAAGACTTCGGTGAAAAGTCGTAATGCTTCAGCACCGGTAATTCCGTCTTTGGTGATTGTCTGCCCAACGGCTTCAAGCAATTCTTCGTAGGGGCGTGGAGCACCTAACGGTGGTGGGTCGATACGAATGCGATCAATCGAATACAAAAGTGCTTTGCTAGCGAGCCGAGCCATTTCGGCATCGGGTGTGTGCATTCCAACCATAAGTCAGCCTGTGCCGACAACTGACCTGTACAACAGAGTCAGGTGTTGAGATCGAGCAGCTCGCTGCCCTCGTTGCGAATTTCGCCGTCTTTCCACAGCACATGACCAAACAACGCTGCGACACCCACCATCGACAAACCGAAGATAATGGGAAATCCGAGGAGGATAAGCATGAGAATCACTGCACCAGGCATGATCAAAACCTACTTCTTGGCGCGGCGCGGCGCCGACTTCTTTGCCGTGACTTTTTTAGCCACTGTCTTCTTTGCCGGCGTCTTCTTGGCTGCGACCTTCTTGGCTGGGGCGAGGGGCTTGTATGCCCAGGCTTCGATTTCAACGGCACCACCAAATGGGAGTGCGGCAACGCCAATGGTCGAGCGGGCCGGACGGGCGCCATCAAAGCCAGCGACATAGGCCTCGTTGAAAGTGGCGAAGGTGTCCATGTCGGTCAAGAAGCACAAGGTCTTGGCGATGTCATGAATGCTGACTCCGGCTTCCTTTAAACGCTCCTTGAGATTCTTCACGGCCTGTGTGGTTTGACCAGCGACTCCGCCAGGAACCAAAACGCCATCTTTGATGCCGAGTTGACCCGACACAATCACCCAGTCACCAGCGCGAACGACAGGGGTATACGGACCGAGGGGTTTGGGTGCAGAAGTCTTAGCCATGCAACGAATGTTAGTTGTCAAAATCGCCAGTTGACTCACCGTCATTTGGGTTCTTATTCCCACAATTCGTTGACTAAAGATTTGAAAGGCATCAGAATGGCAATCGACGAGAGCAAACGGCAAGACTTGTATCTAGCTGCGACCGAAAAATTTGGCCGAAAGGAGGCGGACACTCTCATGACACTTCTACCAACCAGCATTTGGGAAGACGTCGCGACCAAAACCGACCTTGAGCTTCATAGTGCGCTCTTAAAGATTCAGTTCAATGAGGTTCATAATGACCTGAGAACTGAGATAAGTGGAGTGCGCACAGAACTCAAAGGCGACGTTGCATCACTGAGAGGCGAGATCGCATCACTGAGAGGCGAACTCAAAGGCGACATCGCCGACCTACGCTCCGAACTCAAAAGCGATATCGCATCACTCCGAGGCGAACTCAAAGGCGACATCGCATCACTACGCGGCGAACTCAAAGGGGACATCGCCGATGTTCGACTTGAGATCGCTGAACTCCGTATCGAGATGCACCAGATGTTCCGCAAGAATTACGTGGTCATGATCTCGGCAATTTTTGCAATCAACAGTCTCTTCTTCACGGCCACCAAGTATTGGGGTTAAGTCAACGCTGACACGGCCACGATGACGCAAATCCAGCAACACGCCATGCAGCGGCGGCGACGACAGCAAACACCGCATCACTCCCATTGATTGACGGACCATCATCCTCAACAAGTTCAATTTCAATGAGTGGAGTATCGACCGCACGAATCACGCCAAACGAACGAATCGTCAGATCAACGGGCTCTCCACTCTCGTTAACCGCAATACCTTCACTGCGCACCCACCCGAGACCCATATGCGCCGCACCGATGCAGTACGAGCGAAGCACGACTGCATCAAGAACTTCTCCGCACTTCACACGCACATGAATCCCAGAATCATTAATACGCGCCCAAGCCTGTGCACCTTCGGGCGAAACCACATAATCGCCCCACTCAGTTTCTGCACTCACCGACGACTTCATCACCGCGATTTCGGCCCACCCCACCGAGCGAACACCAATTGATGTCATTGGTCCAGCGACATCAACTTCATGCACTAGCCAATCATTTGCGTAGTAGCCAATTATCGCTGCAAGGCCCGACGTGCGTGCGACCCAAACTTCACCGCTTCCATCTGAACGAACAGCCAATGCCATCGGTGGTCGCTTGGGTGATCGACGAACAACATCTTCTCGCGACAACACGACTCGCACTGGACGTTGATGTTCATTCGCTAAACGTTGGGCAACTTCTTGAAGTTCAAGCGCAAGCACGCTTGTTATGGACTTACCTCCAAAGGCTCCACCATTTAACAATGGCCCCACTGGTTCGCCCCCAGGTTCACACCACACTGCATCAGGCTCAAGATATGCCGGCTCAACCCATGTTGTTTGCAATGTATGTGCGAACGAAGAAGAGGAAAAGT
>CAMDCI010000069.1 GCA_945889715.1 Bifidobacterium breve | reverse complement strand
CTGGACGAACTAAGTCGGCCAAAAAGCTCTTGGCGGTCTGACGTTCGGCTGCCACTTGGATGTTTTCTTCGATGGTGAGGTCGTCGAAAAGTTCAAGTGACTGCCAGGTACGACCAAGGCCCAGCCGAGCACGATCGTGCACCGGCATTGAATTGATTTCAGTTCCTTTGAAATCAATTCGACCAGTTGTTGGAACAAACCCGGTGATGCCGTCAATGAATGTTGTCTTACCCGCGCCGTTTGGCCCGATCAATCCAACCAGTTTTCCTTGTTCGACGGTGATGTCGACATTATTGACGGCCCGTAGACCACCAAATGTCACTGACATTCCCGATGTTGTTAATAGGTTCATGTAGCCCCCTCATTTTCCCTATTTGATTCTGACTGTTGTCTTAACAAAGCTTCTCTACGTGCCCTACGTTCGGCCTTTTGCTGAGCAAGTAACCGAGGTGTTCCAGCAATACCCTCGGGATTTCGCACTGCTGTCACGATAAGACCTATCCCACCTATCAAAGTGGCATAGCCCGGGTCAATATGCAAGATATTTTCTAAGAAATTGAAGTTCAGACCATTTGGAGCGATGATTCCGGCAACTACCGCACCGCTCACACTGGCAATGCCACCCAGATAGGCGAAAGCCAAGAACGTCAACGAGGCGAAAGCACCGAAGTATTGCGGAGTCACCGAGCCAAATCGATAACCAGACAGAGCACCACCGATACCGGCGATGAATGCCGACAAACCAAAAGCAAGAACTTTCGCGCTCGCCACATTGATTCCCGTTGCAGCGGCTGCACGTTCGTTACTGCGGACTGCCAAGAACTGACGACCCGTTGCCGAACGACGCACGTTCACTACCATCAGGCACATAATCACCACGATGATCAAACACACCACACCAAACCACACATTCGGTGGAATATCGTCCTTGGCCTTCAAACCGAGCACTTTCAAATTCGTATTGTTTGGACCAAAATCCTTACCACCAATCTCTGGCGGCGGAACTTTAAGCGCTCCCGATTCACCGGCAAAAGTCTTGTTCTTGAAAATCAATTGCTCAATCGCCACCGCGGCGGACAACGTGATCACTGCCAAGTTCACACCACGAACACGAAGAGCAGGAATCGCAATCAACGTTCCGAACACTGCGGCAACAAATGCCCCAATGATCGGTCCAAGCGGGAACGGAAGATCGGAGAAGTACTTCGACAAAAAGAATCCGGCAGTTCCCGCAATCGCCATTTGAGCCAAGGAGATCTGCCCAACAAAACCAACGAGCACAACGAGTGACAGTGAAATCACGATTGCAACCAAAGTATTAATTGTTGATTGTCGCCAGTCGTAACTAAATCCGAAGAGAAGAACCAGGGTTGCTGCCGAGCCGAGCACCGTGAGTGGCAACACTTTTCGCGGACTCACCGCAAAAGGCATACGACCTAACGTTACTGCCCCGCGCACCGGCAAAGATTTTCCTCGCGCAAACATCGCGATCACGATGATGATGAAAGGAAGAGCTTGAACTAACCCAGGAGCCGGCAATACTCCACGTGGGAACCATGTTTGCGCACCTTGATACTGAATCCATGCCTGAGCCATTGCAATACCGATTCCGGCGAACACGGTCATACCAAATGAGGAGAAACTAGCCATCAGCGCCGCTCCCAACGCTGGGACAATCAACAATGGCATGGTGATGGTGTCGAGATTGGTGATCGGCGAAGCCAATACTCCGAGCATGCCCGCGATGACGGTTGAAATCACCCAGTTAGATCCAGCTAAGAAATCAGGCGAAAAGCCGAGAACAATTGCACCCTTTTCGTTTTCTGCTGCGGCGCGTGTTGCAAGTCCAAAACGGGTGTATTTGAAAACTGCCCACAAGGCAACGGCCACGGCCACAACGATCGCGACCAAGAACAACTGGTTATTGGGGATTGCGCCTAAATCTCCAGGAAGTTTGACTTTTCCTTTGGGAAGAGGCAATTGAATTCCGGATTTAACTGTCTCACCGAAGCGCAGCCGGACAAACTCTTGCAGAACAACAAAGAGCCCAACACTCGTGACCACTTTGGCCAAGACTGGCGCGTTACGCAAGGGACGGAAGATCACGAAGTGTAAGAACAACCCAAGAAGCACTGACAAAACGAGTGCTGCCAACAATGCAGCGGGAAGGGTGAGACGATCTCCAGGTAAGTCAATCACCGTCGGCCAATTGGGCAAATCAAGGTTGGGCCTCGAACCATTAAACAGATTGACAACTATTTCAATGAGAGCGAGCGGGTTTGGTAACGGTGGAATGTACAACTTGCCCTCAAAACGAAGGCCGTAAAACCAATACGCGATAAAAATCGTGACAACGCCGTTGGCGAAGTTCACAACACCAGAGCCACGGAAAGTCAACACCACGCCCAGCGCAATTGCCGAGATGAGCGCCCCGGTACCGACATTAGAAAACATCGGAGCCAACTGCTTCGCGTCAGTCATGTACATCAGAGCGAATACCACGACAACAATCAGTGCGGCAACAACACCTTTACGTTGTTTGGCAAACTTGACGAGAGATTCCACAGCAAACTCCTGCTATTAATTTTGAACTAGCAAAGAGGGTGTGGCAGATCTTGCGATCCGCCACACCCTCTGAAGTTAAGCAACCAACAGGCTGCTCAACAATGAATCAACCTAATTCAGCCTGAGCGTCAATGGCCTTACCGTTGAAACCATCCATGATGGAGACATAGTCAGCACCCTGTTGCTGCTGGACACCGATTTGGAATCCGCACAACGATGGGAACGTCGGGTTACCGCCGCACTTCTGCGGTCCAACGACGCCCCAGCCCGGACCGGTGAAGGCCTTAGCTGCAGTTCGGTAGCTTTCGGAATCTGACGCGCCAGCATTGGCGAATTGAGCAATGGTCATCAACGTTCCAAATGTCGGACCGCCGAAACCGGTGTATTCGAGAGTTGCTGCATCCATACCTTCGGTTGCGGCATACGCGAATATTGCTTCAATATAGGCATCAATGTCGGGGTTGCCAGCAATCTCATACGAGTAGCCATAACCACCGAAGTACCAACCGTCAGGCAACTTGGCATCAATGCCGAGTTCCTGGAGGTGGGTCTGCATTGGCACACCGAAGCAGAGACCAGTTGTGACAACCGTTGTCTCGATTTCAAGAGTCGCCAAAGCGTCATAGACCGCTATACAGCTACCAACGGTCACCAATGGGTAGAACGCGTCAGCGTCTTGCGCACCAGCAGCCTGGATGAGACTGGCCATTTCGGTTGCGCCTGCGGTGTCGGCAGCAGCAACGCCGGTGACTTCAACGCCAAGACTTTCAAAGACAGGCTTGGTCAACATATTGAATGCAACCTGGCCAGACGGGTTGTCACCATATACCACGGCGACCTTCTTAATGTCTTTGCCTTCAAGTTCACCGAGGTACTTGGCAATGAACACTGTCAAACCACCAACAACTCCAGGCGCACCAGGTGTGAAAGCGTATGCATCAGTAGCCAGGAACTCTGGTGTGGTCAATGGGTTCGAAATGAAGACCGGCTTCTTTCCAGCAAGGCCATCCAACAACGGAGCGTTTCCATTCAACATGGCACCAGCCAAAACAACCGAGACCTTGTCGTTAGCGAGCATTTCTTGGGCGCACTTCTGACCGTCTTCTTCTTTTGTGATGATGCACTTGGCGAGTTCAATCGGACGACCACCAATACCGCCAAGGTAGTTGTTGATGTACCACACGGCACCATCAACACCAATGGAAGCCTCGGGGAAGCCAGGTGTGCCACCTTCTTGGTTCACGTAACCCACAACGAAGGGCTCGGTGCCAGTCGCGGCACCAGCGGTTCCACCGGTGTATTCAACTGAGTGAGCCTGGTACTCGGCCGAAATCGGCGATTCTGCCGGAGCGCCTGTTACTGCGGGAGCATCAGTGCCGGCAGGTGCGTCGGTTGCCGGAGCTTCCGATGCAGGAGCATTTGTAGTAGTCGATGAATCTTCGCTACAGGCGCCAACAAGCAAACCTGCAATAGCCAAGCCAGCGACGAAACTGATCTTTCTATTCCTCATAAGTATCCCCCTATGGATGACCTCGAGCCCCGGATGGAAACTCGCACTGTGAAGCCTGCCACAGCAACCCCTCCTGATCAAATACAACGACGAAGTATCAGGACTATTTCTTTCACGGGGGTTTCTTATGAACTTTTGGATTCACCTGACTCGCGGTAATCGCCAAAGGCCGCGTCGCGTTCACTCAACGCGGCGGTGACACCCTTCGTGACAAAAGATTGCATGTATTCCATCGACGATGGTTGATGAAAACCGAGAGCCTGAATTTCAGCAGTCGCTCGAATTCCAGCGCGAATACCCATGACATCCATCGCTCGGTGCGCGGCTCGCTTGTTTAAGGCCAACAAGTCGGCTGGGATCTTGGCGATACGTTCAGCCATTGCCAAGACTGCTCCATCGAGTTCGTCAGCCGGATGGGCCCGGTTAGCAAACCCATTGGTCACTGCCTCAACACCGCTCATCGAGTCACCAGTCAATAAAGCCTCCATGCCGCGTCGCAAACCCATCATCCAGGTTTGCCATTGCATATCGGGCGGCGACATCAATCGAACTGGCGGATAACCAATCTTCGCGTCCTCAGCGACATACACAAGATCGCACGCTGTTGCGAGCTCTGTACCGCCGGCCAAACAGTACCCATGCACTTGACCAATGATGGGCGTCGACATATCCCACATCTCGAACCAGTTGTTGACAACATGACGCGACCACCAGCCATCGGCTCGGGAAATCGCACGTTCGACATCACTATTGGGAGACCCGAGGTCGTACCCCGCACAAAAGGCCGAACCTGCACCTCGAATAATCATCACCGAAACATCGCGCGCTTTATCTCCTTCACGCAATGCAGCAAACAGAGCGCCACGCAAATCATCATTCAATGCGTTCCGCTTATCGGGTCTGTTCAAAGTGAATCGACGGACCTTCGGCAATGGATTGTCGATTAACAGCACTGGGTCAGACATATGACTCTCCTACTTTGATTCTCTTACTTCTCCCAGTAGGGAGCGCGCAGTTTGCGCTTATTGATTTTGCCCATGGTGTTACGACCAAGGTCTTCAACAAATTCGATGGTACGGGGGCACTTGAAGTGACTCAAACGCTCACGACAAAAAGCCAAAACTTCTTTGGCATCTGGAGGGTTCTTGAGATCACGCGGGATCGCGAGGGCCTTCAGTTCTTCACCCATTTCGGCGTGAGGAATACCGATACACGCAACGTCTAAGAGACCGGGGTGTTGCACCAACACTTGTTCAGCTTCGGCTGGATAGATATTGACTCCACCCGAGACGACCATGTCACTAAAACGATCAGTGATGTACACGAATCCACCGTCATTGACATAACCAATTTCACCGAGAGTAAATACTCCGGGCGCGATATTGGCAGCCTTAGTCTTTTCGGCATCATTCGGATAGATCACACCGCGACCTGTTGCGTCCTTGAAGAACAAACGGCCTTCAGTATTGGCAGGCAACTCTTTGCCGTCGTCATCAAGAACGATGACCGAGAATGGCGGAACGGGACGACCGACTGAACCAGGGTTATCGAGCCAATCAGCACTTGAGATTTGACACGTCGTACCAACTTCAGTCGCTCCGTATGCATCAGTGAAGATCAAACCCCACCAATCAATCATCGAACGCTTGATATCAACCGGGCACGACGCACCAGTGTGCGCAACCAACTTCATTGATGACACGTCGTACTTTGCCTTCACTGCTTCGGGCAAAGCCAACAAACGAACAAAGTGGGTCGGAACCATCACCGAAGATTCGGTCTTGTACGTGGCGATTGCTTCAAGAGTCTGCTCAGCGTCAAATTTGGCGAGAATCACCATCGGCACACCACGCACGAGCAAACGCATTCCGTTCAACGGTCCCGTGTGATACATCGGGCCTACCACTAAGTGAGTTCCATATTCGGCGAAGCGATTCGACTTCATACCTTCAAGATGTTCGCCCATCGTTGAACCGCCAGCAAACATCGTTGGTGGAAGTTCAGTGCCCTTCGGACGACCAGTTGTGCCAGATGTGTACAACAGATTGGCTCGGGGTTTGACGTCAAGTGACGGATCACTCGGATCACCTTGCGCGAGCCATTCATTCCAATTTGTGACCTCTGAGTGCGATACATCCCAACCAACAATGGTGAGATTTGATCCTTCAGACCGGGCGATCTTGGCGGCTTCAACACCCCGTTCAAGAGTCTCGGGACCAACAAACAAAATGCGTGACTCAGAATCAACCAAGATGTAGGCGGCTTCTTCGGCGGTCAGGTGAAAGTTCACTGGAACAGTCGAGGCACTGCCCAAGAGGCAACCTAAGTGTGCATAAGCCGTTTCGGCTGCATTCTCGGCGAAGACTGCTACGCGACGCTTCGGACCAAGATCGGTCGAGAGCGCGTTGTTGGCGGTGCGATTGAGAATGTCTCCAACTTGCGCCCAGGTAAAGGCTCGATTGGGATCACGAACCGCAATCTCATCGGGTCGTTCACGGGCGAGATCGGATGCAAAAACAGGCATAAGACGAAACTACGAGATCTCAGACGTCAGCAACAATGCCACGAGCAATCAATTGCTCTTTATCGTTCGTAAAGTTCGCCGAAAGATCGGCGGGACCGCCGTAGTGAACCTGCAAGAAGCGACGGGTGAACAACCATTGACCATTCACCTTGGCGTATGCATCATCGTAGTGAGCGAGCAAAATTCCCGAATCGCCATTTGCCCGACGCATTCTTTCGCTGATTGCCCAACGCCCCGTCGCCTCATTGGGCGAAGTACCCGCCCATGCATCACCGTTGTGAACTGTTTGCACGACCGACGAAATACCACCCATGGCGGCGTACCACAGTTTGAGAATCGCCTCTTTACCTTCGACCAATCGCCCTCCGCCCAAGTCCCACACAGCTTCATCGGTCCAACAACTTCCCCACTGCACGCCATTGCGATGAATCACCGCGTCGGCGTACCGATTAATGAGACGCTGAATATTGACATAATCTTCGACGCTGACGGGGGTGAGTTCGCTCATAGCCATTATTTCTAGCCGAGCCAGAAGCCCTGACACGATGCCAGATAGTACGACGCCTGCCTTCCGCTGATTTACAGCCGAGCTATTTGCGACAAGATGGGATATGAGTTCTGACATTGATCTCACGAAAATGACTTTGCTCGACTCCGATATTTCTGACTGCCCCTATGACGCCTATGGAAAACTCCGTGCCGAAGCGCCTGTATGGCGTGACAACGCAACAGGCATGTACGTCATCACGCGTTACGAAGATGTGCGAATGGTGCTGAGCGACACTGAACGCTTCACCAGTGCTCGCCACCGCGGTCGCGTTGACCCACGGTCAGCCAAGATCAAAGCCATGTATGAACAAGATGGCTGGGTGCCTGGAGCGACGTTGGCCGCTCGCGACGATCCTGAACACCGCGAGATGCGTGGCCTCTTCAATCATGCCTTTCGACCGTCGAAGATCAAAGAGATGGACCCGTTCATTGAAGAACTTGCTCATCAACTGATTGATGACTTTATTGAGAACGGCCAATGCGATTGGGTTCGATCATTTGCGATTCCGTTGCCCCTCATTGTCATTGGACGACAAATGGGCGCGCGCGATGAGGACATGTGGCAAATCAAAGCGTGGACTGACGCCTGGGTACAACGTCTCGGAATGATGCAGACCGATGCCGAGGCCTTCTGGTCAACCGAACAAGAGATTGAAGCCCAGCACTATTTCCAACCAATCTTTGAACGTCTGCGTCAGCAACCAGACAACACCTTGCTGAGCGATTTAGTCAACACGGTCATTCCCGAATGGGGACGAACACTCACCGACAATGAACTGCACGCCGAAATGATGGCCGACACCTTTGTGGGTGGATCAGAAACGACTACCAACGCACTCTCTGAAGGCGTTCGACTATTGATTGCGAATCCTGAGCAATGGAAGTTACTGAAGTCCGACCCTGACAAATATGTTCCCCTTCTTGCCGAAGAAGTGCTGCGCCTCGAAGGACCCGTTCAAGGACTCTTTCGTTCAACTACACAAGAAGTTGAACTTCATGGAGTCACGATTCCCGCAGGGGCAGTCATCAACGTGCGTTATGCCGCCGCAAATCGCGACGACAATCAATTTGAGTGTCCGGCCGATATGGATCTCAACCGCGACAATGTACGCAGCCACTTATCGTTCGGTTTCGGAACGCATTTTTGTCTGGGAGCACCACTCGCCCGCCGTGAACTCATCATTGGGTTTCGCGCGCTCGTTGATCGAGTAGAAACGATGTGGTTTATTGATGGCGAAAACGACTTCCGCCATCACCCAAATTTCTGTCTGCGGTCACTCAAACATCTGAATATCGGATTTACAAAAGTGACTTCATAACTGCTTGCCTCATAGGCAGTATTATTTCAGGGTCGGGCGAGGTACGCGTCAACTGTTTGATGCAGATGCCTGGCGCGAATCTCTTGATAGTTGCCCGAGATCTGCGATGTTCTCATGCTGCCCTTGAAACCACGGGTCTGAGCGACCATATTGTCCGTGTCTTGGTCATAGACATAGCCCAGACCTTGGTCAATACCAGGCACCGACATGTAGCTCTCATGAATGTCAATGTCGTAGGGCTGAGCGGGAGGTGGTGGGGCTTGGCCGTCAGCGGGGAACCGTAAGAACAACAAGTCGAACGTGCACTCATCTGGATTGGTTGGGTGTGGAAGGAATCGGTACACCATCGGCTTATGTGCACCGGGGAAAAAGAAACCGTTAGGAAAAACGAAGTACTCGATCGAATCGATTGTCTCACTCACTTTAAAGTCTGAAAAATCGTGGCCATATTTTTCTTTCAACTGCTGCTGTACAAACGCCGAATACACCTCGCGCGCAGTGTGACCCTCTGGAACCTGGGGGATATCGACTCCCCCGGCAAACTTGCGACCAATCATGAAATTGAGAATTTCTTGTTCTGTTTGTTGTGCTGCAATGTGGGGACTCTGTGAGCCAGATGTATGCATAAACCGCGACACATGCTCGCCAAATACGTCGTACTGTGCGTTTGCGTCACCAGTGGCACGAAGTGCTTCTGAGTGGGTCTTAAACACGTGATATGCCTCGAGAAAAGCCTCCATCGCTGCTTTCCAGTTTGCTGGCAATCGCTTGCGAACATGGAGTTCGATGTATCGCTGTGAGAGATC
>CAMDCI010000068.1 GCA_945889715.1 Bifidobacterium breve | reverse complement strand
TATTACGGTCGCACTTCGTAAAACGCATTGAGTGAATGCTCAATATCAAGTTTGCGAAAACGAGTGAAGCCCGCAGCTGACGCCATACTGCGGGCCTTAGATTCCGGAAGACCTAAAGTTCCGAGTCCGGCTCCGCCCTTTGCTGACATTGCTGATGACATGCAACTCATCACACTGATGCCATACATCAATGAAGCCATCGGATTTTTAGCCATATTTTCCCCGAAGGTATCAAGGGCCTTGATATCAACAAGCAGCCAAATGCCGTCTGGTTTGAGAGAACGCCGAATTGCCTGCATGACATCTTGTGGATGGGTCATGTCATGTATGCAGTCGAACGCGGTCACAATGTCAAGTGATTCGTTCTCAGGTAGCGGTGTCACCCTGGGATCAACGAAATGAACGTTGTTTGTCGCGTCGATGCTCTTCTTTTCCAGGGCACGGTCGAGTGCATATCGCGAGATGTCATAACCGGTCACTGATGCTCTCGGGAATGCTTGAGCCATTCGAATAGCGGCTCCTCCAGCCCCGCAACCGATATCTGCTACGAGAGCACCCGCTTCTAAGCGTTGCACGGCGCCATCGAGGGCGGGAAGAACGACCGGTAGAAGATACGAACGGCTCCACGGTTCAAAACTCCGCTCAATACCGACCGCTCCCTCAGGTCCATGACTGTCGTAGTCGAGCCCAATACCCGTTTTGAAACTTTCGGGCAAAACTGTCAGGCTTTGCATAGTTTGAGGAAGGCGATGGAACATTCCCACCCCAAATGCTGGATGTAGTTCATCAGACAAAACAACGACTGCTTCGGGCGTCATTGAATACCGCTCGGTCCCCTGTTCGTCAATCTCTACTTCAATCAGTCGCGCCGCGGCTTGGTTATGAATCCATTCTTGAACCCAGCGCGGATGAAGTTGAAGTGATGCCGCTAATTCATCAGATGTCACAGCATGTGAAAATGATGAAAGACTTTGGTACAAGCCGAGCCGATCGCCGAGATGAATCATTCCTGAGGTGACTGCACCTTCAAGTTTTGAAAAAACCAAGAAGGAATACATCTTGAGGAGATTTAGGTCTAGATCACGCTGTGTCATCAAAAAGTCCTTTGATCAGCTGCCATGTGTTCGACATCGCTCAGTTTTGTTAACCCAAAGAAGTGTCCATCACCAATTTGGAACGATTCAAGTCGACTCATTGAGGCATGAGCGATAACGAATCTCTCCCATTCCCACGGAGTTGGCGCAAGACCCAAGATATGCCCGATGAAGACACTGTTAGTTCCGGCGTGAGCGATGCAAAGAATCTTTCGATCGGGCTTCTCAATATGCCAAACAGGAAGCTCTTGAGGACTAGCAATAATTCCACGATCGCTCAAGAATTTGTCGGCTCCTTCATGGATGCGAACAACAAAATCGCGAACCGGCTCGCCGTCGGTCAATCCATCCCATCGCTTTTCCGCGACACGACCACGCTCTTCGCGGTATGCATCGTCAGCTTTCTGACGTGGAGTGCCATGCCACAAGGGGTTACGAATCTCCTCGAGCCAATCTTGAGTGACATCAGGTCCGACAGTGATATTGCGTTGAGCTAAAAGAGGTTGGGCTGTTTGCTGAGCCCGCACCAATGGGGAAACCCAAATCTCATCAAAATGCTCGCCCGCAAGTGCCTGTGCCACGCAATGGGCCTGTTCGAATCCCAATTGAGTCAGAGGCGGGTTATCAACATTGAGGTCATCGCGAATCCACTCGGGTTGCCCGTGCCGCACAAGAACTATTTCCATGCAACCTATTGTGGCACTTTTATCTGGCTCAATCAGAGGTGTTGTGCGATGACTCCCAAGATTTGTACATCTCGGAGTACACACCAGGTGCACCAACCAATTCATCGTGCGATCCATCTTGAACTAATAGACCTGAATCAAGAACAAGAACCCGATCCGCCCGAGCAGCGGTTGATAATCGGTGAGCAATCGAAATGGTGGTGCGCCCTCGAGAAAGTTTGTCGAGAGCCCGAGTCAGTCGGACTTCGGTCGACGCATCAACTGAAGATGTGGCCTCATCAAGAATCAAGATGGACGGGTTAATGAGCGACGCTCGCACTAAAGCGACAAGTTGTCGTTCTCCTGCCGATAATTGGGAACCGCGTTGTCCAACGAGCATGTCGAGACCCAGAGGTAGAGTCTCAAACCAATCCTGAAGATCTACGTTTGTAAAAGCATCAATGAGGATCTGGTCAGACGCTTGAGGCAGGACAAATCTGAGGTTGGCAGCAATCGTGTCTGAGAAAAGGAAAGGTTCTTGTGGCACTACAACGAGCATCTCTCGTAAAGCTTCGTTATCTATTCGATTCAGCGGAACCCCGCCGATTGAAATCATGCCGCTCGTCGGATCCGAAAATCGAGATAACAATCGGCCGAGAGTCGTCTTGCCTGATCCAGTCTCACCGACAACAGCAACCTGTGTTCCAAACTGTATGACGCAATTGATACGACTGAGAACCGCGCTATTTTCGTCCCTCACCTCACCGTCTCGTGGACGATAAAAAAAAGTCACATTGTTCATCTTGATGTCAAGAGGTTGGTCACCTATTTCAATCGGGAATTCAGCCGGAGGTGGCCCAGCCGGAATTGACAAAATCCCTAAAATTCGCCGCATTCCTGAAACAGCCGTTTGAGTTTGGTCGAGCACTTCGGTGAGTTCAGCGATGGGTTCTAAGAATCGATAGGTCAGAAAAATGAACCCGACAAGTGCTCCAGCGGTCAAACCCGAACTTGAACCTCGCCATAAACCAACGAAAACGACAGCTGAGACCGCGATCGCCCCAAAAATTTCACCCGACGGAAAAAGAAGCGCGCCTATCAAGGTGGCCTTGGTCTGCTTGTCTCCACGAATTTTCGAAGACTTCTTAACTCGAACGCCGAAGATCGCTCCGGCTGAATAGGCGTGCAGAGTTTCAGCTCCTGTCACTAATTCTGCGGTATTACCTAAGAGATCAGCATTAGCCAAACGAGAACCGTCATAAGCAGCGATGAGCCTTGCTTGAACTCGACGGAGAACGTACACGAGAGGTGCAGATATCAAAATAACAAGAAGAGCTAATGACCAGTCGTAGACGAGCATCACGCCGGCAACAATGATCATCAAAGCTCCATTGAGCAGAAATGCCAAGCCGCCCCAAGAGAAGAATTGGGAGAGCGTTTCAACATCGGATGTCACTCGTGCAACGAGTGATCCACGCTGCTCGTCGTTGTGATCTTCAAGACTCAATTGATGAATGTGCTGAAAAAGTTTGACGCGAAGGTCGAAAAGAGCTGATTCACTTCGTTGACCCAAACGCGAGACTGCTGTACGTTGCGCAATACTTGCGATTACTAGATAAATCGCCGCACCCAGACACATCTTCACGACAAGTGCGACGTCCACCGTTTGTGCTGAGCCCCGAATTGATCGCTGCAACCCATGGTCAATGGCTTGTTGGATGACAACCGGAACCACCACGCGACCGCTGGCTCCAATCATTGCCAACAATAAAGTGAACCCGATTCCCTGACGCAGACTTGGCACAGCGTGAACGCCACGAGAGAGTGTCTCTAACGTTCCAGCCACCCGTGGAGTCGTCATAACGAATCATCCTCAAATTCTTGAGGCTCCTCGTACGCCTGCATCAAACTTCGATATGACACGTTTTGGATCAATAATTCAACGTGTGTCGTCGGACCATAAATAGAACCCTGATCAAAAAACATAATCTGATCAGCCATACCGATGAGGGACGGACGTGAGGCCACGGCTATTACTGTCGAACCAGGAAGACCTGATTTGATGTTGCGCAATACCTTGACTTCGGTGTTCGGATCTAGAGCGCTTGTCGTGTCATCAAGAATCAAAACGCTTGGTCGCCGAATGACGGCTCGAGCTAGGGCGATTCGTTGCCGCTGACCACCTGACAAACCAACTCCTCGTTCACCAATGATGGTGTCAAAACCTTGCGGAAGCCCTTGAACAAAGTCGGCCTCAGCAATTCTCAAAGCCCACTCAACTTCTTCATCCGAAAAGTTGCTTCCTAAACAAACATTGTCTCGTACGGAAGTACCAAAAAGAAAAGGTTCTTGAAAGACAAAACTCGTTAACTGATCTTTAGTTGAAACTGAACCAGAGAAAATGGGCGTAATTCCTGCGAGGGATTCAACAAACGTCGACTTTCCACTTCCGGTGTACCCAACAATTGCCGTAAATGATCGGGCCGAAAAAGAAATGGAGACGTTTCGAAAAAGAATGTTGGTGTCGTCGTATCCGATTGATACCGAATCAAGGACCAGCGAACTCGAACCATGTGTAAATAATGAACGCGGATCATCAAAGATTGGGCTTCTTCGTAGGCTTTGAATTCGATCAAAACCTGCTTGTGAACGTGGCATCTCTGACAGGGCATATCCGATCAGACGTAAAGGGAAAACAAGCAGCGTGAACATATAGATAAAACTTGCTAACTCGCCGACTGATAAATCTCCGCTCCGAACACGAAAAGCGCCGCCAACTACTAAACAGATATTGGTGACGTTTGGGACGAAATCGAGAGCGGCTTCAAATAAAGAACGCAAGCGGATTGCTTCAACACGGGCATTTTGAACCCGTGACGCAATGATCGCTAAACGTTCTGTTTCGCGATTCTCGGCGCCGAAAGCTTTGACAACAGTGACCCCTTCAAAACTCTCGTGTACCGCAGCCGACAATAAGCCGAGTTCACCTTGAGCGATATCGAACCATTTATCCACTCGTCGTTGATACAGGACGTTGAGTCCTATCAAGGCTGGAAAAACTGCTGTTGCGGCAAGACCGAGAGCAGTATCGGTTGAGATCAGACCGACAGCGGCAATCGCCATCATCAAAATGACGCTACTTGCGTACGGCAAAGGCGCCATGACAGCAACACTGGCCTCGACATCTACCCCGGCGCGAGTTAATAGTTCACCGGTTGATTGTCGACGATGCCATTGCGGTGGTTGCTTGACAAGGACATCAACGACTTCATCGGTCAAGCTTTGTGCAGTTCGCCACTGGGCGCGACCCGCAAACGACCGACGAACAATAACACCACAGGCTCGAATAAGAGACAGACCGATTAAGAGTCCAACTGCGGTCAGAGTTTGAGAAATAGAAAAGGTATTGGTATCGAATCGTCTGATAATGACTTCATCAATGATCCAGCGCAATAACCACGATGAGCCCACAGTACAAACTGCGAACACCATTGCTCCCGCCATTGAAATTGCAAAAAGACCAGGGTGATACGTGACCAAGGACCGAATCAAGGTCGTTGCACGACGAAACCTTCCTGAAGTTGATGAATGATCGTGCACCCGATATTCCTAGCAGTAATCTGAAGCCATGCTTAGTCTTCAAAATCAATTTGGATTAGATCAACTCAATTTCGGTTTGCTTGTTCTTCGGTTAGTGCTCGGTTTGTTCCTTGCTTATCACGGTTACAACAAGGTGTTTGGTAAAGGTGGACTCTCCGGAACCGCATCGTGGTTTGGAAGTATGGGCATGAAGTGGCCGAAGTGGCAGGCGCGAATGGCTGCGGCGACTGAGATTGGGGCAGGTGTGCTGTTGGCGTTAGGTCTGCTCACTCCACTTGCTGCCGCAGGAGTTATCGGCGTCATGGTTGTGGCCATTTACACATCTCATTTGAAAGTCGGATTTTTCGTGTTCCTCCCGAATCAGGGGTGGGAATACTGCGCAACGATTGCATTGGGAGCCTTGGCTGTCGGAGCAATGGGCCCAGGCGAATGGTCAATTGACAATGCCATTGATTTCACTATCTCTGGTTGGGGCGCCTTAGTTGTGACGGCTGTTCTCGGTGTCGGCGGAGCTGTGTTGCAACTTGCGACTTCATATCGTCCAGCCAAATCATCATGAGTGATTCCACGGTTCAGACGCCGATACGTCGTCGAGCATTGCAAGTTTTTCTCGGAGCGATTTGTCTGACTATCGCTGTTTTTTGGGTGTACGCCTTTTTGTTTGCTTCTAAAGAAGGCGTCAACGTACTCGAAGACAAGGCTTGGACGGTTCGAGCGGAGGAAATTTGCGGCAACGCAAATCTTGAACGCGACAAGTTGGTAGATCTGCGACGAATTAATTCGGTGGAGGGTGATGCACTGGCTGAACGAGCGGACATTATTGATAAAGCAACTGCGATCATTCAGAACATGCTTGATGATGTCACCGCTCAAGTTCCGACCAGCATTGACGACGCGAAATTGATGGAAATTTGGAGAACTATTTACCAAGATTGGATCGATGGCAGAATCGTTTACACGGCAAAGTTACGTACTGGAGAAAATGCGCCATTCGCTGAGTCCATGAGTGAAGGTTCACCGGTATCTGATTCGATCAATGACTTCACAACAAATAACCGGATGACGTCATGCGCTGCGGCAATGGATTTGGCTGTTTAGTTGTCTACCTAGTTGTTGACGTCTAGCCAGGCACCCTCAACGAAACGTTTGATCACTTTCGCTGGAGACCCAACCGCGACGCTGAATGACGGAATGACCCCAGTCACGACACTGTTTGCGCCGATGACCACGTGTTCGCCAATATCGGCGCCAGGAAGAATCACACTGCCGTAGCCAAGCCACGAACCGTTACCGATACGCACCGGCTTTTCGGGCATCGTCTGAACTGAAATCGGCAACGTGACATCCTTGTAGCCATGGTTCTGATCGGTGATGTAGACGTTGTGCCCAGTCCATACATCATCGCCGATTTCAATTGAGAAGTGACCGACGATGCCGGTCCCCTTACCAATCAAACAACGATCGCCAATTGTGACAATCCGTTCGGAAATGCATTGTTGACCTGGCACCATTCCGGCCGACAATGTGCACTGGGGGCCGATCATGGTGTTGCGCCCAATATGAATGAATTGCTCGTTGAAAATTGTGTTGTAGGGAAAGCAGATCACACTTTGTTGCCCAAAGGATCCAAACTTTTGGCCCCGACGAGTTGCCGCGCCGATCGCTCCTGCTTCGATCGCCATTTCCCACAGATAATGGACTGTTCGGGCGAAAAAGCGATTTCGCCAGGCTCGACTTTTTGACATCGCCAAGGGTGCGTATGCCGGTTCGTCCTTCACGCTTTGAGATTATCGGCAAGTGCTTGTTGGCACAGCGAAACCTGTCAACATGGACACATGGCTCGTCCACATCGATCTTCTTCAGAATTCACCACCCTTGGTGGCTCCTTCACCGATGTTGGTTCGATCAAGGTCGGGCATTTCGCTCGTTCGTCTCGGGGTTGGCTCACCGGCACGACGGTGTTATTGACGCCCGCAGGGGCCATCGCCGGGGTTGATGTGCGAGGTGGCGGACCTGGAACTCGTGAAACCGATCTTTTGCGACCCGAAAATCTTATTCAAAGGGTGCACGCAATTGTTTTGAGCGGAGGAAGTGCCTACGGCTTAGCAAGCGCTCACGGAGTCATGGAATACCTCGAAGAAACCGAATGTGGATTTCCGGTTGGCAAAGAACCTTCTTGGGTTGTTCCCATAATTCCAGGAGCGGTGATCTTTGATCTAGGTCGAGGAGGCAAGTTCACAAATCGCCCCGATTCAACATTTGGCTATCGTGCTTCGCAGTCAGCCAAAATACGTTCGACCGACTTGGGCTGCGTTGGTGCTGGCGTAGGAGCTCGTTCAGGTGGACTCAAGGGTGGGCTAGGAATGGCCAGTACGCGTATCGAAAGTGGACATGTGGTTTCGGCGATCGCAGTTGTTAATTCAATTGGTTCAGTGATCAATCCAGATACATGTCTACCTTGGAATGAGTCGATGACTCGCTTGCGTCGTCCAAACGCCAGCGATCGACGAACCTTGCGTGATTACCTGTCGTCGCTGAACACGCTGGTTGCCGATATCGAGAATGCACCGATCGAGAATTCATTGAACACGACCATTGGAACTGTCGCGACAAACTTGCGTTTGTCAAAATCGGAGTGCACCAGGTTTGCATCCGTGGCCCATGACGGCCTTGCCCGTGCTATTCGCCCAGCGCATCTCATGAATGACGGTGACACGATTTTTGGGCTGTCAGTCGGTCCAGGTGATTTGGTTCTGTCCGAAAATGAGCCAATTTTTAGCGACCCAGTTGGTCGTCCCGCATTGCTGAACAAAGTGCTCGCGGCAGGAGCCGACATGTTCGCCCAAGCCTGTACTGAAGCCATTTTGCACGCAACATCGACTGGTGGAATAGTGAGCTATCGCGAACTCTGCCCGTCGGCGTTTGTGAGCCGATGACTGGCATGCCCTAAATCACAAAAAATCAGACCTCTAACTGACAATCCAGGTGTCGATGTCGCTAGGTTTCGCTCTGCTGTTTTAGTCCGCCTGCTCCCCCGTATCGACCCCACGAGGTTCTGTGATGCCATCGCTGCCCAACGATCGTAAGAAAGTCCAGGTTCCCGATCTCGCAACGTGGAAAGCCGAAGGTCGGCGCATGACCATGATCACGGCTTACGACGTGACCTACGCTCGTCTTGTTGACGAAGCTGGTATTGACATGATCTTGGTCGGCGATTCAGTCGGAATGGTCGTTCAGGGAACCTCAAATACCATTCCGGTCGACCTTGATGAAATGGCCTATCACGTTCGCTGCGTGGCACGTGCTCACACTAAGGCCCTCGTCATTGGAGACCTGCCATTTGGTTCGTATCAAATCAGTCCTGAGCAAGGCGTTGAGTCTTCAATTGTTTTGATGAAGAATGGCGCTCAATGCATCAAGCTTGAAGGTGGCGTCCATATGGCCGAAACCATCGCAGCCATCACTCGAGTCGATATTCCGGTTATTGGCCATATCGGATTAACTCCCCAGAGTGTGCATCGCATGGGTGGCTTTAGGGTGCAGGGTCGAACCGAAGGTTTTGAAGCTGGTGGCCGTGAACGAATTCTTGAAGATGCTCATGCGGTCGAACAATCAGGTGCCTGCGCGATTGTTATTGAAGGCGTCCCAATGGAACTCGCCAAAGAAATCACCCAAAAAGTGAGCATTCCAACGATTGGCATTGGCGCGGGAATTCATTGCGACGGTCAAGTTTTGGTTCTTCATGATGTTCTTGGCCTGTGCGATTCTAAATATCGCTTCGCCAAACATTACGCCGAATTACGAACTCCGACAATTGATGCAACGAGAGCTTTCATCGCTGATGTTCAAGGTGGAACATTCCCCGATGAAGATCACTCGTTTCACTAATAATTGTGCACATCCTTCGTACTCCCAAGGAACTCAGTCAAACTGTTGACGCCTGTCGAG
>CAMDCI010000067.1 GCA_945889715.1 Bifidobacterium breve | reverse complement strand
CGCAAGGTTTGCCACCTGCCGTTACCCTGTGGGCATGGCCCAGGTACACCACCTCACCGCAACCGCTCTTGAGCGCCTTCAAGCCGAATTTCACGACCTCACCACCAGGGGCCGTATCGAAGTTGCCGACAAAATTGAACGTGCCCGCGAGATGGGCGACCTCAAAGAGAACGGCGACTACCACGCCGCCAAAGACGAGCAAGGTCACATGGAAGGCCGCATTCGCCATCTTGAATCGATTCTTGAAAATCATGTGCTCGTTGAAACAGCAGACGGCGATGTCGTCGGACCAGGAAAGCTCGTGACTTTGTCGATTGACGGAGATGAACCAGAGACCTATTACCTCGGTTCACGAGAAGAGAAGTTTGACGGCGCGGCAACAATGACGCCCGAGTCAGCCCTTGGTCAGGCCATCCTCGGCCGTGCCATTAACGAGACCGCCGAGTACGAAACTCCCAACGGTTCAAAATTGAACGTGACGATCATCAGCGTGGAGTTGCCCTGAACTCAGAAAATTCCAGTAACGAAACCGGCATTCCCCCGCTGCCACTTGGACGAGAATTCGAATTACCAGGTCGTGGAACCACGTTCATTCGTGAATTACCCGGCCCACATCCTGATGCACCAGTGGTGTTGTTGTTACATGGTTGGACCGCAACGGCCGATCTCAATTGGTTCGCGGTGTATGAAACTCTTGGCCAACACTTTCGCGTGATCGCTATGGATCATCGCGGACATGGTCGCGGTATTCGCACGCGCAAACCATTCCGATTAGCCGACTGTGCCGACGATGCAGCGTGTTTGTTATCTGAACTCGGAATCAAAAAAGTGATTCCAGTTGGCTATTCAATGGGCGGACCGATCGCGTTATTGATGTGGCGTCGTCACCGATCAATCGTTGATGGATTGATGTTGTGCGCCACCGCCGGAAGTTTTGCTCACAGTCGTGGCGAACGCATGGGCTTTCTTGGACTCACCGGAATGGGTGCGTTAGCGCGCTTGACTCCACCATTTGCTCAAGAGTGGCTCACTGAAAGACTCTTCTTGCGCCGTAAAGCCTCAAAGTGGGGACCATGGGCAACGAGTCAAATTGAACTGCACGATTGGCGCATGGTTTTAGAGGCCGGTCACGCCATCGGTAATTTCTCGGCCCTCGAATGGTTACCAGAAATTGACGTTCCGACTTCTCACATCATCACATTGCGTGATCCAGTGATACCTGTGCATCGACAATTGAAGTTGTATTCCGAAATTTCACAAGCACAAGCTGTGCGCATCGACGGCCAACACGATGCAATTGTTGCGCTGGCTCCCAATATGAGTCAGATGATTATTGAGGGTGTCAACTCAATCATTGAGCGAAACAATGATGAGCAGTCGAAGGTTTCGTCGTGAAGAAGCGCACCGGCGCCGGAATCATCGCGCTCAGTGCCCCAGCGATTTATTACTTGATCAAAAAGCGTGGCGGTAGCGCAAAGATTACAAGTGCGATTCGCCGCGGAAATTTGGTTGCTCGTAATGCCGAAGTTGTGCGCTTGGGTGCGCGAGTCGGAGCAACCTATGCGTCGGCATCGGCTCGCAAAGTTTTTTCGTCAGCCGAACGTCGCATTGAGATTAATCACGAAACTGAGTTGAAGACCGCCGCACAAGTTTCTGAACGCCTGGGCAATATGAAAGGTGCGTTGATGAAGCTTGGCCAGATGGCCAGTTATCTCGATGATGGTTTACCCGCTCCCATGCGTGCCGCCTTATCGCAGTTGCAAGCAAGTGCACCTCCAATGTCAAGCGACCTGGCCGCCGAAGTTATTGAACGCGAACTTGGCGCTGCCCCCGACAAAATTTTTGTGGAATGGGATCCTGTGCCCATTGCGTCGGCATCTATTGGTCAAGTTCATCGCGCCGTCATTATTGATCCAATCACTGGCAAAGAACGCGCCGTTGCGGTGAAGGTGCAATATCCCGGAGTCGACAAAGCGATTGACGCCGATCTACGCAACGCCGATTTTCTGGGTGCGCTGTTGCAACAGAGCTTTAGTGGGCTCGACCCAAGCGACATGGTGCAAGAAGTCAAAGAACGAATTCGTGAAGAACTTGATTACTCGCGTGAAGCACAAAATCAGCAACTTTTCGTCGACTACTACCGAGGCCACCCGTACATCAGCGTTCCCGAAGTGCTACCAACGTTCAGTACTTCACGAGTTCTTACCACCGAACTCGTCAACGGAATGTCCTTCGCTGAGTTGATGCAACAAGATCAAGAGCAAAAGAATCTCACCGGCGAATGTCTCTTTCGGTTTGTCTTTCGCAGTCTGTACGGAATGCATAAGTTCAACGGTGATCCGCATCCTGGCAACTACATCTTTCATGAAGATGGCCGCGTGACATTCCTCGACTTCGGACTAGTCAAACATTTCAGTGACAGCGAAATGAATACGTTTATTTCAATGGTGAAATCGGCAGCCTACGAAAGTGATATTCCAGCCTTTCGTTCAGTCTTAGAAAATGCTGGCATGTTGCAACGCGACGCTCCCGTAGAAACAGCAGATGTCGGCACATACTTCGGTCGTTTTTACGAACCCGTGCGAAAAGACCAAGACATCACGTGGACGCCCGAGTATTCAAGTGGAATTGTGCGCCACACGTTTGACCGGTCAAGCCCCATTGCGCAATATGCAACTGTTCCGAAACCATTTGTATTTATTCAGCGCATCAATCTTGGCCTGTATGCAATCCTCGGTGAATTAGGGGCAAGTGGCAACTATCGGCGAATTTCACAAGAGATTTGGCCATTCGCCGATGGCGAGCCAAGCACCGAAATGGGCTGCCGTGAAGCGGAATGGTTAGCCCAACACGGATAGCATGTTGCAGATGTCATCACGTACTTCACGCGCACTTCTTGCGCTCACACTGTCGTCCACTCTTTTGATTGCTGCATGTGGCGGTGACAAATCGTCAACCACAACTGATGTGTCGACTACCGATGCACTTGCTTCGACCGCTGATTCGGAAACCTCAGATCCAGCCGATTTGATTGACGAGCCAACAATTTCATTGCCAACCGAAATGCCAACTGAGTTGGTCATCACCGACATCACCGAAGGTGAAGGCGAAGCAGCAATTGAAGGTTCAACTGTGTACGTGTATTACGTCGGCGTGTTGACTCAAGACGGAAAGCGTTTCGATGGCAACTACGGAGGCGATCCATTTGCTGTCACCCTCGGATCTGGTGCAGTTATCCCGGGTTGGGAACAAGGTTTGATCGGCATCAAGGCCGGCGGACAGCGTCAGTTAGATATTCCGTCAGAACTTGCCTACGGTGCCGCCGGATCTGGTGATGCGATTCCACCCGACTCCGCAATTTCGTTCATCGTCGACGCAGTCGCGATCGTTCCACCGATTGATCCAGCCGATGCCCCAGAAATCACCATTGAAGGTGCGGCAAACGTCGAGGCCTTGATCAGCGAAGATCTCGTTGACGGTGAAGGCGACGAAGCAAAAGCCGGTTCAAATGTTCTCGTGCACATCATTGCCTTCAACGCTGCGACCGGCGAAGAAATAGCAAGTACTTGGGGCGACCCCAGTCCAGTGGGCCTGTTACTTGAAGAGGGCGGATCTTTGCCTGGACTCATTGAAGGTATTCCCGGCATGAAAGTTGGCGGGCGACGTCAGTTGACGATTCCTTTTGCTGATGCATTTGGAACTGACGGCAACTCCGACATGAAATTGCCAGCATCGACCGACCTTGTTGTGGTCATCGACTTGCTGTCTACGTTCTGATTCTCAGCCGTTCGGCGGCGGCGGTGGGCCATTCCCGTCTGGTGGCGGGCCATTCCCGTTCGGCGGCGGGTTGCCACCTCCACCGCCCATGGGCGGCATATCGGCCGCAGCATTTCCAGTTTGCCTGGTCGATGTCCCCGCAAAACATCCGATGATGTACGGGAACGAGTCCGTCGCGTGATAGCGGTATGTACCGTCCGGACCAATACGTCCGTTGCACGCATCAAGCACATTGGTTTTTCCAGCAGCGTTGTAGGTGTAGGCCTTCCACGAATACGACGTGGGATCACCGGTCATGTCGTAACCCGAAACGAACTGGGCAGTTTCGGTGCAATCAACATCAAGACAGCCGACCGAGTTATAAATTGGAAATCCGTCAAGCGCGTATCCAATGATGAATGAACTTGTGAGATTGCAATACACGTCTGCGTATAACGCGTGATTGTGATAGTCGCTAGATACACCGGTGTGGCCACCACAGGTATCAAGAATTCCGTTGTAGATCGGATCGCCATACGCTTCATTTTCTGGTTGCGGTCCTTCGGTCGGTCCGTAGATCGCCAATCCAGTCGTTGTAAAACCTAAAGTTCCAAGCACATCCACAATGCTCGTGGTGCTCGCAGCCACTGTTGGCTTCAACGGAACACGCCACACCCAGGCTTGTTCGGCCAAAGCATTCGGCGTCAACGGCTCAAACGTGTAACTCGGCATGCCGTTTGATGTCACCACTAGTTCGGTGTCGGTGCACTCAACCGATACTTCGGGCATTGCATATTCTTCGCCAGCTCCAATAACTGCAGTTAAATCTGGAAAGACCGACGTTGGACATTCACCCAGTGCAGGCAGAGCACTGTTGGCTGGCACATCGGGCGTGGGAGCCTCGGTACCCGCCACCTCTGCTCCGGTGGTTGTCGTTTCTTCAACCGCATCTGTGACGGGCACAACCGTCGTGGTGTTGGCATCAGATGAGGAACTACAAGCCACCAGAGTGAATGCAACGGCCGCCAAGGCAATATGTCGAGAAATTTTCATCTAGACATTCTGACAACTCTGCAACAAGTAGGTGGTGTTCTGTTGGTAAGAGTTCAGAGGCATTTCATTTCATCGTCCGTCCCACCAGGCTTCGAGAACATCGGGGATGCCGCCCATACCGCGCTCAGACATGTTCTTCACTTCGTCAGGTTCATCGCTTGATCGCATCACCGTGGCAATTTTTCCGTCACAAATCGCGATGCACACGCGCACGCGCTGGCGTTTTGGATGTTCACTCGGCCGAGATGTCGGCGCATAGTCGGGAGCGGGAGCTCCTTCAATCGGTGCTGCCCAGCCAGTCACGACCAAGCACCCTGCTTTGGTTGCTGGAGGACGAGGATTGTTCAGCATCAATTCGTATGGATTCGCCTCAAGCGCAATTTGCCAATCGTGATTTTCGTTTTCGGGCATGGCGTATAACCGTGCCAGATCGATTTCAAAAGGGTCTTCTAATTCGGCATGTACCAAAGAGTCAATAAATTGCGCAACAAGTAGGGCAGGTTCGTGAATCTCGTCGGTGTTGTCATCAAGTGTTTTTGTCATGCCCGTACTGTGGGAATCACAAAACGTGAACGGCGATACTTACAAGAGCTTCGCTAAATCTTTCGCGGCACCGACGACAGCGACGCCGTGCCGTTCACCTGGCTTACGCGACAATCGTTCAATCGGACCACTCACGCTGATTGCCGCAACGATGATTCCTTGCGCATTGACAACCGGAGCACTCACCGATGCCACACCTGCTTCGCGTTCACCAATTGATTGAATCCAACCGCGCTTATCGACGCGCTCTCCGGCCAAAACGTGTCCAGCTGATCCGGCAACAAGTGGCAACAACGAACCTTCGGGAACAATCCATCGCAGTCCGTGTGGCGATTCAAGCGAGACAACGCAACGGCGACCTTCGCCCTCACGCATGTAGAGCTGCACAGATTCACCGGTCGTGGCACGCAAGACATCAAGCACTGGTCGGGCAATGTCCATCAGCGGTAAGGCCGACGATGCGGCTTTGCCCATGCTCACCAGACCAAGTCCGAGAGCAAACTTTCCGTTGGTTTCGCGCCGCACCAGTCCATGATCTTCAAGAGCCGAGGCCAAACGATGAGCGGTGGCTCGAGGCATACCAGTCGCTTCTTGTAATTCGACCAGCGACAACGGGCCATTGGCTTCAAGGGCGCGCAAAACCGCAACAACCTTGTCAACAACTCCGACGCCCGATATGCTGTCCATACAGTAAGAATACTATCCCACATACTGAGATTTTCAACAACATTAGAAATCCAACAGCTGAGGAAATTATGAACAACCCCACCACCCTCGCCCAGAAAGTTTGGGACAGCCACGTCGTGCACTCGGCTGTCGACGAACCCGATCTTTTGTACATCGACTTGCACCTCGTTCATGAAGTGACAAGCCCACAAGCCTTTGATGGTCTGCGTTTAACCAAGCGCCCGATTCGTCGCCCCGAACTCACGATTGCAACCGAAGACCACAACGTGCCGACGGCAGACATTCACTTGCCCATTGCCGACCCGATCTCGGCACGCCAAGTTGAAGTCATGCGTAACAACGCCAAAGAGTTTGGCGTTGAGTTGTTCTCGATGGGCAATCCGTTGCAGGGCATCGTGCACGTCATCGGACCCGAGCAAGGTCGCACGTTGCCTGGAATGACCATCGTGTGCGGCGACAGCCACACCGCAACTCACGGAGCTTTCGGTTCGTTGGCATTTGGTATTGGAACAAGCGAAGTCGAGCACGTGCTGGCAACGCAGACTCTCCCCCAGAGCCGGCCCAAGTGGATGAGCGTTGAAGTCAACGGAAAACTTTCCGCTGGAGTGACCGCGAAAGACATCATCTTGGCAATCATCGGCAACATCGGAACCGCTGGTGGCATTGGTTACGTCATCGAATTCCGCGGTTCAGCAATTCAGGCGTTGTCAATGGAAGGTCGTATGACCGTCTGCAACATGACGATTGAAGCCGGCGCAAAAGCAGGTCTCATTGCTCCTGACGAAACAACATTCGAATACCTCAAGGGTCGTACTCATGCACCTCAAGGCGCCGAGTGGGACAAGGCTGTAGCCAACTGGAAGACCTTGAGCACTGATGCCGGCGCAAAGTTCGACAAAGAAGTTGTCATTGATGCCAGCACATTGGTGCCGCAAGTGACGTGGGGAACCAACCCCGCACAAGTTGCGAGCATCGATGCACCAATTCCGTCACCAGACGATTTCGCCGATCCCACAACACGTGAGACCGTTGCTCGTGCACTTGAATACATGGGTCTTACACCCGGAACATTGTTGCGCGATGTCAAAGTCGACACCGTATTCATTGGTTCATGCACCAACAGTCGTATTGAAGACTTGCGCGCTGCTGCTTCAGTCATGAAGGGTCGTACCGTCACCGTTCCGCGCGTGATGGTTGTTCCTGGAAGTCACTCGGTGAAGGCACAAGCCGAAGCCGAAGGCTTGCACGAAATCTTCCGTGCGGCCGGAGCCGATTGGCGCGAACCCGGTTGTTCAATGTGCCTCGCTATGAACCCCGACAAACTCACCCAAGGTGAGCGATCAGCAAGTACGAGCAATCGCAACTTTGAAGGTCGTCAAGGCCGTGGCGGTCGTACTCATTTAGTGTCCCCCGAAGTCGCCGCTGCAACTGCAGTTGCTGGCACCTTCGCCACCCCATCAGATTTAGATTCAGGCAGATTTGAAGTGAAGGAAGAGTCATGAAGAGTGTTCAAATTCTAAACGGTAACGGAATCCCCTTGCGTCGCAGCGACGTTGACACCGACCAAATCATTCCTGCCGATTGGCTCAAGCGAGTTGAACGAACTGGTTTCGAAGCTGGCCTGTTTTCAACCTGGCGCGACGATCGCAGTTTTGTGTTGAATGATGAGCGTTACGCCGGAGCATCAATCTTGGTGGCTGGTCCATCGTTTGGTGTTGGTTCATCCCGCGAACACGCAGTGTGGGCAATTCAGCAATACGGTTTTGATGCAGTGATTGCCCCAAGTTTCAGCGACATCTTCCGCAACAACTGCACCAAGAATGGTTTGGCTCCGGTTGCATTGCCGATCGAGGCAGTGGAAAAGATTTGGGCCGCGATTGAAGCCGATCCCAAGACCAACATCGTGGTCGACATGGAGCGGTTGATCGTTGAAGTTCCGAGCATTGGATTGACCGAATCATTCCCGATGGAACCGCAGAACCAGCATCGTTTCTTGAACGGACTCGACGACATCGGCATCACGCTCTCGCACGCCGATCAGATCGCCAGCTTCGAGACCTCACGCCCATCCTGGCTAGCCAAATAACTTTGTGATTCTGGTGCAGAATAGTTGCGGATTTCGCAACTATTCTGCACCAGAATCACTCGATAAATTCGGCGAGGTTCGAAAGCATCGGGTTATTGCTGAAGACTTCGATTGATTTCGTGATCGGCATGCGCATCGTGCGCTGCAAGATCGTCACTTGAGTGTGCTGGTTGTATTCAGCCAGCGTCACGGCCCAACCATCGCGGCCGGCACGAGCAGTTCGTCCCGAGCGGTGCAAGTAATCCTTGTTGTCTTTGGCTGGCTCGTAATGAATCACTACCGCAATATCGTCAATGTCAATACCACGTGCTGCCACATCGGTTGCCACCAAAACACTCAGTGAGCCTTCGGCAAAACGTCGCATTGCTTTTTCGCGCGCCGGTTGCGCCAAGTCACCATGAATTGCTGCGGCATTGATTCCGAGGGCAATCAAGTTGTCAGTCACGCGATCGCACACACGCTTGGTCTGACAGAACACCACGGTCTTGCCCGCACCGCGTGAAATTGCCGAAACAACTTTGTCTTTATCCATGTGGTGAACGGCCAGCCACAAGTGGTGCATCGTTCCAACGGTGTCAGTTGCTTCATCAATCGCGACTTCAACCGGATTCGTCATGAACTGACGAATCAAGTGCCCGACGTCGCCATCAAGAGTTGCCGAGAACAACATCGTCTGATTACGACCGGTGCAACGACGCAATACCCATTCAACTTGCGGGGTAAAACCATCATCGGCCATACGGTCGGCTTCGTCGAGGACGACAACTTCAACTGCAGACAAATCAATTTCATTCGACTTCAACAAGTCGATCAAGCGCAATGGTGTGGCAACGACAATCTCGATGCCCTTGGCCATGTGTTCAACTTGCTGGTGACGACTTGCTCCGCCATACACGGCCAACACATGTCGACCAGAATGACGGGCTAACGGTTCAAGAACCTCGGCAACTTGCACGGCCAATTCACGCGTCGGCACCAACACCAAACCCAAGGGCTTCATCGGTTCGGCCTTCATCGAAATACGTGACAGCATTGGCACACCAAAGGCGAGGGTCTTACCCGAACCGGTCTTGGCGCGGCCACACACATCGTGACCCTGCATCGCGACAGGAATCGCTTCAATCTGAATCGCGAATGGATTGGCAAAGCCAGCAGCAGCAAGACCTGCATCGACTTCGGGAGGAACTCCAAGCTTGGCGAAACCCGTAGGGGTCTCGACTGGCGGAAGGACATTGATACTGGTTAAAGGTTGCGCGGGGCCGGAAACTTCTTCTTGTCCGGCAGAGTCACGCGGACGACGCGGACTCCGAGGCGCTCCCTTGCGGGGGGCGAAATTACTCATGTTGA
>CAMDCI010000066.1 GCA_945889715.1 Bifidobacterium breve | reverse complement strand
TCGGGTCTGTATGGTCCATTCCGCGACGCGGTCGATGTGCAAATCGTTGGTGGTGGCGATCGCAAGGGCTATCAACAAGATTGGCGTAATGCGCGTGAGGCTCTTACTGAAGTTGAAGCCGATATTGAACAAGGTGCCGACATGGTGATGGTGAAGCCGGCACTTGCGTATCTCGATGTGATTGCCGCTGTTCGTGCACTGGTCAATGTTCCCGTCGCCGCTTATCACGTGAGCGGAGAGTACTCAATGATTAAGGCAGCAAGTGCGAATGGCTGGATTGATCACGATGTTGTGGCAACCGAGCACCTCACGGCCATCAAGCGTGCCGGAGCCGACATAATTTTGACGTATCTCGCGCGTTGGTATGCCGAGCAAGCGAACGGCTGAAAATAGTGACAACTCAAAAACAGACAGCTATTCCGTATTGTGATGCCACGGCCTGTGTTGCAGCTGGTTGCAATCCGATTGTGTGCACCGGAGCCGGAACTCCTTCAAACAAAGAAGTCTTTGAGCGTTCAACTCGCGTCATTCCTGGTGGGGTCAATTCATCAATTCGCGCCTTCAAGGCGGTCGGTGGTTCACCGTATGTTGTTGCCCGAGGTGCGGGTGCACACGTGTATGACGTTGAAGGTAAGCAGTACGTCGATTTAGTGCAGAGTTACGGTGCAGTCATCTTGGGTCATGCTCATCCGGCAATTACTTCAGCACTTCGTGATGCAGCACCCGATGGGACATCCTTTGGTGCACCAACGCCTCGCGAAATGAAATTGGCTGAAGCGATAAGTGAGCGCGTGCCATCGTGCGAACGTGTGCGCTTCATGAACTCGGGCACCGAGGCAACATCGACAGTTATTCGATTAGCGCGCGGTCTGACTGGTCGTGCAAAAGTCATCACTTTTAGCGGCAACTTTCATGGCGCAACCGACGCATTGTTAGTCGCAGGTGGAAGCGGCGTTGCAACACTCGGTTTGCCCGGTACCGCTGGTGTGCCGCCCGAAGCAGTTGTCAACACCATTGTTGCTCCATACAACGTGGTTCCAGAGATTGACGACACTGTTGCCTGCGTGATTGTTGAAGCAGTTGCGGCAAATATGGGTGTCGTCGCACCAGCACCTGGTTTTCTTGAGGGTCTACGTGCGGCCTGCGACAAAGTTGGCGCACTGTTGGTGTTCGACGAAGTGATTACCGGCTTCCGTCTTGGTGTCGATGGTGCTCAAGGTCGATTCAATGTGAAGCCCGACCTCACCTGTTTCGGCAAAGTGATCGGTGGGGGTCTACCCATCGGTGCAGTCGGTGGACGTCGTGACGTGATGGAAAACCTCACGCCGATCGGCAAAGTTTTTCATGCAGGAACACTTGCTGGTAATCCAATGGCAACAGCAGCCGGCTTGGCCGCATTGAGTGAACTCACACCAGACGCTTACACCGAACTTGAATCGCGCGCTACGCGACTTGCAAGTTTGATTACTGAAGCCACGAGTGCGGCAGGCTTGCCAGTCATCACATCGCGCGTTGGCACCTTGGTCGGCATCTACTTGGGAGATGCCCTCGGTGGCTCACGTTTACCGATCAACTTCGATGAAGCCAAGAAAACTGATGAAGCGTTGTTCGCACGGCTTTTTCATTCGTTGTTGAATGAAGGAGTCGCAATGGCACCAGGTGCCTATGAAGCAATCTTCGTTGGGCTCGGTCATACCGATGTAGTGATGAACGATCTAGCCGATCGTTTTTATCGGGCTGCCCGCGCTGTGACGGCCTGAAGCCGTACGATCTCAACGTGCGACAGTTTCTCAGTTGGCGATATTGGGCAGCGTTAGGTGTGCTCTTTGCAATGACCGCCGTGCTGTGGGCCTGTCAAGGCGGAAATAGCCCGACAGAAGTTGTCATCAACGCTAAGTCACGACGCATTGATTTGATTGCGCAGACTTCAACGATTCGTTCCGAGGGAACATGGTCTATATCTGGTGGAGTAACTCGTGGTGATGCAACGGCCGTTTTGCAAGATGGACGAGTATTGACGATTGCCGACGGAACTTTGGCCGAATCATCGTGCTTATTCCCCGATGCGTTGAATGCTTGTGTTTTGTTAGCAGATACTTTGGGTGATGGGCTTGTGTGGTTTGCATTAGTTGCGGCACCAGCAGAAGGAACGTCCGAACTTGAATTGCCAGCCATTGAAACTTTGATTGATGGCGTTACCTATGCGCAACTCACGAATGGTTGGGAAGTTCCGTTGCTCGACAAAGTTGTGCGACGTTGCAAAGAGGAAACTCCAAACCTCACGGCGTTCGTGCAAAAGTTTGCCGATCGCCATGTCACGATTGTTGATCTTGCGCAAGCGCAGGTTTCAGCAGTGCGTTGTATTGGCCAATAAATACCCAGAAAGTCCGTATTTATTAGGCGTTAGGCGCAAGTCGCACAATCGCTGCTGCTGCTTTGTAGGCAGCTTCAGCCGGACCAATTTCGTCGGGGCGCAACAAGTTGCTCATGATACGAAATACCCATTCCATGAGGGTGCGATTATTTATTCCGACGCGTGATAGTTCGCGCATGATGGCTGGTCGACCAATGATGCGGGCAAACAAACGTGCCACTTTGAAGTACTGACCATATTCATCGTCAATCAAAGTTTGGTAGCGCTGCAATGCGGTGGAATCGTTGTTGCGAATTGCTTCAGTCAAAATTTGTGCCGCCATTCGCGCGGTCTCATAGGCGTAGCCGATGCCTTCGCCATTAAATGGATTGACATTGCCGGCTGAGTCACCGACAACCAGATATGTGGGTCCCGATTTCGGTCCAACTGAACCACCCATGGGGATACGCCTAGATGTTGCTTTGCCAGTTGGTTGATCGGGATCGATTTCCCAACGATCGGCGATCATATGGGCGTATTCGTTGAGCAAGTGCGTGGTGTTGACACTCTTGAAATCGCGGAACGTTGACAACAAACCAACACCGATGTTCACAGTGCCATCGCCAACCGGAAAGATCCATCCATAACCAGGCATCGGATTGCCTTGGCGATCTTTCACGTCTAGTACAGACTCGATCCATGGCTCGGCGTGTCGGGGTGTTTCCCAATACGTACGAATTGCAGTTCCGTAGGGCCACTCTTTAGTGCGGAATGTTCCGAGCGCGCGCCCGAATCGACTGTTCGCTCCATCAGCAACAATCACATAACGCGCGGTGATATTGAATGGAGTTTCAGAATCATTTGCTTGCACTGTTGCACCGCGTACAAATCCGCGTTCAAGAACCGGTGCAAGTGCTTCGTGACCTTCAAGCAACGTTGCGCCGGCAGCAACAGCGTTGCGCACAACCATGGAGTCGAGTTCGCGACGGCGCACGACGTAACCATGTTGCGGGTACATCGGATGAGTGGGCCAGTGCAGTTCAAGTGTTTTACCGTGAGCAGTGGCGCGCAGTCCGTCGTAGCGATGGAACTGCGACAATTGATCGCCGAGTCCCATGTCGTGGATTTGCTTGACGGCTCTGGGGGTGAGGCCGTCGCCACACGTCTTTTCTCGCGGGAAAACCTTCTTGTCAACGATCACGACATCAAGACCCCCTTGGGCGAGCCAATATCCAGCGGCAGCTCCGGCTGGACCAGCGCCGATGACCAGAACGTCGTGGTGATTGCTCATGATCTCAAGTTCATGATGTCAAGTTCATGATGTCATGTTCATAATGTCATGGGTTGTCGTGGTGCGATGGTGGCTTGACCACCGCTGACTGCGATCAGCCTTCGGTCATGATTGCGGCGTTAGCAGTCGTTCCGAGACGGGGTGCTGTACCAACGCCAAGTTCAGGACTGTCAAAGGTGAGCGAACCGTCTTCGAGGCCCAAGAAGATCTCGCTCTCGGCTGAACACCATTTTTCGTACTCTTCAGCCCATTCGCCAGCCTCGTCAGCACCTGAAATGTCATAACGAATATGGCAAATCAGTCCAAGAATTTCGTATTCAGTGAGCGCTCCACCAGCCATGGCTCCCTGGGCGGGCATGGCGCTGCCGTTGTACGAACGGGGATAATGGGCTCCACCCTCACGGTCGGGGTCACCGTAGGACGCCACACCAGCGGCCTCGTAGGCCTCGGTGCCGCCGTAGACCCAATTCAACATGTCTTCAATGTGCGGGAAAGTCTTGAGGGATTCGCCATCTTTCAGAACTCGACCAGCTCCACCAGCTCCGTCGGCTCCGTGGCAACTTGCGCACGCACCATAGTTTTCGATGCCGAGGGCAATCGGACCACTGGCCTCGGCTTTTTGGGGCTGCAAACCCCGGACATACATGAATAAGAAAATGGGCATCAGGGCCAAAGTGGCCATCGCCCACGACGGGATGCGACCACGAGTCTTGGCAGCCTTGACATAGGCCGGAACGGGCTTTGAAACCGCAGCTTTTATGGGTGTTTCTGCAACGACTTTGGCAACCGGGGCGGCCGCGGTGGTCGCTGGCGTTGACGCAGAGACCTCACTCGAGGATGCGTCTCCACCCGCTGCTTTACGCTCGCGGGAACGCTTCAGTAGATGCTCGGGAATCTCGGTCACAGGCCAGTCCTTTCGGGCGTGGGGCACGACAAATATTTGGCAGGCACCGATTGGTGACTGACTTCGTAAGAACACTAGAGGGCGAGCGACCCTCAGGCGGAATTCCTCGTGCTTTTCTCTCCGGAAACCCGTCACGCAATGCGCGATTTCAGTACCGTGAACTTGCGCACAACCATGCTGAACGAGGTGGGTGTGCTGATAGACCACAATGAGTGGCTCTTGAGTAGTCACTGGCCGTCAGGAAAGTTTGTTCGGTCCAACTTCGAGGAGTTGGGTCGCGCAGGACTCTTGGCGACTAAGGTTCAAAGTGGTCCTAGCGGCGCATGCTGTCAGAACCGATTACAAAAGTTTAAAAACCTCCACATATCAACCATCTAATACGTGCAACGACCATGTATCGACCTCGTTACAGGGCATAGAAGGGATGACCGGCTGCATGCTGGCGATCAACATTCTGAAGTGGCCGGGAATGAATCAGGCCTTCATATTCTCCTTAATATTGACCGTCATTTTGACTGGTCTCATTTTCGTGTACGGCAAACGACGTCCGATCGGAACCCCGGTCTCCTGGGGCGAAGCCATGATTGGTTCGGTGTATGCATTCTTCGTGATGTTCATTGCGTACGGAGTTCTTCCTCACCAGTGGCTCGTGCATGTGCAAAACGAACTCGGCTGGCGCTCCGACAAGCCCTTCCTCGGACCTGGTTCTATTTTTAAGTCGCAAGCCAAAGGCGGAAGTTTTCCCTTTGACATCAACTACTTGCAGATCGGCGACATCCTCGTCACCGGCATTTATGGCGTTCTCTTGGGTGTGCAGATTTACACCTGGGTTTGGTGGCAAAAGCGTGGAACCAAGAAGTCAACCGAAGTTGAGCAATCAACGTATGGTCGTCCTTTGGTGAAAAAGGCATAACTGATGGCCCGTACCGACGCCAATCCGCCGATGATGCCCTTCACCGACCAGTATCAACTGGTTGAGGTTGATGCGGACTATCTCACCAAGGCAGTTAAACCCAAGCAATTTATTCATATTGATCAGTCCGAATGCATCATGTGCGAGGGTTGCGTCGATATTTGTCCGTGGAAGTGCATTCACATGGTGACGCCCGATGCTGTGGTGGAAGCCACAGGAACTGAGCGCCCAGGAATTGACCCCAACGACAATGTTCTCTTTATTATTGATGATGATGTGTGCACTCGTTGTGCGTTATGCGTCGATCGGTGTCCGACCGGCGTCATCATTCTCGGCAAAGCCGGTGCAGCACTTGCAACCGGTGACACTCATACCCGTACCGCAAACCACGGCTACGCCTACGGAATGCGTTTCTAGGAGACAAGCACATGGCCAAGGTCATCGAAGATCCCCGACCCACCGCGAAAGAGCGGCTGAACAAAGCGGTAGAAGGAGTTCAAGGCAGTCAAGCCTGGAGCGCCATCTTCCGTCCTGGTTCTATTTTCCGTAAGGGTTACACCGACAGTCCGCGTAACCGTTCATACGTGATCATGAACTCGGTGTTGTATCACTTGCACCCAGTGAAGGTAAAGCGTCATGCGGTCAAGGTCAGCTACACCTTGTGCCTCGGAGGCTTGAGCTTCTTCCTCTTTATTTTGTTAACCGTGACGGGCATCTTCTTGATGTTCTTCTATCGACCCGAAGCCACTGCTGCATGGAATGACATCAGCAGTCTGCAGACTTCGGTGGCGTTCGGATTACTTGTGAGAAATATGCACCGATGGGGCGCCCACTTAATGGTGCTCTCCACGTTCTTGCACATGGCTCGCGTTTTCTATCACGGTGCATACAAGGCTCCGCGCGAATTCAACTGGGTCATTGGTGTTGTTCTGTTGACACTGACCTTGTTGCTGTCGTTCACCGGTTACTTGTTGCCATGGGACCAGTTGTCCATGTGGGCCGTGGCGGTAGGAACAAACATGATGGGCTATACGCCAGTGTTTGGTTCACAAGTGCGTTTCGTGTTACTCGGTGGTGTCGAAATTGGTTCTGAAACCTTGTTGCGTTGGTACGTGTTGCACGTGCTCATGCTTCCTTTCGTCATCGTGATCTTTATGGCTATCCACTTCTGGCGTGTCCGCAAGGACGGCGGCATCTCAGGTCCTTTGTGACCGGTGCTTGAAAGGACCTGATTCAACATGACTGAAATCCCCGAACACCTTCTGAAGCGAGCACAAGCTGCTCGCGATAAGGCTGCTGCTGATGCCGGTGCGCCGGCTGCGAGCGATGCACCTGCTGCTGATCCGCGAATTCCTGCGCATCTTCTCGAGCGCAGCAAAGCAGCCAAAACCAAAGTTGAGGCCGATGCTGGCGCAGTTGCGGTTCTTGAAAAAGTTGGCGCTCTCGTTGCTGCTGCACCTTCTGCTGGTGGCATTCCTGTTGGAGCGGGCCCTGGTGGACACACTCAGCGTTTGCTGACAGTTGTTAAGTCGGGATCAATTCAAGACGTCAAGGCGACACCAGTTGACAAAGTACATACGTGGCCGCACTTGTTGGCTGCCGAATTTGTTGCGGCGTTGGCATGTACTGCGTTCTTGTTCTTCTTCTCGGTTTTCGTCAACGCGCCGTTGTTGCAGTTGGCTAACCCCAACCAAACACCGAACCCTTCCAAAGCACCTTGGTACTTCCTTGGATTGCAGGAGTTGCTCACCATGTTCCACCCGATGGTGGCTGGTGTCACGGTTCCAGGTATTGCGTTATTCGCATTAATTCTTGCTCCGTTCATTGACAAGAATCCATCAAACAAACCAGAAGATCGCAAGTTTGCCACTTCAATCATGACCGTGCACCTTATGTTCTGGGCCGTGCTCGTGATGATCGGTTCATTCTTCCGTGGACCTGGATTCAACTTCGTCTTCCCGTGGCGTGACGGCCTGTTCTTCGAGTTGTGAGGATCAAACTTTTATGACACCCCTAGCAACAATCATCATTGCCATCGCCGCCATCGTGGTTTTGGCCGCTGTCGTGCTTGTGACATCGGCGCGTCGATCCGACGTGCGCGGTGCTGGCGCGTTGTCACGCGAAACCGTGAAGCGCGACAAATCCATCAAGTCCGAATCTGGCGCTGGCCCGACCGGCTCTGCATATGAGTCAACCGAACTTGCAACTCGTTCAACCGAACTTGCCAAGGCCACCGAAGTTGCACCTGTTGCTTGGCAAGCGCCCGATCAAGACGCAGTTGATGTGTCACGACGCCAGTTCTTTAATCGTGCGGCGGTCACATTGATGACCGCGAGCATTGCATCTTTCGGTGTGGCATGTATTGCGTTTTTGTGGCCTCGCGCCAGTGGAGGCTTCGGCTCAAAAGTGAACGTTGGCCGTCTCGAAGATTTGATTGTGCAAATTCGTGGCGATAAGGGTTTCGTGTATAAGCCAGAAGCCCGCACATGGTTGACTGCGTATCCCACCGACGCATTGCCGAAGGCACGCCTCACCTTCGCTAAGCAAGGTCCAGTACTTGCCGGCATGGAAGCCGGAGTCGTGGCCTTGTATCAAAAGTGTCCTCACCTCGGCTGTCGTGTCCCTGAATGCAAGAGTTCACAGTGGTTTGAATGCCCGTGTCACGGATCGCAATATGACCGTGTCGGTGAAAAGAAGGCCGGCCCCGCACCGCGCGGAATGGATCGCTTCGGTGTCACCATTTCAAACGGCAACGTCATCGTTGACACCGGAACAGTTTTTAACGGGCCAGCAATTGGCACCAACACAACCGGTCAGGAAGCCGAAGGGCCACACTGTGTCGGAGGAGAATCAAAGCACTGATCATGATTGCCGCATCAGCCTCTAACACCATTGCCATTGTTATCTCGTTGACCTTCGTGGTCGGCTGGATTGTCTATGCCGTGATGAATCGCTCGGCCGGAAAAGCCGAGATCGGTTCAGAAATTGAACTTGCCGCTAACCGCAAGGCGTATTACGACGACGAAGAACTCGAAGGTCATCGCTTGCAGCGCATGCAGTTGCTCGGAGTTCTCACCCTCGCCACGATCACGATCGGTCTTCCGGCCTACTGGTTGGCCGAGCCAAGCCGTCAAGCCAATACCATCGAAGGTCAGGACAATCGTTTTATTTCGTGGGGTTCGGGACTTTTCGCTCCGACCGCTGAAGGTGGATTCAACTGTGCAGGCTGCCACGGTGGAATGAACGGTGCTGGTGGTGCCGCTCCGTACACCGTGACTGATTCAAGGACTGGTGAAGTTCAGGCAGTCACGTGGAAAGCACCGGCGATCAACACTGTGTTTTATCGCTTTGATGTCAGCGAAGTTCGATTTATTTTGCAGTACGGTCGCCCGTTCTCTCCGATGTCTCCATGGGGAATTGAAGGTGGCGGACCATTAAATGCGCAACAAATTGACACGTTGCTGGCGTACCTCAAGAGCATTCAGATTCCGCGTGAAGATTGCATCGTCGCCGATGCCAATCCGTTGAACTGCGAAGGCGGTCACTTGCCCGTGACCGAACAAGAGAAGATTCAAGCTGCTGCACAAAAGACCGTTGACGATGGAACGTTCGGCTCAATTGGTGAAGCCTTGTTCAACCTCGAGATCGGCTCGGGTGCCTACAGTTGCGCTCGTTGCCATACACCAGGCTGGAGTTGGGGCGAACCTGGTCAAACTGGTTCGGGGGCCTATGGCTGGAACCTCACTGGTGGTGCAACAAATTCGCACTTTGCAACTGAGCAAGAGATGATCAACTTCCTCAAGGCTGGTTCGAAGTACGGCGCCAAGTACGGAATCCAGGGCCAAGGTTCTGGACGTATGCCTGGGTTCGGCGATCTTCTTACCGCTGAACAGATCCAACAAATTGTGAACTACGTCCGGAACGAACTATGAGCGCACTTCTGAGTATTGGATGGGAACCCGAACTTCGGGGACTCCTGACTGTCATCATCGGAACAGTTGCACTTTGTGGCAGCGTGTACTTGCTACTTGGTACCAACCTCGGAATCCGTTTGGGTCTGTTGGTGGCGATGGCTGGTCTCTTTGGCTGGATGATGATGATGGGTGTCATTTGGATGACCTACGGAATCGGACTCAAAGGAACTGAACCTTCGTGGCAACCTTCAGAACCGTTCTCAATTGTTCGAGACGGCAAGTTGTTGCATGAAGCTGGTGTGATCGAGGGTCCCGTGACCGTCGCCGACAGCGCGACGTATCCAGAGATTGCCGACACTGCTGCGATTGCACTTGAAAATGA
>CAMDCI010000065.1 GCA_945889715.1 Bifidobacterium breve | reverse complement strand
ACGACGACAACCATCCAGTCAAGCGCGGCAGTTAATAGTTCAACGCCAGCGATCAGTGCTGCACCGTCCAAAACTCGTCCAGATCCAACAATTGCACCCGAGTGCGATGTGATGCCTCTGGCCGATTGTCAAAACGTTGACCTCAGGGGTCTTGACCTGTTCTACGCGAATTTTCAGGGGGCGAACTTGGCAGGTGCAAACTTGTCGGGGATGGACCTCACGGGTGCCGATTTCACTGACGCCAATTTGACGGGAGCGAACCTCATTGGCACAACGTTGGACTATGGAATTTTCTTTAACACCGACCTCACTGACGCAAAACTGACGCGTGCGTCAATGTCAGGAGTCCTCTGGGATGAGACAACAATCTGGCCTGCTGGCTTCGTCCCGCCTGATTACTGATTCATTGACTATTGTTCACTTTGTTCATTGAGATCGGGGAGACAACAATGGAAGAGAATTTCTACACCGCAGCTGCAGCCTTGAATGGCGCCGGCGTCCTTGATGTCAAGGCGATGGAAACTATTTATCGCCTTGAGTGCAGTGGCGAACATTTTTACAACATGTTGGCCGAACGTATCGGAAATGAAGAAGCCGCCGAACTTTTACGCCGTAATGGCCGTGAAGAACTAGCCCATGCGCGTCGAATCGCAAAAGCAATTTCGATTCGCCTTGGTCATGAATGGGAGCCGTCACCCGAAGTATCCACGTTGTTGCCGATTCCGATGCCTGATGAAATCTCCGTCGAGATGTTTCGTGGAATCGTTCAAGGTGAAATGAGCGGTGATGCCGGTTACCAAGCCTGGGCCGATCAAGAAACCGATCCTGAAGTTGAAAAGTTGCTACGTCTCAATGGTCGTGAAGAAACTATTCATGCTGGACGCGTGAATCAAGTACTTGAAATTCTGTCGCGTTAACTCGACGATGTAGTTACTGAATTTCTGGTGCGCGATATTTTGATGGGATATCAACCGTTCCTCGTCGAGATTGAATTTTCCATTCACCATTTTCTCGAATGAGTTCATCGTGATGCTTGCCAATCATGGTGACTTGGGGTTGACCATTCTTGTCGCGATGAATGACTGTCCACATCACCTGTGACGTTGCTGAGTCGCCAGTGAGATTGATCTGGGGACTACTCACGATGTGAAATGACGATCCGACTAGACCTTTTAACGTTTGAGCCATGAGGGCACGAATTTCGTGACGGCCAGTGGCACGACCAATGGGGCCAAGGTTCACGTTCCCCTCGATCGCAAAGAGTTGAGCGTAGGCGTCAAGGTCGCCCGCATCTAATGCAAGTCCGTAGTCAATAAAGAGCTGTTGAATCGCCAAAATGTCTTCGAGTCGTCGCAAGCGTTCTTCAAGAGTCGGGCTCATGCCACCAGCGTAGGTTGCCGGTGGGCAAGACTGAGGGTACGACCCAACAATGGGGCGTTCCTGAAACGGACTTGTATGAATATCCTCGTTATCGGCGCAGGTGGCGTCGGTGCATCAATGGCCTCCATTGCGGAAAGCCGATCTTTTTTCACAACGTTCACCCTGGCTGATGTTGCACTTGATTCAGCCGAACGAGCCATTGCCGTTTTGGATGACCCTGGGCGTTTTCGGGCGGTTCAATTAGATGCTCGGAGCGAAGACAACATTGTTGCCCTCATTTGTGAGGTGAAAGCCGACATCGTTGTCAACGCATGCGATCCACGACTGAACGAACCAATCTTCAACGCGTGTTTTACTGCTGGAGTTCATTATCTCGATATGGCGATGAACCTCAGTCGTCCGCATCCCACCGATCCGTACAACAAAATCGGTGACATCTTGGGTAAAGAACAACTTGCCGCACATGATGCGTGGATTAGTAAAGGTTTGCTTGCCTTGGTCGGCATGGGAGTTGAGCCTGGTTTGTCCGATGTATTTGCGCGTTATGCCAGTGATCACCTATTCGACTCCATTGATGAGATCGGTGTTCGTGATGGTGCCAATTTAGCGATTGAGGGCTATGACTTTGCGCCAACATTCTCGATCTGGACAACGATTGAAGAATGTTTAAACCCGCCATTGGTCTGGGAAAAGTCTCGCGGAATTTTCACAACGAATTGTTTTAGTGAGCCAGAGGTGTTTCACTTTCCGGAGGGCATAGGTCCCATTGAGTGTGTGAACGTTGAACACGAAGAAGTGTTGTTGATGCCGCGCGAGATTGAGTGCAACCGAGTGACTTTTAAGTACGGACTTGGTACAGATTTCATCAATTGGCTAAAGACGTTTGCGTATCTCGGGCTTGATTCGGCTGAGAAAATTCCGGTCGGAGATGTGAAAGTGGCACCGCGCGATGTTCTTGCAGCCGTGTTACCCAACCCCGCAAAACTCGGTCACTTAATGACGGGGAAAACCTGTGCGGGTACATGGGTAAAGGGCACCAAAGATGGTAAGCCACGAGAGGTGTATCTGTATCACGTCGTCGATAATCAGCAAACAATGGGGGAGTGGGGTTGTCAGGCAGTGTTGTGGCAAACCGCAATCTGTCCGGTAGTGGCCCTTGAGTTGATCGCTCGTGGAGCTTGGAAGCATTCAGGTGTACGTGGTCCCGAAGCCTTTGACGCAGTTCCGTATCTTGACTTATTAGCTGAGTACGGGGCACCGCATGGAATGGTTGAGATGGGTGAGGGACGATGGCCGTCACCCATTCGTACCGATGATCCAGGTTGGTCTAGGCCAGTCCGCACATCAACCGATCATTAACTTGTTAGCGCGTGCCTTCGAGTTCGTAGAGCAGCACATTGCCACCTCGACGAACCCATAGCCCGGACCCTGCTTGTACAAAAAACGGATCTAGTAATTCGCGATACCAATCACCAGGTCGTTGATGAACTTCCATATCGGTTGATGATGAATCAACGATTGTGTGGAAGTCGAGCATCGTCGGAATTTCGAGGTAAAGAACATGGCGAGTTGCGGCAGCAATGTTTTTGATGGCCGCTTCGACTGCAGAATCGTCAGGGTATTGCAACACTCCATGGCAGATCACTAGATCAAAGGCCCGCGGTGGAGTCCATTGCGAAATATCACGAAGTTGATGCCCAAATTTTGTGCAGGCGTATTCGCTGACATCAGTAGAAGTCACGCGAACATTCGGAAAGTTGTCTCGGTACCAATCGCGCCAGAGCCCTGGCCCGGCACCAATATCGAGAACAGACTTTGGCGCAACGCCCCACCAGGCGCACATGTTGTGCACAGCAGAACCGAGTTGGGCGATGCGCTTTTTGTCGTGAACCCCACCACGGCCATAGAAACGTTTGTAATAGTCAGCGTTGAATTGACTCATGAGCCATTGAGTAATTTCAACAATATGCGTCTGAACTCGACGGTGTGACGGTCTGAGCGAATGTGCACTTGACCGCGATCAAGCGGAACGCTCTTGTCGGCAAGGAATTCAATGACCTTTAAGTCTTCAGTAAAGATTTGATTCTCATAATCGATGGCGGCTTGAAAATCTTCAGGGGTGTGGCAATCGTTACGAATCATCACAATGTGAGCGCGTGTGGTGTCGGCATTGACTGGCTGACACCAAAAGACGATTGCGTTAATCATCCCCGTTGTCGGTATCTCGAGACGCAAGTTGGCAGTGAATGGAACGCGGTAGTCGTAACGCATGAAACGTTCTTGAATTAACGGGTGTTCGCCAGTTGCGACTAACGGGTCTTCATGATTTTCGATGAGATGCGGATACTTGACAACAAATCCCCAACCGTCTTCGCCACGCTCGGTGGTGTAATCGGTGACGAGTAGATCTTTTTCAGAACCAAATGTTCCGGCATGAACAAACGGAAAGTGTGAGAAGTCGAGGAAGTTGTCAACGGCCTGAGCCGCACCTGCTTTGAAATCAACCGGGGGCATCCAGACGTGTGCGAGCGACTCGTCGTCCCATTCAGGAATTTCCAAGATGTCAGTGATGGGTTCAAGCGGCGAAACCCAAATGAGGTCGTACTTTTCTTGGACAAACGGGGCAGTGAGTTGGGCAGGTGGCAATGTGGCATCGGCACCAAGTGCCGGCACATGCGCACACTTTCCGTTAGCACCGAATTGCCAGCCGTGATACGGGCATTGGATGTTTGAACCAACAACGACACCGTCCGAGAGTCGCGCATAACGGTGCGGACACACATCGGAGAACACTTTGACTTGTCCATCGAGTCGAACGACAACATAAGGGTCGCCGACTAATTCAATTCGCGTTGGTGATTCAGAAAAAGAGTCGATCTTCCCAATTGGATGCCAAACATGCTTAAGTTCGGGGGAGATGTTGGTAATTGATGTCATCGCTCTTCTCGCTCATAGGGCACACCGAGTGCTGCTGGTGCTCCTAGTTTGCGATGGGCAAACCGACTCGAAACGAGAACAAGGACCACAATGGTCATGACAAAGGGCAGAGCATCAAGAATGTCGCCGCTGATGTTGACACCGCGAGCTTTCAATGTGCTGCCGAGTGACTGCAACGCGCCAAACAGATATGCGCCAAGCAACGTGAGGCTGGGTCGCCAGAATCCGAAGATAACAAGCGCAATAGCGATCCAACCAGCACCCTTGGTCATTCCGTCAACCCAGGTCGGAACAATGGCCAGGCTGTAGAACACTCCGCCGATACCGGCAAGCGCGCCACCCAAGATGGTGTGCACATAGCGGTACTTGACGACGCTGATGCCCATGGCGTCAGCTGTTTGTGGTGATTCACCAACAGCGCGCAATTGCAGTCCGATACGTGTACGGAAGAGATACACAGTTGACAACACGGCGAGCACCCATGAAACGTAGGTGAGAATTGTTTGATTGAAAATAATTGGACCGACAATCGGTGTGTCAGCCAACCCGAAGACATCAAGTCGACGAATCTGCCGTGGAACTGGATTCTCGGCAACCCCCCAAATATTGGCAAAGTAACTCGATAATCCGACTGCTCCAGCAAAAATAGTGATCGCCAATCCGGCGACTGTTTGATTCGTTTTTAAAGTCACGCACAAGAACGCGAGTAACGCTGATGTGATGCCACCGGCAATCATGCCAATCACGATTGACATCAGAACTGTGAACCACGCGCTGCCACCAACATGTTGTGAGGCCCACGCACCGCTCACGCCACCGAGCAACATGGTGCCTTCGACACCAAGGTTCAGAACACCGCTTCGCTCGGTAAAGATGCCTCCGAGAGCGGCAAAGAACAGTGGAGTTCCGTAGAAAATCGCTGATGCGATGATGATGATGAGGATGTTGCTGTTCACGCCGCCACCGCCGTTGTGACTCGACGATTGGCTTTAATGCGATACTTGATCAAAATTTCTCCAGCCACAGCGGTGAAGAGAATCAGTCCTTGCAATGTTCCGACGAGTCCGCTCGGGAAGTCAGGACCTTGCAAGGCAAATCCGGCATTGGTGAGGCCACCGATCAAGACCGCAACAACGACAGTGGTAATGGGGTTCAGTCGGGCAAGTGCAGCAACAACGATGCCGGTGTACCCGTAACCCGACATCTGTAAACCCTTGCCATCTAGAAGCTGACGGAAGTTGCCGACATCGGCGGCACCTCCGAGCCCAGCTAGTGCACCAGATAGTGCGAGTACAAGGATGATTGTGGACGATGTTCGAATGCCTGCATAGCGAGCGGCCTTCGGTGAGTCGGCAATAACGCCAACTTCAAAACCGAAGCGAGTGCGTTTGTAAAGAACAGAGACGGCAACTGCGGCAATTATCGCTATGAAAAATGCCAAAGGAATTTTGATGCCGGCGAATTCAAAAAAGTTCCATTCAGCGCGATCTGCAATTGGCTTACCAGCGGGGAAGTTTTTTGAGACTGGATCGCGCCAGTAAGACGTTGAGTTATAAATCAAGTAACTCAAGAAAATGCTAGCGATGTAGTTCAGCATCAACGAGGTAATGATTTCGTTGGTGTTAAATTTGGCGCGTAACACTCCGACGATTGCGGCATACAAGGCACCACACAACATGCCAGCTAGACACATCGCGACAACGACGACACCAGTTGGTTGGCCATCGAGTGCGATACCGACTCCTGCAGCACCAACCGCACCCATATACAACTGACCTTCGCCACCGATATTGATGAGGCCCATACGGAAGGCCACAGCGGCGCATAAACCAGTAAATGCGAGTGGCGTTGCTGTCTTCAGTGATCCTGAAAGAGCACGAGTGCCAGCAAAGCCACGTTCGAATATACGGAAGTAAACATCCCAAGGGTTCTTGCCTGTTGCCAAGAGAACGATCGCACCAAGAATCAACGCCGCGACTAACGAGATCAGCGGAATGGCCCAATTCAGCCACTTAGGTTGTTCGAGTCGCCGCTCAAGTCTGATTGGAGATTTCATAACTTGATTCCTCCCATCGTGAGGCCGATCCGCTCGCGATCGGCGCCCTCAGCAGGTACCTCATCAACAATGCGTCCTTCGTACATCACCAAAATACGATCGGCCAAAGACATGATCTCGTCGAGGTCTTCGCTAATCAGCAAAACTCCGACGCCATTATCGGCGGCCTGCACTAAGCGCTCGCGCACCGTTTCAATTGCCCCAACATCAAGTCCGCGAGTTGGCGACGCTGCGATGAGTACTTTTGGTAATGCTGAAAACTCGCGAGCTAATAAAACCTTTTGTACGTTGCCACCAGATAAAAGACGAACCGGTGTCTGAGATCCAGGCGTCTTAATGTCGTACCGCTCAATCAAATCGGTTGATTGAGCGCGAATCGACTTGCGCTTCAAGATTCGAAAACGCGACATGGTGCGGTAGTTCTTGAGGGCGAGGTTGTCTTCGACTGAATGACTTGATGCAAGTCCGGTATGTAAGCGATCTTCAGGAACATGAGCAATACCTTTGGCAATTGCCGATCGGGCCTTACCTGACTGCACTTTTTCACCTTGGACCGAAATTGATCCTGATGTCATTGCTCGCATTCCAGAAATAACTTCGGCAAGTTCGCGTTGACCATTGCCCGCCACCCCAGCAATTCCAACAATCTCGCCACGACCGACGGTCAGCGAGACTGATTGCAAGGCAATTCCACCGCGATCGTCACGAGCACTGATATCAGTGACATTGAGAATAATCGAGCGAGCTTCGGCAGGAACTTCACGTTGTACGCGGGTGAATTCAACAGAACGGCCAACCATCAAGCTGGCGAGATCACGAGTTGACGATTCACGGGTATTGACAGTTCCGACATTGCGTCCACCACGCAATACAGTCACTCGATCGCTGACTGCCATCACTTCATCAAGTTTGTGAGAAATGAAAATAACGGTTCGCCCTTCGGCGACCATGGCGCGCAATGTCTTAAAGAGTTCTGTCGTTTCGATAGGTGTCAACACTGCGGTTGGTTCATCGAGAATGAGAACGCGGGCACCGCGGTACAGAACTTTCAAAATTTCTACGCGTTGTTGCTCGCCCACACTGAGCTGCCAAATGCGTGCGCTCGGATCAACCGCAAGCCCGTAGCGATCGCTGAGTTCTTTCACTCTCGCTGCCACTGCTTTTTGATCCATAAACAGTGACGAGTCTGATTCACCGAGTACGACATTTTCGGCGACAGTAAATGTCGATACGAGACGGAAGTGTTGGTGCACCATACCGATACCAGCGTTGAGAGCATCTCGGGGTGAGTTGAATTCGACTTTGGTGCCAGCTATTTCTACTGATCCATCGTCAGGGCGATATAGGCCGGTGAGAATGTTCGAAAGAGTGGATTTACCTGCGCCGTTTTCGCCGAGGAGGGCGTGTACCTCGCCAAAGTTGATATCGAGATTGACATGATCATTAGCGATGACCCCTGGGAACTTCTTGACGATCCCAGTCATCTTGATGGCTGTTTCGAGCCCCATGTCATTCCTTCCCCGTGGACCAGTTCGTATATGAACCAGAACGTAAATGGACCACTACGCCATGGACCAATCCGACATTAGATGAGAAAGGGGGCGGGCCATATAGCCCGCCCCCTTCCGGCATTACCTAGATGTACTGAAAATCAGCTGGCGGGAATTTCCCCGTCAACACCAGCAACGAGGTAGCTCATGGACATGAGCTCACCAAAGGTGTGCGCCACGCCGTCGGCAAGAACTTCGTTACCCTGATTGTCGGTGATGGGTCCGGTGAACTCGCTTCCGGGAGCGGCGGCCAACTCGACTAAACGAGCCTCGATAGTTGCGTAGGTTTCATCTGAAACCAACGAGCCGTACGTGGCGAGCGTCAAGAAGCCGTCACTCAGGTTGCCGTAGTAGTTACCGGCGGTCCAGGTGCCATCGAGAATCTGCTGAAGGCGAGGAATCAGGTAAGCCTCCCAGTGGTACGACGTGGCCGTCAACCACACATCGCCATAGTTGGCGCTGTTGTCACGGTTGTAGCCAGCCCACGGGATTCCAGCGGCCAAAGCAGCGTCACCAGTTGAAGGCGAGTCGATGCCCTTCATTCCGAGGACGTCATAGCCTTCGGCGATGAGTGCCTCAGCAGCCTTGCGCTCTTCGGCTGGGTTGAACCAAGTGTTCAACCAAACAACCTTGACGGTGGCATCGGGATTCACGGACTGGGCACCAAGTGTCCAGGCGTTCACTCCACGGACAACTTCAGGGATCGGGAACGACGCCAGGTAAGCAAGTTTGCCGGTTGCCGAAGCGGCACCAGCAGCCATACCTGCGAGGTAGTCGGTGTCTTCGGCTCCGCCGTAGAACTGTGACAAGTTAGGAGCGCTCAAGTATCCGGTAGCGAACTCGAAGCACACGTCGGGGTGAGCCGCAGCAACTTCGACGAAGGCATCCTGGAATCCGAACGATGTTCCGAAAATGACAGTGTTTCCGTCAGCGATGAGGTCTTCAACGGTCTGAACGACCTGAGGACCTTCGGGGACGTTCTCTTTGTAGGTTGTTTCAACCGCGTCACCGAGAGCTTCTTGCACAGCAAGACGACCTTCGTCGTGAGTCTGGGTCCAGCCACCATCGTTGGTCGGTCCGACGTACACCCAAGCAGCCTTCAACGGGCCTTCTTCTGGTGCACAGTCAACGACTGGACTTTCTGTGCCACTGTCGGGGATATCAGCCCATGGAGTGAAATTGTCCATTGGGTCGCCGGTCGCCATGTACGCACTGGCGCGCGCTTCTGAGCCTTCTGGTGCTTCTGAGCCGGCTGGTGCTTCGGTGCTGGTCGACGAATCATCGCCGCCACAAGCTACGAGACCGAAACCGAGTGCTGCAGTGAGCAGAACTGGGACAAATTTGCCCTTGGTCATCCTTTTCATATATTCCTCCCTCAAGGTCGGCCTAGGGTCGGCCGACACCGAAACCTTAGTCGCTATTGGACAATGCCTGTACCAGCGCGAACAAAAAGTCAACATGCCGTTAACAATCGGTGCCCGCTGGCACGGTGGAAGGGGCCCTATTCAGGTTGATCGATAGATTTTGGTCGCTATTTTCGGAAAATTCGCCAACGTCAAGGGCTAAAAGTGACGATGATCGCTGCATCATCAACAGACTGACGCTTGATTTTTGACGTGATCGCGCTTGACCATTCAAGGAGTCGAAATTGAATCTTGTATTTGTTGCGCATTGCCACATTGACGGGTTCGCATTCGGCACCAGTGACAACTCGTGCAGTTGCTTCAACAATTGGAGTGCCGGCGACAACCCGACCGCGAACGTCGCACTGTTGCAGCGTGGCGTTCGGGTTATTGCGCAGGCGTTTGACTTTTCCTGAGTCACCACTCACGGTGAAGCAAGCTTCGTTGTTGCCGAACGGGGCAATCCACACCGCCGTCTTGACAGCCACTCCGGTTTTGCGGAAAGTGCTGAACAAGACGTAACGGTTGTTTGCTATTTCAGCGTTCATCTCGATACAGCCGCACGTTGGCTTTTTTGCCACGAATGCTGACGTTCTTCATGGTGTTCAAGATGTTGTCCATCTCGTTGCCGGGAACTTCGACGATTGAGAACTGATCAGAGACTTTGATATCGCCGATGTCGCGGCCAGAGATACCACTCTCGTTAGCAATTGCTCCGACTAG
>CAMDCI010000064.1 GCA_945889715.1 Bifidobacterium breve | reverse complement strand
GACCCGCGCGAAGTGCCAGCGATTGAAGCGTGGCGCAAAATTGACGGCAAAAAGCCACTCGTGATCTATGAAGCAGTTGGAGTTCCGGGAATGATCGAGCAGGCCATGCGCATGGCCCCGAAAGATTCACGCATTCTGATCGTTGGCGCGTGCATGCAAGAAGATCACATGCACCCCATGTTGGGTATCGGCAAAGAATTGTCGTTGCAATTTGTGCTTGGCTACTCGCCTGTTGAATTTGGCAATGCACTCACCGCAATCGCCGAAGGCAAAGTTGATCTGTCGCCGCTCATCACGGGTCGTGTCGGTATTGAAGACGTACCTCAGGCATTCAAAGATCTTGGTGATCCCGAACAGCACGCCAAAATTCTTGTCATGCCGAAGTGATTCATGACCGCTGAATCGTTCCCCCAGCAATACGCGCGCACGCAACGACTGTCACTCGGTGAACCCCGCAATATTTCGGTTTCATCAGATGGCAAGCACGTTTTGTATCTGCGCAGTGGTTCAGGTTCTGACTCGGTCAACAAGTTGTGGTCGCTCAATGTTGAATCGGGTCACGAAAAATTAGTCGCCGATCCAAACATCTTGCTTGGCAACGAAGATGCCGAGAATCTTCCGCCCGAAGAACGTGCTCGACGTGAACGCTTACGCGAAGGTGCCGGTGGAATCACATCGTTCAATATTGATCGACATGGGCATCAATTCGTGTTCACTTTGTCGGGACGATTGTTTTGTGGTGATCTGCGTACCTTTGACATTCGTGAAGTCAAGACAACTGGTTCGGTGTTCGACCCGCGCATTGCCCCAACTGGTGATCGCGTCGCCCACGTGAGCGGCAAAGCATTGCGAGTCGTTGATCTTGCGGGTGAAGACTTTGAACTTGTTGGCCCAGCAACCTTGGATGAACCCGAACATGTTTCGTGGGGATCAGCCGAATTCGTCGCTGCCGAAGAAATGAATCGTTATCGCGGTTACTGGTGGGCGCCGTCAGGTCATCACATTGCTGCGTGTCGAGTTGATGAATCACCCATTGATGAATGGTTCATCGCCGACCCTGCGCACCCCGAACGCCAACCAACTGCCATCCGTTACCCCGCCGCTGGAACGAACAATGCATTGGTATCTCTGCATGTCATCCACGTCATTGACTCGGCACAAGTTGCCATCACCTGGGACATTGAGTCATTTCCATATCTCACGACCGTTGAGTGGATTAATGATGACTCGCTCTTGTTATCGGTGTGTGCCCGCGATCAACAGACCATCGTTGTGTTACGTGCTTCGGCATCCGACGGCACAACCACAGAATTGTGGCGCGATTCAAACAACACCTGGGTCGATCTGGTGTCGGGAAGTCCGGCGCTCACCAAGTCGGCACAATTAGTTGTCGTTGCCGATCGAGATGATGTCAAGAGAATTCTCGTTGACGGCAACGCAGTCACACCAACATCGCTCAATGTGCGCAGTTTGGTTTCGGTGTCTGACGAATCAATCGTTTTCATGGCCAACGAAATCACCCACCCTGAAGCTGTGTCGGCATGGAAGTGGACATCGAACTCGCTTGAAGCGCTCACTGCGCTCGACGGAAATCACTCCATTGCTATCGGTGGCCCCACAACAGTGATTCGTCGAGCATCAATCAATCTTGTTCGTGCCACAACCACCGTCAGCACAACACTGCACGAAGCAACGGCAAATCACATCATTGAATCGTTCAGCGAAGAAGCACTCGTGCAACCGAATGTTCAATTCATTCGTGCTGGCAAACGACAAATTCCGTGTGCACTCATTTTGCCGCGGGACATCAAACCCGGAACTAAGTTGCCCGTGCTGATGGACCCGTATGGCGGCCCACACGCGCAGCGAGTTGTTGATTCGTATACGGCCCACTGCACGTCACAATGGTTTGCCGATCAAGGCTTTGCCGTTTTAGTAGTTGACGGTCGCGGAACTCCTGGACTTGGCACCGAGTGGGAACGTTCGGTTTACCTCGATCTCGCAACTGCAGTTCTTGAAGACCAAGTCGATGCCTTGCACGCTGTTGCTGCTGATCACCCCGAACTAGATCTTGATCATGTGGCTATTCGCGGTTGGAGTTTTGGTGGCTACTTGGCTGCGCTTGCCGTTCTGCGTCGACCAGATGTCTTTCACTCGGCTGTTGCCGGCGCACCTGTCACCGAATGGCGTTTATACGACACGTTCTACACCGAGCGTTATTTAGGTAACCCAGCAATTGATGCCGCTCCATATGAATCAACGTCACTGATTAACGAAGCCCACAAACTCAGTCGTCCATTGTTGTTAGTACACGGGCTCGCCGACGACAACGTGGTCGCAGCCCACACATTGCAGTTCTCTTCAGCCTTGTTGGCCGCGGGTAAACCACATGAAGTGTTGCCATTGAGTGGAGTTACCCACATGACCCCGCAAGCAGTTGTCGCCGAGAACCTGTTGTTGCACCAACTCGACTTCTTGCACCGAACCCTCTAACCCTTGGGCGCGTAACCGTGCCAGAAATGGCACCTTTGACGCCCAAGAATTACGGGTTGCGAGCTTCAGCGATTCGCGGGCGGCCAGTGAGATCATTCGCAATCGCCACATCAACAAAGCCAAAGCCTTCAAGCAATGCTTTCACTGCATCGCCTTGTTGATAGCCGATCTCCATCACTAACCATCCGCCACTGCGCAACCACTCGCGCGCATCGCGAGCAATAGTTCGCACATCATCAAGCCCATCGTCGCCAGCAAATAACGCTGTGTGTGGTTCGTATTCAAGTACCGACTCGGCAACCTCTGGGTCACCATCAGCGATATACGGAGGATTACTGACAACCACATCTATCTCACCGCGAAGGTCGACTGGCAAGGCGTCAAACCACGAACCGTGACACACCAGCACATTGGCTGCGGCACGCCCAAGCCCCGCCGCGTTTGCCCGCGCCACATCAACTGCGTCAACCGAATAATCGGTCAACCAAATTTCGGTGTTGGTTAATGGCAATTCAGCAGCGAGCGATAATCCGATTGCACCAGAACCTGTTCCCAAATCAACGACTCGTCGACGTTCAGCAAAACTTCGCGCCAACTCAAGTGCACGCCCGGCAACCACTTCGGTTTCAGGTCGTGGAATTAACACACGTCGATCAACCATCAGCTCAATCGTACGAAACGACCAATGACCCATCACATACGCCAGTGGTTCACCGGCGCGATAGCGCGCAACCATCGCATCGAGTTGCGCAACCATTCGCTCGGTTGCCGGCTCATCAAGTTCGGCCACAAACTCATCGCCGTCTAAACCGCAGGCTGTTTCACAGATCCATCGGGCTTGAGGTCGTTCACCCAAGACGTCAATGGTCTCATTCAGCAATATTCGCCAAGTTACGGCATCGGTTGTATCGCGAGCCATGGCTATCCGACTCAGTCTTCTTCGCCAGCTAACTGACGCGAACGTTCATCAGTTGCCAACGCATCAATCACACCATCAAGATCGCCTTGCAACACATCGCTCAACGAATAAATGGTGAAACCAATGCGGTGGTCAGTGAGGCGATTTTCTTTGTAGTTGTAGGTACGAATCTTTTCGCCACGCCCACCGCCGCCAACTTGTGAGCGACGTTCGGCCGACATCTTGGCTTCGTGTTCGTCTTGAGCAGCCTTCAACAAACGTGAGCGCAACACTGTCATTGCTCGCGCCTTGTTTTGCAACTGGCTTCGTTCGTCTTGCATGGTCACCACAACACCCGTGGGTTTGTGAGTAATACGCACAGCCGAGTCGGTCGTGTTGACACCCTGACCACCAGGACCACTCGCTCGATACACATCAATCTGCAAGTCTTTTTCGTCAATATGAATATCGACTTCTTCGGCTTCAGGCAAAACCATCACCGTTGCCGACGAGGTATGAATGCGACCCTGACTTTCAGTCACGGGTACGCGCTGCACACGATGCGGTCCACCTTCAAACTTCATGCGCGACCAAGCGTCGTCACCCTTAATCATGAAGACGACTTGATTCAGCCCACCCATTTCACTTGGATCAACTGACAAGTTTTCAATCTTCCAACCACGACGACTGGCATAGGCCCCATACATGTCATACAGGTTGCGAGCAAACAAGTTCGCCTCTTCGCCACCCTCGGCTCCACGAATTTCCATGATGACTGGCTTGCCATCATTCGGGTCTTTGGGCAACAACAACGCCTTCAGTTCTTCTTCAAGCCGCTCGACATCGGCATCGGCCGAATCTTTCTCGGCTTTCAACTGCTCTTTTTCAGATGCATCTTCGGTCATCGCCAAAAGTTCACGAGCAGCTTCGCCATCAGATCGGCGAGATTCGATGGTGTTGATGCACTCGACAACCGGAGTCAGTTCTTTATAGCGACGCGAGATATCGCGCAAACGATTTTGATCGCTTAAAACATCGGGATCAGACAGCATTGACTCAAGGGTCACATGCTCGTTCAAAAGTGAATCCCAACGGTCTTGCATAGTGCTCTCAGGCTAGGCGTCGCAGGCAACGATGCGACCCAAAAAGCGACATGGATCTACGACTCTTTATACGCCAACCACACGTGCCGGGTGCTTCATCATCTCAACTAGGCGCGTGGTCACTGGTGAGATATCTCGTTTTGGAACAACGACTACTAGTTCGGTCTCAAGATTGGCGTGATAGAGCAGCGCGTCAATGGCAAAAGGAATGACATCAAGGTCGATTCCCGTTGAAAAAACAACAACGACTTGTTGGCCCACCGTGTTTTCGCCCATTGCCACGCACGGAATGGGGTCTTTCAGGTTTGGTCGCGGTGACGCTGAAGCCACCGCGCGCAACGAAGTCGCCCCAACCAGTTCGGGTTGCTCAATCACCAGAGTTCGTAGCGCACGTTCGGCACCCAAACGATTCAACGGATGCGGATCAGCGCCGGGGGTTCGATGTTTACGCACCACGTCAACAATGCGCTTTAACGACTGCGTGGTTGGAGTATCGCCATGCATCATGCCGAAGGCTTCGCGATCGTGAGCGCCCACGCCCACTTCAAGACGATGCACTCCGGTGTAGGCATCGGTGACGACGCGACACACTTCAAGTCCGCGTACTTCACCGGTCACAACACCGTGTTCAATAATCACATCGGCGCCACTGTCGGTGATGGTGTGAATAAATGAATCGTGCCCTGGCGTCACGTCTATTTCACGCGGTGCGGGCTCGCCCTGCACCTGAGTCATCGTGATTCCGTCGACATGCCACACCGTGATTGACAAATCGAAACCAGCGGAGCGTCGCGCCAATGTTGTTGTTTCAGCACTCGCCAAAATATGCAGATCACGTACGCCATGTCGCGAGGCCCAAGCCAGCGCAACCCCTAAACCCCGTTCGGGCTTATCTTCAATGAGAACCCACGATGCATTGTTGGCCGTCATCGCCGCTCCAACCGACAGGCCGATCTGATCGGTGGGTTCGATATCTCCAAAATGTTCGCGAACAAGCGCCACTAATTTGATGCCATATAAACGGGCTTTGAGTTCGGGATCCATTGCATTGTTAGACATGAATCAACGCTTCAATTTCAGCTTTGAGTACCGGACGACTTGTCACGGTCAACGAAAGTTGATCAGGCTTTGTTTTTGCGCTCGCCGTAACGCTTGTTGAAGCGCTCGACGCGGCCACCGGTGTCAACCAGCTTCTGCTTACCAGTGAAGTAAGGATGGCACTCGTTGCAGAGTTCAACGTTGAGATCGCCAGCACGCGTTGAACGAGTTTCAAACGTGTTGTTGCATGAGCAACGCACGGTTGTGAGCGAGTAGTTCGGGTGGATGTCGGCCTTCATGTCTTTTCGTCCTCTTAATTTGAGCCCTAGCGGGACCTCTCGAGCCTAGCGGTGGTCTGCGCCAGCGCCACCTTGGCCTCTGGGCAAATGACGGGTTGGTGACCCGATCAGGGGTCACAAACCTCACATCGTGGGGGTTTTGCCGATTTCGGCTAAGAATTCATCGTTGTTCTTGAACTGCTTGAGACGGTCGATGAGCAACTCGAGTCCGGGTGCCGGGTTGCCATCTGAAGCCAAGCCCGAGAGAACTCGGCGCAATTTCCAGACCATCTGCAATTGCTTGCGATCGAACAACAACTCTTCGTGACGAGTACCCGACGAATCAACGTCGATGGCTGGGTAAATACGCTTTTCGGCCAAACGGCGATCAAGACGCAATTCCATGTTGCCAGTTCCCTTGAACTCTTCGAAGATCGCTTCGTCCATACGGCTATTGGTCTCGACAAGTGCAGTCGCCAAGATGGTGAGCGAGCCACCTTCTTCAATGTTGCGAGCCGCACCAAAGAAACGCTTCGGCGGATACAAAGCACCGGCATCAATACCACCAGAAAGAATCTTTCCGCTAGCCGGTGCTGCCAAGTTGTATGCACGGCTGAGACGTGTGATGCCGTCAAGAATGATGACAACGTCTTTGCCGGTTTCAACAAGACGCTTCGCGCGCTCAATGGTGAGCTCGGCACAATGCGTGTGCTCTTCGGACGGACGGTCAAAGGTACTTGAAATCACTTCACCGCGAACCGTGCGACGCATGTCGGTGACTTCTTCGGGACGTTCGTCAATCAGCAACACCATCAACACAACTTCGGGGTTGTTGCGCTCAATCGCGGTTGCGATCTCTTTCATGATCGTCGTCTTACCGGCCTTAGGTGGCGACACGATGATTCCGCGTTGACCCTTACCAATTGGTGAGATGAGGTCGATGATGCGTGCGGTCATGTTGCCCGGATCAAGCGGATGCTCAAGCTTCAACTTTTCATCGGGGAACAATGCAGTGAGGTCTTCGAAGCGGGGACGGTTCTTAACCTTCTCAGGATCGCCACCGTTCACGGTCAAAACCTCAAGCAAAGCAGGGTTCTTTTCGTTACGGCCAGCGGTGCGTGCCATGCCAGTGACATGGTCGCCCTTGCGCAAACCATATTGACGAGTTTGCTTCACTGATACGTACGCATCTTCACGAGTCGGCAAGTAACCCTTCACGCGCAAGAAGCCGTAGCCCTCGTCGCGCAAATCGAGGTAACCCTCGATGGTCACTGTTTCTTGTGGAACGAACTCGCCGCCCTGTGCAGTGTTGCCGCTGTCGCGGTTCCAGGTGCGCTCGGTTGTGCCTTCGCGATCTTCGCCCTGAGGGCCTTCTTCGCGTCCGCCCTTGCCACGACGGCGACGACGACGATTGCGTCCATCACCCTCGAAACTGTCGCGATCATTACGTTCACTACGATCATTGCGCGGGCCACCATTTTGATTTCCCTGTTGACCACCAGGCTGACCATTGCGATTGTTCTGACCTTGGTAACGCGGGTTGTTGTTGTCACGCGGTCCACGATCGTTGCGCGGTCCACGATCGTTGCGATCGCCACGATCAGTACGTTCAGTTGCAGCCGGTGCTGATTCGCCGCCAGTTAATTCGGCAACAGTTGATTCGCCCTTGCGAACTAATTCGGCTTCCCATTCGGCAAGCGGTTCGCCGTCGGCACCAAGAATGACTTCAGGTGCAGCGCTACGCGGCGCAGGTCGTGATGTTGAAGCAGGCTTGCTGTCAGCTTCGCCATCGTCGTCGCCATCGGCTTTTGCTTTGGGCGGACGACCACGGCCACGCTTGACCGGCTCACCCGCTGATTCACCAGCGGACCCTGAAGAACTAGATGAAGAACTGGATGAAGAACTAGATGAAGAACTTGACGCCGCAGGTCCACCGACAGTGTCGAGGATCTTGACGATGATGTCTTCTTTTTTCGCACGAGGACCGGCTTTAATGCCAAGAGCAGTCGCGATGGCGACTAACTGATCCTTGTCTTTTGATTCAAGCACTGACTTTTCGAGTGCATCTGCGGCCACGAGAACCTGCTTTCAGGCGAGAGTAAAACGGCAACGTGCAACGGGGGCACGAGCACCGACGATCCCTACGCCAGTGAGGGGAACACACACGGATCTACCAGTGTTGACCGGATGAACTATCCAAAACGGCTGCCCAGAATGGCATCACGTGCGGTCTGGGATTCCAGACATCTCTGACCATAGCCAGCCCCGACACCCTTGGCAACGCTTATCCAGAAAAGTTCGGCAAAGTTTGCTTGGGTACTAGCGCGCAACTGAGCGCACAAAAGCCTGCACAGCCGCCAAATCGTTGGCCACATTGTTGGTCCGTTCGGGACGTTCGAGCAGGTCAGCGAGGTGTTCGGGCAAATTGGGGTGAACGCCAGTGGCCTTGATGACCGCATCGGGAAACTTGGCCGGATGAGCTGTCGCCAAGGTGACGACAGGCACTCCAGAGTCACGGGACTGATCTTCTTTTTGACCACGCAATTGACGGGCAGCCGACACACCAACCGCCGTGTGTGGGTCGATCAACATTCCTGATTCGCGATACACATCAGCCATCGTTGACAAGGTGAGTTCGTCATTACAACGCGCTGCTTTAAACACGGGAGCAGCCCATGTTGCGAATTGATCGGGCTCAACAGCCAATTGACCGGTTGATCGGAATGTCGACAATTGATGTGCAGTCACTGCCCCATCACGATCGTTCATTTCGAAAAGCAAACGTTCAAAGTTTGATGACACTTGAATGTCCATTGACGGACTGAGTGTGGGTACAACACCATCAGCAACCATCTGATGTGATTCAAAGAAGCGAGTCAAGATGTCGTTCTTATTTGAACCGACGATTAATGAATCAATTGATGCGCCCATCTCGCGAGCAATCCAACCAGCCAACACGTTTCCGAAGTTTCCGGTGGGAACACTGAACGAAACAGGCTGATCACCCAACGCGTCGATAGCTGCCACGTAATAAACAGTCTGCGCCATGACACGAGCCCAGTTGATGCTGTTGACTGCAGAAAGGTTCAATTCATTGCGGAATTGAGCATCATTGAACATGGCTTTCACCAAGTCTTGGCAATCATCAAAGGTTCCGTCAATCGCGACCGTGTGCACATTTGGTGAGTCAACCGTGGTCATTTGGCGACGCTGCACATCACTCACGCGACCTGCCGGGTACAAGATGACGATGTCAACGTTGTTGCAAGCCTTCACACCATCGATTGCTGCCGAACCAGTGTCGCCACTGGTTGCACCAACGATCATCACGCGTTCGTTGCGAGCCGATAAAACATGATCAAACAAACGACCGACTAATTGCAACGCCACATCTTTGAAGGCCAAAGTTGGTCCGTGGAAGAGTTCCATGATCCATTCGTTGGGTCCGATTTGCACGAGTGGCACGGTGGCCGGGTGACGGAAAGTGGCGTATGCGTCACGGCACATTGCTTCAAATGCAGCTTCGTCAATATCGCCAACTGCTCCATCTTGAATGACATACGGTCGCATGACAGCAGCGGCTAGCGATGCATAGTCGCCAGTTGGCAACGAAGGAAGCGACGGCCATTCGGTGGGCACATACAAGCCACCATCAGTTGCTAGACCAGCCAGCAAAACATCAGCAAAACCAAGCTCGGGAGCCTGGCCGCGGGTCGAGATATAGCGCATGTTGGACATCGTTTGACCGAGATCTCTCACGAACCAACGACACGCAACATGCCGCCGACTTGCTTCACGACATCCATCTCACGAAGTTGGCGAACGGTTGCTTGCAGATCGGACTCTTTGGCGACGTGAGTAATGAAGACCAAGCGTGCATCGGCGCCGATGCCTTCTTGTTCGGCGGCACGAATGCTCACACCATTGTTGGCAAATGCACCAGTGACTGCGTGCAAAACGCCCGGCTTGTCGGCGACTTCCATCGACAACAAGTATTCCGAACTGGTTTCGTCAATCGGACGAATGGTCGCCTTGGCAAAACTACCGATTGATCCATGAGTGCCCTTGACTAAGTTCACCGCAGCGTCAATCACATCGCCAAGAACTGCGCTTGCAGTGGGGTTGCCGCCAGCACCACGACCGTAGAACATCAATGAACCGACGGCATCGCCTTCGATGAACACGGCGTTATAGCTTTCGCGCACGCTGGCCAACGGATGATGATTCGGCACCATTGCGGGGTGGACGCGTACAGCGATTTCGCCAGT
>CAMDCI010000063.1 GCA_945889715.1 Bifidobacterium breve | reverse complement strand
CAGTTCGGTAACGGAACGGCCATCTTTACTCGTGATGGTGGCGTTGCTCGTCAGTTCCAGTTTGATGTCAATGTTGGAATGGTCGGAATCAACGTGCCGATTCCGGTTCCGGTTTCGTATTACTCATTTGGTGGTTGGAAGGCCAGTTTATTTGGTGACTTGCACATGTATGGTCCAGACGGAATCCAGTTCTATACCCGCAGCAAAGTTGTCACGTCACGTTGGCCTGACCCTCGAACCAGCAAAGTCGATCTCGGCTTTCCGCAGAACAGGTAAGTCACAATATGGAAATCGGTGTCGTACTACAAACAACTCCGCCCAGTGCGCGAGTCATCGACTTAGCAAAGAAGGCCGAGGCGTACGGCTTCACACATGTGTGGACTTTTGATAGTCACATCTTGTGGCAAGAGCCGTTTCCGATCTTCGCCCAAATTTTGGCCGAGACGCGCAACGTGATTGTTGGCCCGATGGTCACTAATCCGGCAACGCGTGACTGGACCGTTACTGCAAGTCTTTTTGCAACTCTGAATGAGATGTACGGCAACCGAACTGTGATTGGTATAGGTCGAGGTGACTCGGCAGTTCGCGTGACCAATGGTAAGCCAACGACTTTGGCAACATTGCGCGAAAGCATTCACGTCATTCGTGAACTCGCCAATGGTCGTTCGGTGAATTACAAAGATTCCGAACTTCGTTTGCCGTGGGCTGGAAAATCGCGAGCCGAAGTTTGGGTTGCTGCTTACGGTCCAAAGGCGCTCGCGTTAACCGGCGAAGTTGGCGACGGCTTCATTTTGCAACTCGCCGATCCGAGCATTACTGAATGGACGATCAAAGCAGTTCGTGATGCAGCTGTAGCTGCAGGTCGCGACCCGAAGAGCGTGAAAATTTGTGTTGCAGCGCCGGCGTATGTCACCGATGGAAGCGAAGCAGGCATGGCCCATGGGCTCGAACAGTGCCGCTGGTTTGGTGGCATGGTTGGTAATCACGTCGCCGACATTGTTGAGCGATACGGCGATTCTGCCCCTGTGCCGAAAGCTCTCACCGATTACATCAAGGGTCGTAAGGGTTACGACTACAACGAGCACGGCAAGGCTGGTAATAGTCATACCGACTTCGTCCCAGACGAGATCATTGATCGTTTCTGCATCGTCGGCCCCGTTGAAGCTCATATCAAGCGCCTCAACGAATTACGCGACATGGGTGTCGATCAATTCTCGGTCTATTTACAACATGATGCAAAAGACGAAACATTGCGGGCTTACGGTGAAAAAGTGATTCCAGTTATTACCGACCATGTCAGAGCCAAATCATGACCGTTAATACCTTGGAATTGAAAGAAATCAGCAAATCGTTCCCGGGCGTACAAGCGCTGAGTAACGTGTCGCTGATCGTTCGTCCAGGAACCGTCCACGCCATTTGTGGAGAGAACGGCGCCGGAAAGTCGACGTTGATTAAAATTGCGACTGGCGCTCAAAGTGCTGACTCTGGTTTGATACAAATCTGTGGCGATCGTATTGATCATGCAAGCCGAAGAACAGTACAAAATTTGGGTGTTCGAGCTATTTTTCAGGAGCGCCAAATTGCCCCAGATCTGTCTGTGACAGAAAATGTGTTGCTTGATCGTTTGCCAAAACGCTTTGGTCGTGTCGATTGGAAAAATGCGAAGATCCAAGCGAAGCAACGTATGGACGCCCTTGAAATTATTCTCGACATTGATACTCCAGTGCGAAATTTGTCAGTGGCCCAACTACAAATGATGGAGATCGCTCGAGCAGTCAGTCTTGATGCTCGTTTGATTGTGATGGATGAGCCAACTGCTTCATTAAGCCGTCATGAACTCGAACCACTTTTCCGGGTTATTAACAAATTGCGTGATGGTGGTGTCTCGGTTCTCTTTATTAGTCATCATTTAGACGAAGTATTCGAGATCGCCGATGAGGTAACAGTCATGAGAGATGGTGTGGTTGTATCGCATGGAGAAATATCAGAGTTCACCCCGGCATCAATCGCCGAGCTGATGTTTGGTCGCAAGGTTTCGTCGTCCCAAGCAGATCGAACGAGTCAAGGCGATTTATCTCAGCCTCGGCTCGTGATCGACAAGGTGTGTAGCAATCGCCTCAATGATGTTTCTCTATCGGTATCTGCTGGAGAAATAGTGTCGGTCACAGGTGGTATCGGCGCTGGAGTATCAGAGTTGGCTCGAATGGCTGCGGGTGGAATGTTAAAAAGTTCTGGTGAGATTTTGGTGTATGACGATTCTCACGAATCTCATGCGATCAGCAGTCGCCGCCAAGCCCTGAATATGGGAGTCGCGTATCTTCCTGCAGATCGGAAGCGGAAAGGACTCCTACTTGAACGAACTCTTTCTGACAACATCGTGCTTGGACAGCAAGCGGCAGGATCCAACCCAATTTTGACTCCTCGGAAGGTTACCGAGTCGGCCCGAGCCATAGCCCCGTCGGCAAATATCAAAGCTGCCAATGTTGATGTTGTTGTGGGCACGCTTTCTGGTGGAAATCAACAGAAGGTGATGATTGGCCGATGGATGGGTGTCAGCGCGCGAGTCATGATTTTTGATGAACCAACTGCTGGTATTGACATTGCATCAAAATTTGAGATTTATAGTGAGCTCCGTCGCCTAGCTGATTCTGGCGTTGCAATTTTGATTTGCTCGACCGATTTTCAAGAAGTAGGACAAGTGTCAGATCGAGTCATCGTCATGCGTTCTGGGAATATTGTTGGTGAGATAGAGGGGAGCAAAGCGACCGAAGGTCGCTTGCTAGAGATGGAGATGTCAAAGTGAATGTGGATAACCGATCGCCTCTGAAGCAACGCATTCTGAGATCTGATGGAGTCAGGTTTATGGCTCCGTTACTCGTGGCGATCATCGCGATCTCGCTGTACACCAATGGGGAAAATGGCAATTTCCTCGGTAGCGACAACTTGAAGAACATTCTTCTTCAAGTCTCGGTCCTTGGAATCATTGCGATCGGGCAGACTCTGCTCATTGCTGCTGGTCAATTAGACCTGTCTGTCGCCACGCTTGCTGCATTGGCGGGCGTCATCGGAGCGACAAGAATTAACGATGGTGGGTCCGAATTATGGGCAGTCGTTTTAGTTCTTCTGATTTGTGCTCTGTTTGGACTTCTTTGGGGAATCTTGGTAGCCGGGTTAAAGATTCCCCCGTTCATTCTGACTCTTGGTGGTACCAGTTTGTTCGCGTCAATTGCTTTGCGAATTTCAAAGAGTTCTCCAGTCCCAGCGAGAGAACGGTTTGAATGGTTGGGAAGGGCCAAAGTATTTGGAGTGCAAACGCCGATTTGGTATTTCCTCATTGTCGTTGTGATTGCGGCTTTCGTTATGCGATACACGCGATTTGGGCGCCACGTATACGCAACCGGTTCAAATGAGGAAGCCTCGTATCTGACTGGAATTCCGACCGCACGGACAAAAGTTTTGTGTTTCGTTATCTCGAGCACTCTGGCTGGCTTCGCTGGGTTGGTGGCGATGGCCCGTATTTCTACTGGTGATCCACGAAATGGTTCCCAGTTGGCGTTGCAGGCCATCGCTGCGGTTGTTTTGGGTGGCGGAACCCTCGCCGGAGGACGTGGATCACCAATCGGCACTTTTATTGGGGTAGTTCTCCTCGCTGTTGTTCAGTCTGCTTTGACATTCAACAATGTTCAGACATTCTGGAACGATGCAGTATTCGGGTTAGTGCTGATTTTTGCAGTAGTTGTGACGGCAATTGGCGATCTGCGCCGCCGACGTTTTGGAGCTCGCCCGATTTTGGCCTCTTTGATCAGAAGGTCTGAGTCGGTTCGAGTGTCGAGTGAAAAGTGAGCTCTATTTAAGGTCTACGATCAACGTAGTAAATAAAAATCAAACACAAGGGGGAAGAAAATGACAGAAGAATTTTCACATATTGGTAGGCGTCGTTTCCTACAAGGGGCAGCAGTTGTCGCAATTGGCGGCGGCTTGATTGCAGCTTGTGGTGGCGACGACGACAAGAGCACCGACGCTGCAGGCGATTCATCAACACCTGCAGTCACCGAGGGCGGATTGATTGGGCTCACGCTCAACGGTCTGAACGACTACACGAAGGGCGTCGCGACCGGTGTTTACAAAGCACTTGAAGGGACCGATTACTCACTTGAAGTAGTTCAGGTCAACTACGACGCAGCCCAAGAATTAGCCGCAGCCGAAGCATTCCTTGCTAAGGGTGTTGTGGGTCTCATCATTCAGCCAAACACAGTTGAATCAGCCGGAGCCGCTGCCGAAAAGGCAGTTGCTCAGGGTGTGCCGGCTGGAAACTGCATCTGGCCAGGCGCGAGTGCATCTGACGAATTCTTCGTCGGAGTCGCCGAGCTTGACTCGGTTCAAGGTGGCCGTTTGATCGGTGAATACCTGATAGCGAATGCGACACCAGGCAAGGTATGCGTCGTTCAAGGAGTTGTCGGTCAGGGATTCTCTGAGCGCATCGACGAAGGCCTAGACGAAGTGTTGAAGGACAGCGGTTTTGAAGTTGTTGTTCGCGAACAGGGCTTCTTCGACCGCACGAAGGCTGTCGGCGTTGTCGAGAATGCTTTCACCGCTCACCCCGATTTGGGAATCATCGTGGCTTACTCGGCGTCAATGTCGAATGGTATTTCACAGTGGCTCAAAGATCAGGGCAAGGACACGGTGTTGCACATCTCGTCCGATGCTGACGAAGAAATGATTGGTTGGATGAAGACTCCTTACCAGTCAGCAACTCGTTACTACTCGTCGGCGCAAACCGGCTTGATTGCTGCGAATGCCGTTTTGGCATCACTTCGCGGTGAGACACCCGAGTTCCGTACGGTAGTTGAACAGGTCATGGCAACTTCAGAAACGATTGATTCAATCGTTGAAGCAAATCCATACATGTTCATGGAATTCAAGGACAAGGTACAAAACATCTAATTCAGATGTTGTTAAGCATTTCGATGCGTTGGGTGGCCCAGTCAATGGCGACTGGGTCACCGACGTATTTCCGTATGTAGATCTGGTGTAAGAATTTTTAAAATAGGAGAAAAAGTGGACACAGTTCCTGTCATCAATATCGCTCCATTTCTCAGTGGAACGCCCGAAGGTATGGCATCAGTTGCCAAAGAACTTGGGCAAGCCTGTGAAGAGATCGGGTTCTTTCAGATCACTGGGTATGGGGTCTCCGAAGAATTCATACAAGAGGTCTACGACATGAGTCGCAAGTTCTTTGATTTGTCTGAAGAACAAAAAGCATCTGCTGCGCAACCGGCGCCAGACCAAGTTCGTGGATGGACGGCAGTAGGGAAAGAAGGCCTTTCGTACTCACTCGATGAGGCCGCCCCCGGAGATCTGAAAGAAAAAATGGATATGGGTCCATTTAATGTGGCTGACGATGAGTACCACCGAGGGGAAGCTGCGGGGCCGCACTTTGCACCAAATGTTTGGCCAAACGTGATCCCCGAAATGCGAGCAGTATGGGAACGCTATTTCGCTGAGATGAGTGAAGTATCGCGCCAAGTGATGAGAATTTTTGCAATTGCTCTCAACCTCGATATCGATTATTTTGAGGACAAAATTAATGAGCACATCAGTATGTTCCGAGCTGTGAACTATCCCGATCAGCCCACACCGCCATTGCCAGGGCAATTGCGTGCAGGCGCACATACCGACTATGGAAGTCTCACACTTCTCCGCCAAGAGCAGAGACCAGGTGGCTTGCAAGTCATGACAAAGTCAGGTGAATGGTTCGACGTGCCCGCCATTAAAGGTGCTCTCGTTGTCAACATCGGAGATTTAATGTCTGAATGGACTAACGATCTATGGGTCTCAACACTGCACCGTGTTGTTAACCCACCTCGAGATGCTGCCAACGATTCTCGCCGAATTTCGCTAGTTTTCTTCCATCAACCAAATTATGACGCGATGATTTCGTGTCTACCAACATGCTTGCAGTCCGGAGAAACTGCCAAACATGCCCCGATGTCATCTGGTGAGCATCTATTTTCAAAGTTCGTCAAGCAAGCCACTTTCGGACAAGGAATTAATAAGTGAAAGTTGGTATTTCTCTTGCGAGTTTTATCAGCGCTGATTTCATCCGGCTTTTTGATTTCTACTCAAAGACTTTTGATTTACCAGAAGTGGAAGATTTACGAAGTGAAATATTTCGAGGAGCTGATGCATCCGGCGTCATCATCGGATTCTCCGCACCAGTTGTCTACGAAATGTTAAATATCCAAGATTGGGCCAACCCTAAGGGCACAACTCAATATTTGACTTTTGAATGTGAAAGCGACCAGCACGTTGCTGACGCGACACAAAGAGCGGTTGCTAACGGTGCACGTCTTTTGCATGATCCGTATGAGACGTATTACGGCGCATATCAATCAGTGTTGGCAGATCCCGACGGAAATGTGTTTCGAATCAACTATTTCCGACCAGCATGACTGAGTCGGCATTAATGACTGAGCACGAATGAGCAACAGCGGAGTGCCCGTCCAGTTGAATCAGAAAAAGCGTGTCGCTTTTGTTGCACATTGTTTGGTGAACCAAAATGCCAAGGTTCAAGAGTTTGCTCGATCCCGAGGCGCCGTCCCAGGAGTTGTCGAGCGATTACGAAACAATGGATATCGAATTCAACAGTTACCTTGCCCCGAAATGGCTTTTGCTGGCGTTGACAGGTGGTGGCAGGGGAGGGAGCTATACGACAAAGCTAATTATCGGCGTCACTGCCGAATCTTGGCCATGAATATGGCAGCCCCAATTGCCGAGTTTTATCGGCGGGGTTACGAGGTTGTTGTTGTAGGCCTCGATGGCAGCCCGTCGAGTGGTGTGCGATACACGGGGCAAGCAAAAAACTGGGGTGGGCGACCGCAATTTGATGATGGCGATTATGAAGTCGTTGCTGGTATGGGTGTCTGGATGGAAGAACTCAAATCAGTACTGGAGAGTTGCGATATTCCGTGGCCACGGGCAAGTGGCATGTTGCTTGATACAACCGACTGGGATGAGTCGCGAGATCTGCCGGGGTGTCTCGACGAGCTTGATGAGTTCTTGCGTGCAGGTGGGACTACTGCAGAAATATCTGATGACGTCATCGTGCGATTAGGAAATTCTCAAGATGCTTAACCCTGATCCTCGCGGATATCGAGTGGCATTATTGGCTGACGGAATTGCCAATGAGGATGCAGCAAAGTTCAACGCCGTTGAGTCGCTTGAAAAATGTGATTTTGGTTTTATTGTTCTTCCACCAAGTGACTTTCACTTGAGCTCAATCGGGAAGACTATTGAATACGTTGTGGATGACTTATTGGATTATAGAAATTCTGGATACAGCGTGGTTGTTATTGGAAGTTCTCAATTACCTGAATTTGGTGTTTGGATGAATCATGTCAATGCCGAATTACGTCGGAGAGATGTGGATGACTTTGCAGTTTTTGATGTAGTTAACTCGATGCAGTCTGAACTTGAAAAATTCTTGGTGAGTCAAAAGCCAATGGCGCTGAATAAAAATTAGTACTCCAACCAAATTTCCTCAGTCAGTCACGATCGGTAGGCAACTTGCGCCGGTTATTTTTGTGTTGCTGTGGAGTACTGGTTTCATCGTGGCGCGTTACGGAACGCGCGATGCGGGGCCGATGACATTTTTGTTCTTGCGCATGATTATTGCGGCGGCAGTGTTATGGGCGATTGCGATTGCGACGAATGCTCCGTCAATATCGCGAGTTCAGGTGAAGTGGGCGCTTCTCACTGGGTTAGGAATGCACGCTATTTACTTGGGCGGAGTTTTTATTGCTGCCGACCTTGGCTTGCCGTCTGGTTTGTCGGCATTGATTGCCGGGTTGCATCCGGTCATTACTTCGGTGGGTGCGTTGTTGTTGCTGAGCGAGAAGTTGAAGCCTCGTCAGTGGATTGGTGTTGGCTGCGGGCTCGGCGGTGTGGTTGCAGTAGTCGTTGATCGTCTGAACGCGGGCGTCAGTGGAATTACCGCTGGGGCAGTAGTGGCGATGGTGGTGTCGGTCGTCGGCATGTCGGCGGGGACACTGTTGCAACGCTCGCGCGGTGGGGCGATGCCGTTGTTGCGTGGCACTGCTGTGCAGTATGCAATATCGGCGGTGGTGTTGGGAGTCGGGTCAGTCTCGGTTGAACATTTTGAAGTTCAGTGGACGGCCCGTTTTTGGTGGTCGTTGTTATGGGCGATTGTGGTGTTGTCGATTGCGGCAGTACTGATCATGTTGTGGTTGCTGCAACGTCAGGCGGCGGTGAAGGTCAGCAGTTTGTTCTTTTTGACGCCGGCACTGAGCACGATTGAAGGTGCGGTGTTGTTTGGCGAGCGTTTGGGTGTGTTGGCAGTAGTCGGACTTGCCGTCGCCCTCGTCGGCGTCGCCCTCACCACCCGTGCAAATTGACCCACTTTGGAATATGGCTGCCGCCTAGCGGCAGCCATATTCCAAAGTGGCGATTAATTGCCGGTGTAGTGGGCGTCGGCGAGGGTGAGGACTTCGTCGATAACGGCGATGCCGGCTCGCACGTCTTCATCGCTCGTTGTCAACGGCGGCACCACGTGCATACGGTTGAAATGGGTGAACGGCCACAAGCCTTGGCCCTTGCACGCACCAATCAATTCGACCATCGGCGCATTGGCAGGACCTGCCGCGTTAAACGGCACCAAAGGCTCACGTGTCTCGCGGTCCTTGACCAATTCGATAGCCCAGAACACGCCAACTCCACGCACATCACCAACGCTGGGGTGCTTGGCTTTCAACTTCTCAAGTTCGGGTCCGATGATGTCGCGACCAAGATGGCGAGCATTTTCGATGATGCCTTCTTCTTCAAAAATATTGATGCTGGCAACAGCTGAAGCGCACGCCAATGGATGTCCGCTGTAAGTGAGTCCACCCGGAAACTGACGCTCACGGAAAGTGTCGGCAATGCGATCGCTGATGATGACTCCGCCGAGCGGCAGGTAACCCGAGTTCACGCCCTTAGCGAAACAAATGAGGTCCGGAGCGACTTTCCAATTGTCGATCGCGAACCATTCTCCGCATCGACCAAAGCCCGACATCACTTCGTCGGCGATGAACACGATTCCGAATTCATCACAGATTTCGCGTACGCCAGCCATGTAGCCAGGCGGCGGAACCAAGATTCCGTTTGTACCAACAACACTTTCCATCATGATCGCGGCAACCGTTTGCGGACCTTCAACCATCAACGTGTCGCGCAAGTGTTGCAGCGCACGCTGTGATTCTTCAAGGTCGCTACTGCTGTGGAATGCCGAACGATATGGATACGGGCCCCAGAACTTGACGACTCCCGGTAAGCCCGGTTCGCTTGGCCAACGACGCGGATCACCGGTGAGCTGAATTGCTCCACCAGTTGCACCGTGGTAGCTGCGGTAAGTCGTGAGAATTTTGTGACGTCCGGTGTGCAAGCGCGCCATACGAAGGGCATTTTCGGTTGCTTCTGCACCGCCATTAGTGAAGAACACCATATTGAGATCACCAGGCGCACGCTCGGTGATCAGACGAGCGGCTTCACTGCGCGCGTCATTGGCGTGGTACGGAGCGATCGTGCATAAGCGCTCGGCCTGCTCTCGAATAGCCGCGACCAACTTGGGATGTTGATGACCGATATTGACATTGACGAGTTGGCTCGAGAAGTCGAGGTACTTCTTGCCAGACTCATCCCAGAAATGGCTGCCCTCAGCCTTGGTGACGACGATCGGGCTAATCAGGCTTTGGGCCGACCATGAGTGAAACACATGCGAGCGATCGCTCTTGAGTGCGTTATCGGGATTCGTGTTGAGTGCCGAGGAAGTCATGGTCATGACTTCACACTATTCGTTACACGTCAGGGAGTACAGACTGTGCTTTGTCACAGGACAATGAAGATTCGCAAAGCTCGAATAGTTGCTACGGTCAAGGACATGGGCGAACGAATTTCATTCAAGTCAAACGGCGGAACCTGCGATGGATACCTGGCAAATGGCGGAGGACCTGGCGTGATCGTTATCCAAGAATGGTGGGGACTCGTACCCCATATTCAAGATGTTGCTGATCGTTTTGCGGCAGCGGGCTTTACTGCTCTCGC